>CAYJFE010000076.1:0-12595 GCA_964369165.1 uncultured Desulfovibrionaceae bacterium | reverse complement strand
ACAAATCTTTAGCGAGCGAAGCATTTTTGACACAAAATGCGAGCGAGGATTTTGTGTCAACGACCAAAATCTATATAAATTAAAAAGCCCCTACTTTGAAAAAAATAGGGGCTTTATTCTATGATTTGTTGCAGAATGAATCTTTCTAGCCCATTCCTGCAAGCATTTCCACTTCATCAACAGAAAGAAGCTTTTCAATATCAAGCAATATAAGCAACTTTTCATTCAATTTGCCAACACCGCGTATATAATCGGAATCAACACCAGAAACAACGCTTGGCGCAGGTTCAATATCGTTTGGATCTATGCTAAAGACCTCGGAAACAGAATCCACAATAAAGCCGACAAGAAGTTCTGATATTTCAATAACAATAATTCTTGTATTGCTATCAGGCTCTTTTTCGGACATAGAAAAGCGCTTACGCAGATCAATAATAGGAATTACTACATTACGCAGATTTATAACACCCTCAACGAAATCCAAAGAGCGTGGAATTCTAGAAGCGTCCATCATACGAATAATTTCTTTCACTTCAAGAATATCAACCGCAAATTCTTCAAGACCTAGGCTGAAAGTGATAAGTTGGTATGGGTCATTTTCTTTTCTTTCATTACTCATAATATATCCTCTTGATTTTCTTTATTCATAAAATCATATTATTCTTATCGTCTTAAACTTTAAAAAGTATAGTTCAAAGGAAGAAAAAAATAAATTTGATTTTCAGCTACTTAGAGGGTAAATTAATCAGCCTGCTCAAAATCTTTTAATCTTTGCAAATATTGACTATGTTTTGTAGAGCCTAATTTTGCATAGGCTAAAACTTTGCCTTGCTCAACTGCTGGCTGATCAACAGGGTTTATGTCTAATAGCCAACCAGTAAGAATTGTTGCTAATTCTAGATTGAGGATAAGCGATCCAGCTGAGTAACAATCCGCATCTTTTGTGTGAATATGCACTAAGGGAACTTTATTATCCACTAGTGCCATGCGTGTTGCAAGAGTTTCGGCTTCTAAAATATCGCCTATATTTTTGCCCTCTAAGAAGCTCCAGCCTTCGCCTTCAATAGATTTTGGGAGAGGGGCATTTTTCTTGTCAGCATCGCTCGAAAGGAAGATGCAGGCCTTGTCTTTTTGCCCATCTAAAAACATTTGCAAGACAGAATGCTGATCTGTCGCACCAACAGCGGAAATTGGCATAGAACCCTTGCCTTCTTTGCCCAAACTCTCTGCCCATAATTGCATAAACCATGCGCCAAAAGTCGCCCATAATGGGTGATAGACAAAGAAAATAAGCTGAGAATAATTATTTTCCAAAGCTTCAAAAGCAAAGGAAGCAAGCTTGTATGCCTCGTGATTGTCTAATGTGTTGTAGTCGTTTGCGATTGCTCTACCAGCATCGGTCGCGCCTTTTAAAATTGCTTTGTAGTCAATGCCTAAGAAAGCAGCAGGAAGCATACCAACTGCTGAAAGAACAGAATATCTACCGCCCAAATTATCTGGCACTTCAAGGGTACGAATATTGTATTTATCGGCTTCTTCACGCAAGAAACCTTTGTTTTTATCAGTGATATGCACAAAATAATCTTGCCAAGTATCGGGGAATAATTTTTGATAATGCTCGCGCACAATAAAATATTGCGCCAAAGTTTCAATAGTGCCGCCAGATTTTGAAATGGTTACAATAAAAGTATCGTCTTTTGGCAAGCGGTTGAGCGTGTCAGAAAAAGTTTCTGCATCAACATTATCCATTATCCATAATGACTTACCAGTATGCATTGGCCTGTCCTGTTCAGGGGCAAATGCTTTTTGCAAGGCTCTTGGGCCAAGTGCAGAACCGCCAATACCAAGTAAAAGCAAATGCTTAAACTTTGAAAAGTAAGGGCGCAAGGCTTCGATTTCTTCTATAAGGTTCTCACTAAAA
Source organism: uncultured Desulfovibrionaceae bacterium (assembly GCA_964369165.1). GTDB lineage: Bacteria > Desulfobacterota > Desulfovibrionia > Desulfovibrionales > Desulfovibrionaceae > CAYJAZ01. The sequence goes on along the minus strand of CAYJFE010000076.1, from coordinate 10,674 downwards.
GGCAGGGTCAAAAAAGGCAGAAGACCTTTATCTACTTCTTCATTCAAGCGCTTTTTGAAGCCTGTGCAATCGTAAGAAGTGGAAAAATTGGCATATTTAAAAGAAAAGGCAAGAGGGTGTTGACTTGTAGACATTTTTTATCCTCAATAGTTAGTGTTTTTTTTTTCTAATGCTTATAGATGCTTTATATCCTAAATATTTTTGTGTAAATAATTAAGAATAAATAACTTCACGCACAGCTTTGAGTGCTTTTATAAGCTCATCATCAGCCAGGGCATAAGAAAAACGTAAGCAAGTCGGATTGCCAAAAGCTGAACCAGGCACAAGTGCAACATTCGCTTTTTCAAGAATAAGTGTGCAAAGTTCATCGCCTGTCATATTTTTCTTAGCTAAAACTTCTTTAAAATCAGGGAATAGATAGAAAGCGCCTTCTGGTTTTGGGCATAAAACTCCTTCCCATGAAGAGATTTCTTCATAAGCAAGTTCCAAACGTCGTTCAAAAGCTTGGCGCATTTCTTCAATACAATCATAATCAGCATTCAAAGCTTCGACTAAAGCGTATTGAGCAATAGTGCAAACATTTGAAGTTGCTTGACTTTGTATGGTTGTGCAATGCTTGATGACTTCAGGATGAGCAACAGTATAGCCAAGCCTCCAGCCAGTCATTGCAAATGCTTTTGCCATGCCATTACAAATTGCTATCTTATCTGGATATTTACTAAAAAGATGAACAAGAGAGGCCTTTGTGCCATTGTTATAGATGAGTTGGTCATAAATTTCATCAGAAATAATAAAAAGATCTTTTTCTATTGCCCACAAGGCAAGAGCATCTAATTCTTCCTGGCTGTAGCGCGCGCCTGTAGGGTTTGAAGGCGAGTTTAGTAAAAGCACTTTCGTTTTTGGTGAATAAGCTTTTTCCAAATCTTCTATGCTGACTTTGAAAGCGTTTTCAGCAGAAGTTGGGGCAATAACAGCCTTTGCGCCTGATAATTCCACCATTTCAGGATAAGATGTCCAATAAGGGCTTGGTACAATAACCTCATCATTTTCTTGGCATAAAATCATAAAAAGATTATAGAGCGATTGCTTGCCACCATTGGTGATAATCACATTTTTTGGCTCAATTACTTCCCCATAAGAGCGTGAAAAGTAGTTGCAAACTGCTTTTTTTGCTTCAATAATGCCATTTACAGCCGTGTATCTTGTCTTTCCTTCATTGATGGCTTTTTTTGCAGCTTTGCAAATATGCTCTGGCGTAGCAAAATCAGGCTCGCCAAGGGCTAAGGAAATAACAGGAATGCCTTGAGCTTTCAATTCTTGCGCTTTTGCGCTGATGGCCAAGGTGGCAGAGGGTTTTATGCTTTCAAGTCTTTTGGCAAATTTCATTCTTCTTCCTTTTTCACAGCTTTGATTATTTTCACTTGCTTTGCATCGGCTTCTGCAACAGTAAGCGTCCAGTCGTTTACTTCAAAAACTTCGTTATTTGAAGGCACTCGTCCAGATAAGAGGCAAAGATAACCACCAATAGTATCCACTTCTTCAGATTCAATCACAAGACTGATTTCTTCTAAATCTTCTAAAAAGGCACGTCCATTCAATATATATTGATTGTCGTCTAATTTGATAATTTCTTCGTCTTTTGGCGCATCGTATTCATCTTCAATTTCGCCAACAATAACTTCAAGCAAATCTTCAATACTTACAAGGCCTGAAGTGCCGCCGTATTCATCTACGACAATAGCTAAGTGTATTTTTCTTGTTCGAAATTCTTGTAAAAGTTCGCTGCATACCTTCGTTTCAGGAACAAAATAGGCATCGCGCATAATGGAGTCGATCAATTCTTCGTGTTTTGTAGCATGGGTGAGATAGGGCAAAAGATCTTTGGCATAGGCAATGCCGACAATATTATCTCTTGTGCCATCAAAAATTGGCAGACGAGAATGCCCTGTTTCAATAATGTTTTCAGTTACTTCTGCTATGGTAGAACCAAGAGGAAGGCAGGCAATATCTGTTCTTGGTGTCATGATGTCGTATACTTGAATCGAATCAAATTCAAGCACATTCAAGAGCATAGAGCCTTCGTCGGCTTTAAGCTCGCCATCTTCTTGCGCTTCTATAATTGCTTGTTCAATATTTTCTTCTTTAGCTGAAAAAAAGCCTGAAATTTTAGTCCAAAGTCGCCCATTCTGCTCTTCACTGTCCACGAAATAACTCCTTGTTAAATTGTTAGTATAAATGAAGAAATGTGTTTAATCTATAAGTTAAAACGCATTCTTTTGATTTTTGTTAACGCATAGATCTCTCTTGACTGTCACGAATTTCTACGATCCAGTCTTGAATTTCTTCAACGCCGCCCTCACTTTCATTCAAAATCCATTCAAATCCGTTTTTCGAGTGCATAGCGTATTTCAAAATAAAAAATCCTGCCACAATGTCATTATTATCGTGCTGTACATGGCGACATTCAAGCAAAAGCCACATACGAGTGACCTTTCTTGTGTCTAATTGTACTAAAGACAAAGAGAAAAGACAAGTAGCATTTCTTGTGATATTAAGATTTTTAAAGTCTAGCTCAGTATTGTTAAATCTAATTTTCATGCCCCTTGCAGATAAATCTATAAGAGTGAAGTGTTGTATTTGATTTTTTTTGAAAGCTATATATTGATTCTTCAAGCCCTTGACATCATTTATATGTATAGGTGGATTTTTTGTGTCTATATCAAACCATAGAATGCCAGAAAGATCTAGATGGTCGTCAATCAAAAGCCTTCTTTGGAACCTTTTTGTTGTGACACTGAGCTCTTTTGGCATAGGCACACGAAGATAGATTTGGTGTTTTTTTTCCTCTAAAGAGGCAACAAGTGAGCGAAATTCGTATAAAACACCCTCTATTTCGATTCTGCCACGAAACTCGCGCCCAACAAGAGCATCAACATATTTTATTTCGCCAAAAGCAGGCCAACCATGCATGACGATATTTGTTTTGAAGATAAGAAATTTCTTGTCTATTGCGCTGAGTTTTGCGCGTATATCCCAAAAAGCTAAGCGGCCAGGGACAGGAATATAGCCTTCAAAAAAGATGTCTTGCAAATAGGCTTCATTCAAAAAATTATAAATATATTTTTTATTTTCTAAAGGCGGTTTGAGTGCTTCAAATTTTTTCAAAAGTCTGATTACCCAATAAAGAAGCACAGCCACAAAACTTACATAGGCAATAGAAAGAACAATATGCGCAAAGGTAAAACCTTCAGGCCAATAAACATAGGGGAATTTATTGGGATTGAAAAAAGTAAAATTTACAGCTGCAAAGATACCAAAAGCATAGTGATTTGACTTCATCTCAAACTCTCTTAAACATTTTTGCTAGGGTGTTTTCATCAATAATGCTGTAGCAAGGTCTGCCATGCGGGCAAAAATCGGGCTCATCGCACATGGCCCATTGTGTGTATAATTCTAAGGCTTCTTGTTCTGTAATGTTTTGATGCGCCTTTAATGCGGCATCACAGGCAAGATCCATGAATTTTTGTTCTATATTAATTTCTTCATTTTTCAAAATTTCTCTAAAAAATTGCTCTGTCGCACTGTATTTAAAATAAGTTGATTGCGCTTTAATTGAAAGAAGATTTTCATTGAGTTCGCAAATAAAACCAAGAGCTTGAATATCTTTTGCTAATTTGAAATAGGCTTCTTTCTCGCTTGTGTGTAATAAAAGTTCTATAGGCACAAGCAGATGCTGCAGAGGAATATTTTCTTTTTTTGACAAGCGTTCGTATAAAACTCTTTCGTGCACGGCATGCTGATCGAGAATAAAAATTTCTTTTGCTTGCGATTGAAAGAGAAGGTAGGAGGCGGCAATTTGACATAAATATTTAGGAAGAATAATATTTTTTCCGCTTCTTTCTTCTTGTGCTTGCTGAATTTCTTTGTCGAAATGATAATCCTGAGGCTTATTGCTTTCCCTTACAAAGGAATTTGTGTGGCTTTGCGGATTAGAAAAATCCTTAGCTTGAGCGCTCAGAGCATCGTGTATATCTATGCGAATTTCTTTGTTTTCTTCATTGCTTTGCACGCGGTGAGCGAAGTCCATGAAGTAATTATTATCACTTCTTGTTTGTCTGTCAGCATTGCCCCAAAAGCCTTGAGGTTTTGCTTCATAAAGAGGGATAAATTCGTCATTTGGAGCGCTTGGCTGATTTTTTGACACTTCTTGCGCAAAAACTCTTTCAGGACTGAAGAAAAGTTTTTTAGAAAGATTTTGTTCTAAGATTTTATAGACAGCTTTGAAGGTTCTTTGCTCGTCCCTAAAGCGTACTTCGCTTTTAGCAGGGTGCACATTGACGTCCACTTCTTCAGGATTAAGCATAATATTTAGAACTACTTGTGGATAATCCTTTGTGGTGAGTGAATCTTTATATGCCTGCCTTATTGCACGTGTGAGCATTTTATCTGAGACAGGGCGATTATTGACATAGAGATAGACTTTATCGGCCTTTGAGTAAAGCGAGCGAGGATTTGAAATAAGTCCTTGAATATGTATATCTTCATACATTCTATCGTCAACTTCAATCATATCTTTTGTAAGCTGAGGCGCCCAAATTTTTGAAAGTCTTTGCTGTAAATTTTCTTCTTTTAAAAAACACAAAACTTCACGCGTGCCTGAAAAGAAACTCAAGGCTTTATCAGTGTGCATAAGGGCAATGCGTGTAAAAATATCCTGCGCTCTTTTTGTTTCAGTGCTTGGAGTTTTAAGAAATTTGAGCCTAGCGGGGATATTACTAAATAAATCGCGTACTTCAATCTTTGTGCCTATTTGCAATGAAGAGGGAGAGATAGGAAGATGTTTGCCAAATTCTACGGCTAAAGTATGGGCTTCTCTATTCTTTTCTTGACTTTCTTCACTCTTCATTTCATACTCAATTTTAGGGATTGAGCTTATGGAAAAGCGCGAAACAGAGGCTATGCTTGGCAAAGCTTCGCCACGAAAACCAAAAGAAGATATTGAGCTTAAGTCGCTAATATCTTTGATTTTGCTTGTTGCGTGACGAGTGACGGCAAGGTGTAATTCTTCTTTTACTATACCTTTTCCATTGTCAGTCACTTGTATGCAGCTTTGGCCGCCATCTTCAATCATAGCAGAGATTTCAGTCGCTTGAGCATCAAGGCTATTTTCGATAAGCTCTTTTAAGACTGAGCTTGGCCTCTCAACCACTTCACCAGCGGCAATTTGGTTGCTTAATTCTATGGGCAGAAGCTGTATATACGATTTCTTCGTGTTCATGTAATTTTTTTAACATAAAACCCAACACTTTTCAAGTGTATATAAGGTATGTATATGATTTTTGGAATAGGCATAGATATAGTTGAAATACCAAGGATTGAGAATGCTATTTCAAGATTTGGCATGGCTTTTTGCTATAAGGTATTGCATTATAAGGAACTTGAAGTTATGCCTAGCCTTGATTCACCGAAATGCATAGCCTGGATTGCGGCTCGTTTTGCGGCAAAAGAAGCTTGCGTGAAAGCGCTTGGAACGGGCTTTAGACAGGGAATTACCTTTAAAAATATAGCCGTCACAACAAATAATCTTGGTAAGCCAGAACTTTTATTCTTTGATAAATCAAAGGCTTTTGTGGAATCTAAGGGAATAACTCATGCTCACGTAAGTATGAGTCATGAAAGAACAAATGCTGTCGCTTATGTGATACTTGAAATAAATTCTTAATTTTTGATGATATGAAAACAATCTCTCTTTTTTTGGCAGATGATAATGACACTCTTAAAATTGGGCAGTGTATAGCCAAGGCTTTGGAAGAATTTGAAAATATTCGCCTTCTTCTTTTATTTGGCTCTTTGGGTGCAGGTAAAACGACTTTTGCGCGTGGCTTTGTTTCTGCCTTAAAAAATTGCGAAAGAGCAGAAGTTTCAAGCCCCACCTTTACCTTAGTCAATCAATATCCCACAAATCCTCAAGTTTATCACGCTGATATGTATAGATTAAAAGAAATGCAGGGCGATGGAGAATTTATAGATTTGCCTGAAGAGATTGAAGAAATTGTTGAAGAAAAAAGTGCTTACGCGCTTATAGAGTGGGCTGAATATTTAGATATTAACGCAATGCCCCTTGAAAGACTGGACATTTGCTTTGAAATAGGGCATGATAATCGCTCTTTATTGGTGAAGTGTGGAGCAAAAAATGCTGACATTCTTCTCCAAAAGATTAATCAATATTTTCAAGATTAGATTTCTTGTCTAAGTTTTTGAAAAATAAGGAATAATATGCGTATTTGTGTACAGAAATTTGGTGGTACTTCCGTAGCTGATTTGAACTGCATGAAGAAAGTTCGCACAAAGGTGATGAATGCTATTGCCCTTGGCTATAAGGTGATTGTTGTTTTGTCGGCAAGAAGTGGCCAAACGAATAAACTTATTGAGATGGCACATCAATGGTCTGATGAACCAAACCCAGCTGAAATGGACACCTTGCTTGCAACAGGCGAGCAAGAATCAGTTGCTTTATTTGCAATGCTTATGCAAGACGCTGGGCTTAAAGTTCGCTCCTTGCTTGCGCATCAAATACCTGTTTTAACAGATGAAGATTTTGGTAAAGCGCGCATTTTATCGATCGATAGCGAAAAGATTTTAAAGCTTTTAAAAAAATACGATGCTTTAGTTGTGCCTGGCTTTCAAGGGGCAACTGTCGATGGGCGCCTGACAACTCTCGGGCGTGGTGGCTCTGACACAAGCGGCGTTGCACTTGCTGCGGCCTTGAATGCTGAACGCTGCGACATTTTTACTGATGTTGACGGCGTGTATACAACAGATCCTCGTATATGTTCGAGTGCTAAGAAAATCAATAGAATATCCTATGATGAGATGCTTGAAATGTCATCAATGGGCGCAAAAGTTTTGCAAATTCGTTCAGTGGAATTTGCGAAAAAATATAATGTACCAGTTCAGGTTTTATCAACTTTTTCAAACGAACCTGGAACAATGGTTGTTCAGGAGGACAGCATGATGGAAGAAGTTTTGGTCTCTGGCATTGCCTTTGATAAAGACCAAGCAAGCGTAACTATTACAAATATTCCCGATAAACCGGGCATTTCTGCTTCAATCTTCACCCCTCTTGATGCCGCAGGAATAGTTGTAGATATGATTATTCAAAAAGCAAGTCAAGACGGCATCACCGACATGACTTTCACTTGCTCACGCAAAGATTTGAAAAAAGCTATAGCCATTATGGAAGAGCTTTCCCGTGAAATTCAAGCCGGCGAAATTTTGAGTAATACTAATATTGCAAAAGTTTCCATTATTGGTGTGGGTATGCGAAGCCATTCCGGCGTTGCTGCGCGCGCTTTTACGGCTCTACACAAAGAAAATATCAATATCATTATGATTTCCACCTCAGAAATCAAAACCTCTATGGTCATAGAAGAAAAATACACGGAGCTCGCTGTAAGAACTCTTCATGACGTATTTGAGCTTGGTAAGTAATCTAAACACTATGAAACAAATATTTATATATGACACAACCTTACGTGATGGCGCGCAAAGTGAAGATGTGAACCTTTCCACCACTGATAAAGTGAAAATAGCTTTGAAGCTTGATGAGCTTGGCGTGCACTATATCGAAGGCGGTTGGCCTGGGGCAAATCCTGTTGACACAGCTTTTTTTCAAGAAATTCAAAACTATAAGCTAGAAAATGCAAAGATTGCAGCCTTTGGAAGCACACATCATGTTTCTGTGAAAGCAGAAAAAGACGATAATTTGAACGCCCTTATAGCTTGTGGCGCAGAAGTTATTACTATTTTTGGCAAAACGCACGACAAGCACGTGAAAGAAGCTCTACGCATTGACTTAGATAAGAATTTAGAAATTATTAAAAATTCAGTTGCTTATCTTAGACAGCATAGGGACGAAGTCTTTTTTGATGCCGAACATTTTTTTGATGGCTATAAAAGTAATCCCGAATACGCATTATTAGCTTTAGAAGCCGCGCATACTGCAGGCGCAAGAGCTTTGGTGCTTTGCGACACAAATGGTGGCACTTTGCCCAGTGAAATTAAAGAAATTGTCACAAAAGTGCAAGAGCGTTTCCCTAAAGCGCATATTGGCATTCACCCGCATAATGACTGTGAAATGGCTGTAGCAAATGCGATTTCTGCTGTTGAATCAGGGGCTATGCAGGTGCAAGGTTCAATAAATGGTGTTGGTGAGCGTTGTGGAAATACAAATCTTTGCTCTGTTATACCTATTTTGCAATTGAAAACCGATAATGCATATTCTTGCATTCCTAAAGACAATCTCAAACACCTCACTTCCGTAGCTGCGTATTTTAGTGATATAGCCAATATGACGCCATTTATACGTCAACCTTTTATTGGCAAATCAGCATTTGCGCATAAAGGTGGCATTCACGTTTCAGCCGTTGCAAGAAATTCTTCACTCTATGAGCATATCGACCCAGAACTTGTGGGTAATACGCAAAGAATTTTGATGACAGAAATGGCAGGCAGATCGAATATTATTTCTTTAGCAAAGAAATTCGGCTTTATGCTTGATAAGGACGAACCTGTTGTTCGTGGACTGTTTAATGAATTGAAGAAAAAAGCAGCGCTTGGCTATGATTATGCAACAGCAGAAGCCAGCGTGGAATTGTTACTTCTTAGAAAGCTTGCTCAAGGCGGTGTGCGTGATTTCTTCAAGCTTATTCAATTTAAAGTATTGGAAATCAAGCAAGATACGGCTCAGCCTCCTTTGGCAGAAGCAAGTGTTATGGTGGAAGTTGAGGGCGCAATCGAGCATACAGCTTCAACTGGTCTTGGTCCTGTGAATGCGCTTGATAAAGCTTTGAAAAAGGCTTTAGAGCCATTTTATCCTAATGTGGCCGACATTATGCTTCGTGACTTTAAAGTGCGTGTTCTCACCGCGAAAAAAGAAGAAAATCTTGATGAGAATGAAAATGCAAATTCAGGCACAGAGTCTGTTGTACGCGTACTTATCGAAAGCAGTGATAAAGATTCCTCATGGGTGACTGTGGGTGTTTCTTATGATATACTAGAAGCAAGCTGGCAAGCTCTTGCCGATTCCATCACTTATAAACTCTATAAAGACGAATCTAAACTTCATAAGAATTAGAAATTCATTGTGATATTCAAGCAAAAGTAAAGGCCTCAAGATTTTATATCTTGAGGCCTTTATATTTATGCAATGATATAAATATTATGCTAAAATCTGCAAGAGCAAGATAGCAACAATATTGATAATTTTGATCATTGGGTTGATAGCTGGACCAGCAGTATCTTTGTAAGGATCGCCAACAGTGTCACCTGTTACAGCAGCTTTGTGAGCTTCTGAACCTTTACCGCCGAAATTGCCATCTTCGATGTATTTTTTCGCATTATCCCAAGCACCACCGCCACTTGTCATTGAAAGAGCAACGAAGATACCTGTTACGATTGTACCCATAAGCATTGCACCAACAGATGCAAAAGCAGCTTCTTGTCCGCCGATTGCGTTTACAATATAGTAAAGCACAACTGGAGCAAGCACAGGAAGAAGAGATGGAACAAGCATTTCTTTGATAGCAGCTTTTGTAAGCATATCAACAGCAGCTGAATAATCAGGTTTTGCTGTGCCTTCCATAATACCTGGAATAGCTTTGAACTGGCGGCGAACTTCCACAACAACAGCACCACCAGCGCGGCCAACAGCCATCATGCCCATAGCACCGAAGAGGTAAGGAAGAAGACCACCAACAAAAAGACCGATAAGAACATAAGGATCTTGCAAGGTGAATTGAACATTAAGGTCAGGGAAGAGGCGGTTCAAGTCTTCTGTGTATGAAGCAAAAAGAACAAGAGCAGCCAAGCCAGCTGAACCGATAGCATAACCTTTTGTTACAGCTTTTGTTGTGTTACCAACAGCGTCAAGAGCGTCAGTTACTGTACGCACTTCTTCTGGTAAGCCAGACATTTCAGCAATACCGCCAGCATTGTCAGTTACAGGGCCGTAAGCATCAAGAGCAACAACCATACCAGCAAGAGCAAGCATTGTTGTAGCTGCAATAGCGATACCGAAGAGGCCGGCGTTGATATAAGTGATTAAGATACCAGCACAGATAATAAATACTGGCAATACTGTAGATTCCATTGAAACAGCAAGACCTTGGATTACGTTTGTTCCGTGGCCTGTTTGTGAAGCTGAAGCAATTGATTTTACAGGACGATAGTTAGTTGCTGTGTAATATTCAGTCACCCAAACTAATAAACCTGTAACTGCAAGACCTGTGTATACACATACTAAAAGGTTAGAAGCAGTAAACTCTAGGCCTTGAATTGTCATTGTTTCAAAACCAGCAAAGAGGATATAGGTAAGGATTGTGATAAGAACAGCTGAAATAACTGATGTTGCGATAAGACCTTTGTAAAGAGCTTTCATGATTTTTTTAGAAGCGTCTAATTTTACAAAGCGCACACTAAATACTGAAGCTAAGATACAAATGCCTGAAATAAGAAGTGGATACATCATCATTGTAGATTGCAATTCGCCTACAAAAAAGATAGAAGCCAAAAGCATTGTTGCAACAACTGTCACAGCATATGTTTCAAACAAGTCAGCCGCCATACCAGCACAGTCGCCCACGTTGTCACCTACGTTATCAGCGATAACAGCAG
>CAYJFE010000075.1:0-12690 GCA_964369165.1 uncultured Desulfovibrionaceae bacterium | reverse complement strand
GAAGAAGACGCAAAGAATAAAACTGAAGATGATAAAGTAGAGGGTGTACAAGAAGCACCAGTAGAATCAGATAAAGAATAAGTCTTCTGAGTCTGAGAGCGTAGCGAACAAGTCTTCAGCGAACAAGCAAGAACGACGTTTCTTGCGCAGTGAGGATTTTGTGCTGAAAGCCAAAATCTATCCTATAGAATGGAAGAAGACGCAAAGAATAAAACTGAAGATGACATAAAAGAAGTAAAAACAGAAGAAAAAGTAGAAGAAAGCAATACAAGAGAAAACAAAGAATAAATGCAAAAAAAGGCAGTTCATCGAACTGCCTTTTTTGCATTTTATTTCAATTTACTCTAACACTTCCACATAATTTGGATCTATCAATATAGGTGCAGGCAATGTAGAATCTGTTGCCATTGTTCCACTCACTGAAGGGATGGAGCGAGAGTTTTGGCTGTACCTCAATTCTTCTTGTCGTGCTCTTTCTCTTGCTTCGGCTGTATTTTCAGGTGTGCGCAATACTCGAAGTTCATCTTCATAATATTGCATTTCTGCACTCGACTGTGTGCCAGAATGCGTAGATGGGCCTGAGTGGGTAGGTGCATTCGCTGATGCACTTGTAGAAGGAAAATTATTCAAAGATGTGCTTGCTTTTGAATCTTGTGTGATTGTGCTTGACTGACTCGAGCTTGCTTGGCTAGCACTTTGATTTGTTTTGTTAGCGCTACTTGTTTGATTGGATTGGCTTGAACTTTGTTGAGAAGAAGTAGCATTCTCTTTTTTGTGGTTTTGGTTATTTGTTTTTGAAGAACTTGCTTCTAAAGCTCTTTGGCGCAATTCTTTTTCTCTTTGAATATGTTCTAGTTCAACTTCTTCAAAGGCTTCTATCATGCGCAATCTTTCTTCTTCAGCTATCAATTCCATTTCAGGCCCGCTTATAATGGGCAAAGTTTGCCTTGGTGTGTAAGCAGGATCTGATGGTATTGCTATATTATTAGATCTGTCGTAACCTCTACGGTTAGAATATTCACGCCAAGAATCGTATAATGGCTTAATATCTTCGGCCTTTGCTTCTTTAGGCATCAAACTAGGTGAGCAAAAAGTAAGTGCAATAGCATAGACAGATATTTTATGAAAAATCTTGAGCTTGTTCATAATTGCGCCTTTTAGAGTGCGTAATCACCGCGATTCATTTTGAATTGTTCGGTGGCTACAAGAGTTTCAATTTCAGAGGCTAAATCTTGTAAACCTTCAGGCATTTTAGAGCCTTTTAAGCTTTGAGCCTGTGCAGAGATGGCTTGCAAGTCTTCCCAGGCAGATTTGTCTGCATTAGCATTTGTAAGTTTTTGCGCATAGGCATCTAAACCATCAAGCATGGCAGTCATGGTGTACATTTCTTCTTCAAATTCAAGCATAGAACCATCAGCAGAAGTTTCGCCTAATTTATCATTCAAGCTTGCATTCAATGTGGCAAGGTTTGCGGCAGAAAGATTTCTAAATTCAAGCTCAGTTGAGGCAAAGCTAGAACTTTCTTGAGTTTCAGCAGCTTCTGCTTGCATTAAAATATCAGCAAAGTCTGACTGCCCTTCAACATTCTGCCCAGCTTTGTTCTTTGTGAGAAGTGATTCATTTTGCAAAAGAATTTGTTGTAATTCATTGTCTATTTTCATAAATAACCTCGTTATTTTCCGTTTTAATCATGCTTTTTCTATTTAAGTTTTTGAAAGAATGAGTGGGAATAAATTTCCTTAATCTTCTCTTGCGTAGATGTATGCAAATACTATGCCGAAGTTTTAGGCTGTATAATTTTTTTATTTTTAACAGAAAAAGAAGTGCTTGTCGACAGAAAAAAAATAGTATATAATAATTTTACGATAGAATTATCTGATTTTGAAGGAGGTTATTATGAGAGAAGTAAAAAAAATTCTATGTGCACTCGATTTATCAGAGCATAGCAAAGTGGTTGCTGAATACGCAACTATGTACGCAAAACTTAGCAATGCAAGCGTGATTGCTGTATATGCTGCACCTACATTAACCCAATATTCCGGTTTTCATGTCCCACCAAATACTATCGATTCCTTTGTAGGCGAAATAGTTTCAGGTGCAGAAACCGCAATGGCTGAATTTGTTTCTCAATACTTCCCAGGTGTTGAAGTTCGTTCAGAAGTAGTGGTTGGTTATGCAGCAGAAGAAGTGATTGCTTTAGCAAAATCTGAAGATGTTGACCTTATTGTTATGGGAACCCACGGAAGAACAGGTATTGACAGAATCCTCTTTGGCTCTGTTGCTGAAAAAATTGTAAAATCTTCCCCAATCCCTGTGCTTACAGTGCGCCCACAAGTGCCTGAAAACGCATAATTGTTTCATAAAAGGGAATCTTTTTTTAGAAATTAAAGGTTCCCTTAACTTATTTAAAAAATAGAAAAAGTGTTGTCTATGAAATTTTCAGTAAAAAAAGAAGTCCTTGACTTTTCGCCATATGAAGCGGGAATGTCGATTGATGAAATCAAGGAAAAATACAAGCTTGAGAAAGTTATAAAACTTGCCAGCAATGAAAATCCTTACGGTGTTTCGCCAAAAGTTTTAAATATTTTGCAAGAAAAAGCGCAACTCGCTTTTCGTTATCCACAATCAGGTGCTCCAAAACTAGCAAAAAAAATTGCCGATTATCACAATGTTTCAGCAAAAAGAATTGTGCTTGGCAATGGCTCTGATGAAGTTATTGATCTTCTTATTCGTGTGATGGCAAACCCAGAAAAGAATAATATTGTGGCTTTTGATCCTTGCTTTAGCATTTATTGCACGCAAGCCAAATTGTGCAATGTTGAGCTTAGGCAGACAAAACTCAATAAAGATTTTTCTTTTGACTTTGAAAAACTTCTTTCGCTTGTTGATGCAAACACAGCCCTTGTTTTCCTCACTAATCCAGATAATCCTTCTGGCCATACAATTAAAAGAGATGAAATTGTGCAATTTGCAAAAAAATTGCCTTCTACTTGCCTTTTAGTTGTGGACGAAGCTTATGCTGACTTTGCTGATGAAGATTGCCGTTGCGATACTCTTTTAGACACAATCGAAAACATTGCCTTGCTTCGCACTTTTTCAAAATGCTATGGCCTTGCAGGGCTTAGAATTGGCTATGGCATATTTCCCGAAGAAATTGCTGACTATATGTGCAGAGTGCGCCTTCCTTTTTCGCTGAATCTTTTGGCAGAAGAAGCCGCTATTGCCGCACTTGACGATAGAGAATTCTATCAAAAAACTGTAGAAATCACAAAGATAGGCCGAGTTTTTCTCACAGAAGAATTGACAAAATTAGGGGCGAAAATCTATCCTAGTCAATCAAATTTCTTGATGGCTCAAATGCCTTTTGATGGCAGAAAATTGTTCGAATATCTTTTGAAAGAAGGCATTATTTTACGCTCGCTTGCAAGTTATGGCTTGCCAAATTCTTTAAGAATTTCTGTAGGTTTACCTGAAGAAAATGCTTTACTTATAGAAAAGATTAAAGCCTATATTGAGGAGTGTGATAAAAATGTCTAAAGCTTTTATTATTACCCTTGATGGGCCTGCTGGTGTGGGTAAATCAAGTTTGGCAAAAGAATTGGCAAAAGCTTTTGATATGCCAATGCTCGACACGGGCGCAATGTACCGTACTTTAGGGCTTAAGTTTGGTGCAGAAATTATGGATTTGTCAGACGAAGAAATAGAAAGAAGAGCAAAGACCTATGTCTTCACTCTGCAAGGAAATGGGGCAGACGCCCTTTTACTTTGCAATGGCGAAGATGTTGCCGCGCTTCCTATACGAAGTGAAAAAGCTTCACGTCTTTCTTCATTAGTTGCAAAGCATCCAACAATACGCACAATTTTGCAAGAAAATCAAAGAAAGATTGCCGACGAATTTTCTTTAGTTGTTGAGGGAAGGGATATGGGAACAAAGGTGTTTCCAAATGCGAAATGCAAAATCTTCCTTGATGCGACTCCAGAAGAAAGAGCAAAAAGACGCTATAACGAGCTTTTAGAGAAAAATGAAAAAGTAGATTATGAAGAGTTGTATCTCAATCTCAAACAAAGAGATATGCAAGACAGAACAAGAGCTATTGACCCTCTTACTCCTGCTGACGATGCCTATATTTATGATACTTCTGACAATAATTTTGATGAGGTTTATGCGCATCTTTACTCTTATATAAATACTGTTATGGAAGGAAATAAAGAAGAGCTTGATTTTACGCATATGGATAAAGACGGGAATGTGTGCATGGTTGATGTTGGTGATAAAAAGCCAACAAAGCGCGTTGCTATTGTTTCTTGTAAAGTGTTTGTAAATGCGAACACGCTAAAGCTCTTAAAAGATAATGCTTTGCCAAAAGGCGATGTGCTGACTACAGCAAAGGTTGCGGGAATAATGGCAGCGAAGCAGACTTCTTCATTTATTCCTATGTGTCATCCTCTCGCGCTCTCTTATGCCGACATTCGCTTTAATGTCGTGGATAATCCGCCGTCTATCGAAATTGAAGCTGAAGCGCATACGCATGACAAAACAGGTGTTGAAATGGAAGCCATTGTAGGCGCACAAATCACAGCAGCCACAATTTATGATATGTGTAAGGCTGTGCAAAAAGATATTTGTATAAGCGAGTGCAGGCTTATCCATAAATCAGGTGGAAAATCATTATATAATTATAAATAATGGCTTTAATACAAATTTTTTGACTAATATTTGCTTGCATAAAATAATTAAAAGTTATATTTTTTACAAGAATTCACAAGAATGGAGTTTTTTATGCGTTATATATCTATGTTTATGTTTTGTTTGGCACTTATGTTTAATGTGGCCAATGCATCCCCTCAAACCCGAGTAGTTGCGGTTGTAAACGGCGATATGATTTCTTCCTATGACCTTGAGCAAAGGGCTTTACCTGCGCTAAGAAGCATGGGTATTAAAGCGACTGACACAAAACATCAAGCCGAAATTGACGAAGTGTATGCACAAATTTTAGAGCAAATGATTGAGCAAAAATTGCTTATACAGGAAGCTGAAAAACAAGGTATTTCAGTTTCTGATGAAATTGTTGAGCAAGAGCTTAATGCGCGTATGAAAAATATGAATCTTTCAAAAGAAGCTTTTTATAAAGAAGCAGCTAAAAATGGCCTTACAGAAAGTATTTTGAAAGAAGACACAAAAAATAATATGCTTTTACAGCAATTAGTGCAAAGAAATATTATTACAAAAATTGATGTGACAGAAGAGCAAGTGCAAGAATATTATGCCGCGCACCCTGAAATAAATGCCACAGACTTTAAATACCGTGTAGGTTTGCTGATTTATTCAAGCACAAAAACTGCTGAAAAATACGCTCAAGATATTGCAAGTGGCGCAATCACTTTCAAAGATGCGGTAAGAAAAGTATCTGTTGGGCCAAATGTCTATAATAGTGGTGATATGGGAATGGCAAGGGCAGAAGATTTAGCGCCTTCGCTTGTTGCTATCGTTCAACATATGGAGATTGGCGAAACATCTGCTTTATTAAATCTTGGCTCAAACCTTGCGCAAATAAATCTTATCGATAGAAGCTTCACAGCCCACACAGGCGAGCTTGACGATATGACAAAAGAAAGAATAAAAAGCGAAATCAGAAGACCAGAATTTGAAAAAGAGTTTGCTGCATTTACAGACGAGCTCAAAGAAAAAGCGATTATCGATAATAGACTGTAAGAGGATTGTATGACTTTAGCTGAACTTGGAGCTCAATTTCGTGAAGCTCGTGTGCATAGAGGCTTAACTGCCGACGATATAGCAAAATCAATAAAGATTTCTGCAAAAATAATTCGTGCCATAGAAGATGGTAAAAGAGAAGAATTGCCAGAGCTTGTTTTTTTGCGTGGTTTTATTAAATCCTATGGCTTATTCTTAGGATTTTCCGCCACAGATTTGCAAAAAGCTCTTGACTATCTAGACGAAAGTGAACCCAAAATTGCCCCTAGAGGTGCCGATGGCTACAGTAAATATACTTTAGTGAATCAGAAAAAATCTAACACAGGACTTATTGCTTTTTTTGTGCTTCTTGCATTAGTTCTTGTGGGAGCAGGAGCGTATATAAGCATGGATAGTGCTGATACTGAATCTGCCGAAAGCAATGAAGAAATAGTAAATTCTACCAGTCAAAACATTGAATCAGCAAAAGAAGTAGAAGAAATAGAAGAAGTTGAAGAAATTGAAGAGTCAGGCGAAGGCTTTTTCTCAAAACTTTTTAAAGCAAATGAAGAAGAAAAAGTTGAAAGTTCAAATGTTGAAGATAGTGCAGAAATTGTAAAGGAATCAGCACAAGAAGAAAAAGTGAATCAAGAACTTGAAACTACAAATGAAAGTGCAATTTCAACAGAAATTGAAAATCCAATTGATGAAAGTTCTTTAGATGAAAAAGTTCTTGATGAAGAAAGTGCTTTGAGCGAAGTAGAAACAAATCTTGAAATTCAAACAGCAACAGATGAAAGTGCCCAAGAAGCGAGAGAAACAGTTGAAACTCTTGGAGAAGACAGCCATGAGCCAGTAGAAAATACGGATGAAGCGCACAATGAAGAAGCTGAAGAAGGCACTATAGAAGAAGTGACAGATCAAGGCTCAGAAATAACTGAAATTTCAGCCCGCTACGGAAGCGGCGATAATGTGATGCTTATCGAAGGGCTTGAGGATTGCTGGATTCGCCTTGAATTTGATAATAGCGGAAGAAGGCAATCATTCACCTTGCTTAAAGGCACAAAGGCGCAAATAAATTATAGATCAGAAGTTGAAATTTTATTTGGTAATGCTGGCGGTGTGAATATTGTTTTAAATAATGAAAATATTGGTAAACCAGGTGAAGCTGGGGTAGTCGTAACAGAAACTTACAAATAAATTTTGGAGAAATTTTCTTCAATAAATTGATATGATTTGTTTAATTATCTACATAATTTAAAATCATATTTCAACACTTGACGAAATAAGATTTTGTTATTATGTATGTTTCACTAAAACAAAACTAAAATTGTTTAGTTTATATAATTGGAGGCTTTATGCTACAAGTATCAGAAGGCGCTCTTAAAGAGCTTAACGCCTTTTTTGAAGGCAAAGACAAACAATCGATTCGTATCTATTTAGCGCCAGGTGGCTGACGTGGTCCGCGTTTAGCCTTGGCTCTGGATGAGCCATTAGACGATGATACAGTTATCGAACAACACGACCTTAAATTTGTTATCAACCAAGACCTTTGGAAAGACATTGAAGGTGTAAGCCTTGATGTTTCCTATATGGGTTTTGTGCTTGAACCTGCAAAACCTTTTGCTAACACAGGCTCTTGCGGATCAGCAGGCTCTTGTGGTTCAAATTGCGGATAACAAAACTTTTTGAAGATTATGAAAAGGGCTTCTATTTTAGAGCCCTTTTTTTATAAGTGGACTAGAGGATATTATATGAGTAGCACAAATAAAGTCTATGAGCGCAAAGCTCTTATCGAAATTTCAAAAGAATTGTCACAAGTGGCCATGGGTAATCTTATGGCTGATTTAGTGATTGAAAATAGTTGTTTAGTAAATGTAAACACAAGAGAATTGATAGAAAATACTTCTGTTGCAGTTTATAAAGGGCGCATAGCCTATGTTGGCCCAAGTGCAAAACATTGCATAGGCGAGCAAACAAAAGTTTTTGATGCAAAAGGAAAATACCTTGCACCAGGTTTGCTTGATGGGCATATTCACGTCGAAAGTTCTATGATAAGCGTGAGCGAATACGCAAAAGCCGTTGTTCCACATGGCACGACAGGCATCTTTATGGATCCGCACGAAATCGCCAATGTTCTTGGGCTTGAAGGCGTGAAGCTTATGGTGGGCGAAGGGGATAAATTGCCTATAAATATTTGGGCAACGGTGCCTTCCTGCGTACCTGCAATGCCAGGTTATGAATATACAGGCGCAAGCTTTAATGTGAAAGACATTGAAGAAGCCTTGACATACACTAATATTGCTGGCCTTGGCGAAATGATGAATTTCCCTGGAGTTATTTATGCAAATGATGAAGTGCATCAAAAATTAGAAGCGACCTATAATCAAAATATGGTGGTGACAGGGCATTATGCACACCCTGACCTTGATAAAGGCCTCAATGCATATGCGGCAAGTGGTATCTCTTCTTGTCACGAATCCGTTTCAAAAGAAGACGCGCTTTATCGTGCAAGGCTTGGAATGTATGCGCAGGTTCGTGAAGGTTCAGCTTGGCAAGATGTGAAAGAAACCGTGCGAGCTATCACAGAAGATAAAGCCGATTCACGTTATTTTATGCTTGTGAGTGATGATTGTCATCCGCACACCTTGCTTGAAAAAGGGCATCTTGATTATATAGTGAAAAGAGCTATTGAAGAAAAAGTTGATCCTATAGAAGCTATACAAATGGCAAGCTTGAATTGCGCCACTTATTTCAAAAAAGATCATGAAGTTGGCTCAATTTCGCCTTCAAAATTTGCGGATATGATACTTATATCAGACTTAGAAAATATGAAGGTGGATGAAGTTTTTTATAATGGCTTTCATGTGGCAAGTAATGGCGAAATGCTTATTGAAATTGAAAGACCAAATTATCCAACTTGGGCAAAAGAAAGCATGCATCTAGGCAAAGAACTTTCTTTAGCTGATGTGCAGATTGCTGCGCCAAAAGATTATATTAATAATACAATCAATGCGCGCATAATTGAAGTTATGGAAGCAAGTGCTGTGACAAAACATATTGTGGAAGAATTGAAGGTCGAAAATGGCCTTGCTTTGCCAGATAGTGATAAAGATATTGCAAAATTAATTGTTTTCGATAGGCACACAAAAAGTGGCACAAGAGGCTGCGGATTTGTGAAGGGATTAGGAATAAAAAAAGGTGCGGTTGCTTCAACAGTTGCGCACGATGCGCATAATCTTATGGTGATAGGCCTTGATGACGAGGATATGCTTCTTGCTTTGCAAACCTTAGAAAAATGCGGCGGTGGCATGGTGGCAGTCTATAATAAAGAAGTTTTAGCTTTAAATGAGCTTGAAATTGCAGGCCTTATGAGTAATGACAATGTGCAAGCTGTGGCAAATAAAGTAGCTGGCCTTGACAATGCTTGGAAAGATTTGGGCTGTGAAATTGCTTCACCATTTATGACAATGGCAATATTGCCACTGGCCTGTATTCCTGAAATTCGTTTGACAAATTGCGGCTTGGTGGACACTGTTAATTTTAAATTTGTAGATTTGTTTGTTTTAGCCTAAAGTAAGTATATAATTTGCCGATACAGTTGTTGTAAAGGCCTTAAATAATCAATGCTTGCTGTAAATTATAGGAGTAACTATATGTCAGAATTCACTGCAAAACACTCCATAAAAAATGCTCTTGAAGCACTTGATAAATTAAATCTTGTGACGCAACAAACTCAACAAGTGCGTTCTTATTCAAATCACACCATGCCTCGTATCAAGGTGGATTTGCATAATAACATTGCTGTTGAAAATAGAGCATCTATGCAATTTGATTATAATGAAATGCAAACAATTCTCGATTCCTTATTGAGCAACTACTGTAAAGTAGAAGGAAGAAAAGAAAATGCCGCGACATTATAATATTGTATAATTTATGTAAAGCTTGTTTATGAAAAAAAGACTGAATGTGTTCAGTCTTTTTTTTTATTTATTTTATTTTTCTCATTTTTCTTATTTTTGCTTGATACTATCGAGGAGTGGGCCAGTAATTACGCCAGAATATTCACCCATGGTGAGGTATTTATTAATTCTTTGGTAATTGTCTTCTATGGCATCATCTTTCACTTGATAGTATAAAAGCTGTATGTGGCATTTAGGAAATTTTGCATTGATACGCACCATATATTCAATAAGCTTGTCTTGGGATAATTTCCTTGCCTTTGTGTCTAGCATATCAAAATAGAGTAATAAAATACTTTCAGAATTCGCTAATATGTCCAAAAAGCGTTCAATACGCCTATTATATTTTTCTTCTACTTCTTTATAACTGTCTTCAAAGGGAAGGCTTTTAAGAAAGTCATGGTTGAATATAAGGCCATTAACATCATTCACATACATGTGATGCGCTTCTGAGGGGCTCAGCTCTGGAGCTAAAATCATTTTATCTTTTTCGATAAAGCCCTTAAAATCGCTCAAAATGAGGTCAAGCCTTGTCTGTAAGTTTCCGCCAAAAATCCAATCAAAGGGCGAAGAAAATTTTCTTTTATCCGCATTAGTGAGCATAGTAGCCACAAAGCAGGCCTCTCCTAAGGATATTATATAATCGAAGTCCTTACTTGCATTCATAATAGATTACTTCATTGCGTAATAAGCATTTCTCGCGCTCACAACTTTTGTGATGAAATTTCTTGTTTCTGCGCTAGGGAAAGAAAGTTGAATTCTTCTATACACTTCATTTGGCGAAAGTTTATTGATAGCATCAAAAGCCGCTTGGCCATGACCAAAAAGTTCAAGCACTCGGCGTGAGCCACCATTGTAAGCAGCAATCATGCAATATTCACGGCTCAAAGTATTGTGAATTCCATCGAAATGCCTTGTGTTTAGTAGATGCAAATATGTGGTGCCGTAGGTGATATTTGTGTCAGGATTATGGAGCATATCAGGGCGAAGAGTGGTGCTTTTATTCAAGTATTTATGCACATCA
Source organism: uncultured Desulfovibrionaceae bacterium (assembly GCA_964369165.1). GTDB lineage: Bacteria > Desulfobacterota > Desulfovibrionia > Desulfovibrionales > Desulfovibrionaceae > CAYJAZ01. The sequence goes on along the minus strand of CAYJFE010000075.1, from coordinate 2,012 downwards.
AGGCCAGCAGTAGGCACAACAATCTGCATAAGCCCATGTGCATTCATATGGCTGACAGCATTTGGATTAAAGCCACTTTCAACATGAATAATGGCTAAAATGAGTGAAGAGGAAAGGCCATATTTTCTTGCTTGCCTTTGTACAATGTCATTATAAGCATTTGCTCTTTGCACTATAGGTTGTTTTTGCAAAGAAAGATCTTTAGGTAAATTTTTATAAGCCACAAAGAAAGGATTAGTCACTTGCTTTGTGGGAAGAGTTGGCAAGCAAAGTGCACCAGTTGCGTAAGCGCTATTTTGCGCAATCACGGCTTGACTAGGGTTTGCGCTGTGGTCAATTTGTGCATAATGCTTTTCTTGCACTTCAACAAGTGGTGAAATATATTGCATAACATCAAGCTTGAGCGCACTAGGATTTTCTGAAACGCCAGTAGGTAGATGGTAGGCGTGGCTAAATCTCTCTTCGCTGAGCTGTGAAAATTCATGCTTACCTTCTGCCGTCAAAAGACTGGCTGACTTTTCGTCTATAGAAATATAGGAAAAATTTTCGTCTACTTTTGCTTGGCTCAAGTCTAGTGTTTTGTCGTCTAATTTATATCTGTATACAAAAGAATTTTGCACGCTATGATCGAATGGAAAACGCGTGCTACTTGAATCAAGAGGGGCGCGCTGTTCATAAATCTTGCTTTCTGGGGCAGGGGTAAAAGCGGTAAGACTGGCCAAAAGGCCAACAAAAATAAAGGGGGTGATTATTTTTGTTGTTTTCATACTTATCCTCATCTATTTTAGTGTTAATTCTCTTTTTGTGTATATTTCTTAATCCCTGTTTTGAAATCTTTGAATTGAGAAATACATTCGAGTAAAGTCAAAATTTTGTTCGCTAGACATTAATCTTGCCGAACACTTATGCATTTGCAAGTAATATGCCAAAGCAAAGCAAAAGAATTAACACACATTGCCTCAAAAAAGAGCCTTTGGGCAATGTATTTTAACTATCCAAACTATAAAAATTTGAAATATGTAATAAATTTATCTTTAAAAGTTAAAAAAAGCAAAAGAAAAATAGTTATAAAAAATAATCCTTTTTTCTCAGATATTTGAATCAATAGGAAAAGCGAAGATTGAGAAAAATATTTGACTTTTAACATAATGTTACATTAGAATATATTTATATACTTTTTGTAATATTTGGGAGAAAGCTATGTCAGAAGAAAGAAATTCAAAGGCTCATATTGTGATAAGTGGCTGTGACAGAGATTATAGCGAAGAATTGCAAAATTATTTTGAAGAATACGATTATAAGGCGACGAGCATTCAAAAAAGTGAAGATCTGCTTACTTTTCTTATGCAAAACACTTGTGATATACTTATTCTTGAAGCGAGAACTAAGGATTTTGACGGCTTTGAACTTTGCAAAAATATACGCACTTTTTCTAATCTGCCCCTAATTTATATTTCAAGACTTTCTGAAAGTGCGGATATTGTGCTTGGGCTTGAGCTTGGTGCTGACGATTATATGACAAAACCCTTGCAAAAAAGAGAACTTCTGGCAAGGGTGAACGCACTTTTACGCAGATGGGAATATGCGCAGTCAAAGGAGAAAAAAGAGCCTTTTGCCTATGCTTTTGACAATTTCATACTTGATTGCAAAGCAAGGCATCTTTTGTATGGAAGAGATGAGATTGAAAAAATTTCTGGCTCAGCAGAAAGCTATGGGCAATTAGAAGAAGGCGCGGAAATCATTGAATTGAGCGGTGCTGAATATAGATTATTGCATTATTTTTTAGTGAATGCGCAAAAAGTTGTCACGAGAGAAGAGCTTATAGAGGCCATTCAAGGCAGATCTTCCACTATAGAAAGAAGCCCCTTTGATAGAAGCATTGACGTTCAAGTGAGTCGATTGCGCTTAAGAGTAATGGACACACATCGCAAAGCAAAACTCATCAAAACAGTCCGCGGCGACGGCTATGTATTCACAGGCAATGTTGAAGCGCTGAGCGAAGTAGTAAGAAC
>CAYJFE010000074.1:1989-13279 GCA_964369165.1 uncultured Desulfovibrionaceae bacterium | reverse complement strand
CGGAACACTCACTTCCTTATGAAGGGCCAAGTGTGCGTTGCGGATACGTGTGAGCATATCTGCAATTGGGTCGGTTAACATAACTGAACTCCGAAAAAATTTAAATTTTGAACCATTCTTATAGAACAGCACTAATAAGAGTTTGCAAAACATAATAAATTCACTGTATTACATTTTTGCGCAAACTTTCCTCAATCAATGTGCTGTTAGTTATAAGACACCTTATACAAAAAAGCAAGTTATGGTTTTATAAAAAAAACCATAACCTACATTTTATCAATTTGTTGAATTACCAAGAGGACTTACGAACACCTGGCAATTCGCCTTTCAAAGCCATTTGTCTAAAGCAGATACGGCAAAGACCGAATTTGCGGATGTAGGCTTTTGGACGGCCGCACAAAGGGCAACGATTGTAAGCTCTTGTGCTGAATTTTGGTGTTCTTTTTGCTTTTACAGCCAATGCGGTGCGTGACATATATTACTCCTTACTTCCTAAAAGGCATACCAAGCTGATCAAGCAAGAATTTGCCTTCCTTGTCGGTGGTAGCAGTGGTAACAATGGTTATATTCATACCTTTTGGGTTTTCCACTCTGTCAACTTCAAGTTCAGGGAAGATGGTGTGTTCTTTGATACCCAAAGTGAAATTGCCTCTACCGTCAAAACCTTTATCAGGAATACCACGGAAGTCGCGTACGCGAGGAAGGGCAAAGTTCATAAGTTTATCTAAGAAGTCCCACATTCTGTCACCACGAAGAGTAACACGAGTACCAATAGGCATACCTTCACGCAATTTGAAGGCTGCAATTGATTTTTTTGCGCGAGTAACAACTGCTTTTTGGGCTGCAATAGCTGAAAGTTCAGTTCTTGCTTCTTCCATAATTTTGTTGTTTTGGCTCGCTGCTCCAAGACCGATATTGAGTGAAATCTTTTCGAGTTTAGGAATTTGCATATTTGATTTATAGCCAAATTCTTTTTGCAACTCAGAAACGATTTTCTCGCGATAGATGTTTTCCAAACGTGTCATCGCATATACCTCTATAGGGTTTCGTTACATTTTTTGCAGAAGCGTTGCTTCTTGCCTTCTTCCGTGTAACGGTATCCCACACGCGTAGGTTTTGCACAAGCTGTACAAACTACCATGAGGTTGGATACATGGATTGGCATTTCTTTTTCTACAATACCACCGGGTTCACGACGATAAGGATTTGGTTTCACGTTACGTTTTGCAACGTTAACTTTTTCAACCAAAACTCTATCAGATTTACGCAAAACTTTGATAACTTTACCAATTTTGCCTGTGTCTTTACCGGCGACAACCATTACTTTATCGTCTTTACGAATACGGTACATTTTCATCTTTGTTCTCCTATAAAACCTCAGGAGCTAGTGAAACAATCTTCATGTAGTTTTTTGCACGAAGTTCACGAGCTACTGGTCCAAAGATACGGGTACCAATAGGTTCACCTTGTTTTGACAATAATACTGCTGCATTAGTGTCAAACTTGATGTATGAACCGTCAATACGGCGTACTTCTTTTGCTGTACGCACGATAACGGCTTGCATTACATCACCTTTTTTCACCTTAGAATGTGGAATTGCGTCCTTAATAGTAACAACAATTACATCACCCACTGTGGCGTAACGACGCTTAGAACCGCCAAGCACCTTAATGCAAAGCACTTCTTTTGCACCGGAATTATCGGCTACTTCAAGCCTTGATTCTACTTGAATCATAGTCTTATCCTCTGCTTAGAATTTGCCAGAAGCAAATTATACTGCTTTTTCGAGAATTGACACTAAGTGCCAACGCTTGTTACGACTAAGGGGTCTAAATTCTACGATTTCAACCTTATCACCAATACCGCACTCATTTTGAGGATCATGCGCAGTGAACTTTGTGTGTCTGCGAATGTACTTTTTCAAGAGTGGGTGTTGAATTAAGGTTTCTACGCGAACAACAATTGTTTTATCAGATTTATCTGAAACAACTGTTCCAACAAGCTTTCTACCTTTACGGTGGCTTATCGCTTTGTCCATGTAAACGCTCCTAAACCTTCACTTAGGCTTTTTTTACATTTTGTGCTGACAATTCAGTTAGCACGCGTGCAATGTTTTTCTTTGTTTCTTTGAGTGAAGAGGTTTTTTCCAGTTGACTTGTTGCGTGTTGAAAACGAAGATTAAACAATTCAGTACGTAATTCTTTAAGTTTCGCTTGTAATTCAGAAACGCTCATATTTGTAAAATCGGGCTTTTTCATTATTCGTATGCCCCCTCTCTAAAAACAATCACGGTTTTACAAGGTAACTTGTGCTTAGCACGAGTCAAAGCTTCGATAGCTAATTCCTTGTTTACACCTTTGATTTCGTATAATATGCGACCAGGTTTTACTGGTGCTACCCAACCAACCGGTGAGCCTTTACCTTTACCTTGACGAACTTCAAGAGGTTTGGCTGTGATTGGATGATCGGGGAAAATACGAATCCATACCTTACCGCCACGTTTGATATGACGCATCATAGCAATACGAGCAGCCTCAATTTGTTGGCTGGTGATTTTAGCGTGTTCAACTGCTTTTAGGCCGATATCGCCGAAAGCAACTGTTGCACCGCGAAGTGCAGGACCACGCAATCTACCTTTTTGCCATTTACGGAACTTTATTCTTTTAGGAGCAAGCATTATTGATCTCCCTCTTTATTAAGAAGTTCACCTTTGTATATCAAAACTTTAATGCCGATGATACCGTATGTGGTTAATGCTTCAGCAAAACCATAATCGATGTCAGCTCTCAAGGTTTGAAGAGGTACGCGACCTTCACGGTACCATTCGCTACGAGCAATTTCAGCACCTGCTAAACGGCCACCGCAAGTAACTTTGATGCCTTCTGCACCAAATTTGCGAGCCATACCAACAGTTCTTTTCATTGCACGACGGAATGCTACACGACGTTCTAATTGCATTGCCATGTTTTCAGCAACTAATTGAGCGTCTGTTTCAGGACGACGAACTTCCAATACTTCTAAAGCAAATTCTCTGCCGAACTTATTTTTGAGGTCATTACGCAATTTTTCAATGTCCGCACCTTTTTTACCAATAATGATACCAGGACGAGCTGTTGAAAGGATTAAACGGATTTTACCACCAAAGCGTTCGATTTCGATTTTTGAAATTCCCGCTGCGTATAAAAGTTTTTTTACAAACTTACGAATACGGAAATCTTCTTCTACAAAACTGGCATATTCCTTAGCACTGAACCAGCGGGACTGCCATGGCTTATTATACCCTAAACGGAAGCCATAAGGATGTACTTTCTGACCCATACCCTATTCTCCTGCTTCACTAAGCACTACGGTTATATGACTGGTACGTTTTAATATGCGATTTGCTCTACCTTGGCTTCTTGGCATGAAGCGTTTCCAAGTTGGACCTTCGTTTACCAAGACTTCTTTGATATAAAGTGAATCAACGTCCATGTTAGCATTTGCCATGGCGTTGCTCATTGCTGAGTGAACAACTTTATACATGATACCGGCAGATTTTTTCGGTGTAAAACGTAAAATGTTTAGGGCTTCTTCCACAGCTTTCCCACGCACTAAAGCTGCAACTAGGCGTGCTTTTTGTGCTGAAGTTCTTTGGTATTTCGCTATTGCTTTTACTTCCATGAAATTCTACCCCATTACTTCTTAGCTTTGGTCTTTTTATCCGCAGCATGACCATAGTATGTACGTGTTGGTGCGAATTCACCTAATTTGTGACCTACCATTGTTTCGGAAACAAATACAGGAATGAATTTTTTACCGTTATGTACAGCAAAAGTCAAACCAACCATTTCTGGTAAAATTGTTGAACGACGTGACCAGGTTTTCACAACTTTGCGATCTCCTGTTTCGATTGCACGTTCAACTTTTTTCATCAAATGGTCATCTACGAAAGGACCTTTTTTAAGTGATCTAGGCATTTATATATCCTCTACTTAAACTAGGCTTGACGACGTTTAACAATAAGACGTGAAGAAGCTTTCTTCTTATCTCTTGTTTTATAGCCTTTGGTTGGGATACCCCAAGGGGTAACCGGATGGCGACCACCTGATGATCTACCTTCACCACCGCCCAATGGGTGATCAACCGGGTTCATTGCTACACCACGAACTTCAGGACGACGGCCTAACCAACGGTTACGACCAGCTTTACCTAATGTTATGTTCTCGTGGTGAACATTTCCTACTTGACCTACTGTTGCACAGCAAGATGCCAATATTTTACGAACTTCGCCACTTGGCAAGCGTAATAAAGCATATTTGCCTTCTTTTGCTACTAATTGAGCATAAGAACCTGCTGAACGGCACATTTGGCCACCTTTTCCGGGGTGCATTTCAATATTATGAATGTTTGTACCTACGGGTATTTTGTTTAATACCAAAGCATTGCCCGGTTTGATGTCAGCTGTGTCGCCTGCATAGATTTTGTCGCCTTGTTTAATACCAACAGGTGCCAAAATGTAGCGTTTTTCGCCATCTGCATAATGCAAGAGTGCGATGCGTGCTGTACGGTTAGGATCATATTCAATATGCGCTACTGTTGCCGGAATATCACGTTTATCACGTTTGAAATCGATGATACGATATAAACGTTTGTGACCGCCACCGCGGCGACGGCTAGTAATGCGTCCATTGTTGTTACGTCCACTTTTCTTTGTAAGACCGATTGTCAAACTTGGTTCTGAGCCTCTGCGTGTAATTTCAGCAAAGTCAGAAACTGTTTGGAAACGACGGCCAGCTGAAGTGGGTTTTAGCTTACGAACAGCCATTGCCTACACTCCCTCGAAAAATTCAATTGTATCACCATCTTTCAATGTAACATATGCTTTGCGATAGCCAGCAATTTTACCTTGAACACGGCCTTGACGAACGCGATTACGGTTTTTCACGGTAATAACGTTAACACCTTCCACAGAAACCTTGAAAGCGTCTTCGACAGCTTTTTTGATTTCAATTTTATTTGCTTTCGGATGAACTAAAAACGCGATTTGGTTTGCACCTTCACGAACGAAAGTAGCTTTTTCCGAAACTAGAGGTTTGATTAATATTTGTGTGTAATCCATATCTATCCCCTACTTCAATCTTTCTTCTAAAGAAGGAAGAGCATTTTGCAAAACTACAAATTGCTTGTGGTTAAGCACTTCGTACACATTTACTTTATCGGCAGTAACAACCTTAATGCCGGGAATATTTCGGGCAGCTAATGCTACGCCTTCATAACCTTCCGGGGCAACTACCAATGCTTTTGTAAGTTCCAAAGATTTAGCTACTTGAGCAAAATGTTTGGTTTTAGCTTCTGGTAAAGCGATTTCTGTCACTACCATCATGCCATTTCCTACACGTGAGGAAACTGCCATTCTGAGGGCAAGACGACGAATCTTTTTGTTTACTTTGAAGCTATAGTCTCTTGGTTGTGGGCCAAAGATAATTGCGCCGCCACGCATTTGTGGAGCACGGATTGTACCTTGACGTGCATTACCAGTACCTTTTTGTTTAAAAGGTTTTCTACCACCACCTGAAACAAAAGCACGAGTTTTAACCGCGTGAGTACCTGCGCGCAATGAATTGCGGTATTGACGTACTACAAGGTTTAATATTTCCGCTCTTGGCTCGACCTCAAACATTTCAGCAGCTAATGTTAATTCACCAGCTTCTTTTTTGTTTTGGTCGTATATTTTCACGATAGCCATGATTAAATTCTCTCCTACTTACCTTATTGCTTGCGTACCATTACTAGTCCGTTTTTAGGACCAGGAACAGAACCTTTTACAAGGATAAGGTTATCTTCTGGACGAACTTCAACTATAGTCAAACCAAGTTCGGTAACTTGTTCTGCACCCCAATGCCCTGCCATTTTCTTTCCTTTGAAAACGTGACCTGGGAATGTGTTGTTACCGATAGAACCAGCGTTACGGTGAACTTTTTCAGCACCGTGGGTTCTGTTTGCACCAGCAAAATTCCAACGACGCATAACACCTTGGTAACCTTTACCGATTGTGGTACCTGTTACTTTAATGATGTCGCCTTCTTGGAACATATCAACTGTTAGTGATGCACCAAGTTCTACTGTAGCAGGACCTTCAAGGCGAACTTCACGCAAGTTGCGGAAATTACCAGCACCAGCTTTCGCGAAGTGACCAAGGTCTGCTTTGGTTAAATGTTTTTCCTTTGCAGGTTCAAAACCGATTTGAATCGCATTGTACCCGTCTGTAGCTTCAGTTTTAATCTGAGTTACAGAGCATGGACCTGCTTTTATTACCGTAACCGGCATAGCCCTACCTTCACCTGTGAATATACGGGTCATGCCTATTTTACGACCCAAAATTCCCATTGTTTCTGACATGACTTACCCTCGATTATAACTTAATTTCTACATCAACGCCAGCAGGTAAAGATAATTTACCTAATGCGTCAACGGTTTGTTGCGTAGGGTCAAGAATGTCCATAAGACGCTTGTGAACGCGCATTTCAAACTGCTCACGTGATTTTTTATCAACGTGAACAGAGCGGTTCACAGTAAATTTATGAACTCTCATTGGCAAGGGAATTGGCCCTGCCACACCAGCACCTGTATTGCGTGCCGTGTCCACGATTTCCGCTACTGCCTTATCGAGAATGCGATAATCGTAAGCCCTTAGCTTAATACGGATACGATCACTGCCTACTGTTGTCATTGCTTTTCTCCAATTTTTGGCTTGCTTTTTTTACTGACTCCCAATCTGGGCAACTCGTGTCAGCTTTTTGCAGCCTTAGCAATATTGCACGGGTTATACCCGCTACCTAAACCAATCAAGTTTGCTTATTAAGCTAAACTTTCATGCCGCTTTCATAGGGCAATAAAAAAAGCCCCATAACTATTACGTCGTGTGGCTTCAGCTTAGCAAACTTAGGGGCTTTGCCCCCGCTTGCTTTATTCTAAACAAAATGTTCAGAAACTAAAGCCGATTTCGAAAGCATACCCTTATATATATCTTTTCAAAGTTTCCTTCAAAAAGAGAAATATCTGGTCGCACAGAAATCACCACGCCGAGAAATAATTCTCTTACCTTACAGCTCAGAAGCCTTGAGCTGGAACGGCTGACTATGCAAAGCAATGGTAAAGCCTGCACCTGTCAACATCAAACTATAAGTTTGACACAAACTCGCAAACCATGTCTATGACACAATTTACAAGCAACGCACTAATTGTTCATCAATGCGGAAAAATAGTTATAGTGAAAAAGGCTGTTCTTGTCAAGCTTTTTTAATGATTTAATAAAATTTTTTCTTTATTAACATTATTAATAATTTTTATTAGTTTGATTTCAAAATTTAGCAAGCAGTATAGTTTTACCCTTCTAACTTTGTAATTATCCTAAAATAGTCAACTTTTTCACTTTAACTACTTGACAATTTTGTCTTGAAACGATAATCGGTAAGTATATTGTATTTCATTGCAATAAACAAAAATTAAATCACTCGGACAGTGATTAAAAAATGGAGGCTTATTATGGCTTATAATGTAGTAGTAGACGAAGACAAATGCACAGGTTGCGGACAATGCGTAGATATCTGCCCAGTTGATGTATATGAAATGAGCGGCGGCAAATCTGATCCTGCTCAAGCTGAAGAATGCCTTGGATGCGAATCATGCATCGAAGTTTGCGACTTTGGCGCAATCACAATTGACGAAGCATAATTTTAGATTTTTCTAAGAAATTAATAGACCCATGTTTTGCGACATGGGTTTATTTTTTTAATTCTCACCCACGAGCATAAAATTCTATTTGCCTTATTACTTTATTTTGACTAAAGTGAATTTCTAATTTTTGCTTTTTAATCAAGCCTAAGGAATGTCTATGAATAACTCTCTCTATGCTTTAGCACTTGCGCTATTACTCATTATCTCCCTTCCACTTCTTTCTTCTTGCAAAGCAAAAAATGAAGTATACAAGGAAACTCGTATTTTATTAGGCACATTTATCAGCATTCAAGCAAATACTGACAATAAAGATATAGTGCAAATTGTGGATAAGGCATTTCTGCGCATTGAAGAGCTTGGAAAGATTTTCACTCGTCACCAAGATGGTGTGCTTTCAAAGCTCAATGATGATAAAAAAGTGGTAGATGCACCTCTTGAATTTATTTCCCTTCTTCAAAGAAGCGCAGAAATTCAAAGTCTCAGTCAAAATGCTTTCAACCCTTCTATTCTGCCTATATTAGAATATATTGAATCTTTAGGCGAAAGTGGCCTTATTGACAAAGAAATTGTTTCAAATCTCTATGAAAGTGTGAGCAATCAGCCTTATACTATTGATGGTAATAATGTAGAGCTCACATCTTCTGCTATACGATTAACTTTCGACGGCATTGCAAAAGGCTTTATTGTTGATGAAGCCTGTAAAATACTTGATGAGCACGGTATAGAAAATTATCTTGTGAATGCTGGCGGCGATATGCGCACAAAGGGCTATGCCAAGCTAAATCTCTTTTCTAAAACAAAATGGCGCATCGCTATCGAAGATCCCAATAAAGAAGGCAATTATCCCTCCTTTATTGAGCTAGAGAATAAAGCTCTTGCAACTTCAGGTTCTTATGAAAAGAATTTCAATAATAATCTTCACCATATTATAATGCCTACGATTTCAGAAGACTATACTCTAGATGACATTTCAGCCCCGATTAAAAGCGTATCAGTTTTAGCTCCAAACACAATGGAAGCCGACGCACTTGCCACAGCCTTTTCTTGCATGACAAAAGAAATGGTGCTTGAATTTATCTTAAATAATCAAGACATAGCCTGCTTTATGATAGATGAGGAAAACAATACAGTCTATTCAGACAATTGGCCTAGCAAATAAGATTAATATTCCACACTATTTGCAAAATAATCTTCTAAAAGCAAATCCTTGAGCTTTAAGGTCTTTTCACCCACTATGCCCTTATTGATTTTCTTTTGATTATATTCCACAATGCCCACACAAGCTATTGTACTGCCTATTGCTAAAACTTCATCGGCTTCTCTAAGCATTTCTTCTGTGATATTGACAATTTCAACTTTAGCAATTTCTCTTGCTTTTTCTATGGCTTGAAGCACAGTTGTGCCCGCTAAAATAGAGTCAAAGGTGGGGAAATAGAAGGTATCTTTCTTGAAAATAGCAAGATTGCAGATAGACGATTCTGCCACATAGCCTTTATCATCGAATGAAATAGCAATATCGGCCTCTTGCTCGTTTGCTTCCATAGACATAAGTACATTCGGCAGATAATTTGTCGATTTTATTTTTGCTAAATATTTTTGCTTTACAGGAATATTTGAGCGCACAGCTTTAATGCCCTTGTTCCAAAAAGCGTCACTCCTTGGCTCTTGCTCTGAAGCAATAATATAGATGCTCGCCTCTTTGCATTCCCTTGGATTTATGCCAAAACCGCCACGCCCACGTCCAATAAGCACGCGTATATTCCCATTTTCAAAATCGCCAACCCTTGCGGTAAGGATAATAATTTCACGTAATTCTAGCAAGCTCACAGGCGGATCTAATTTGATAGCATTTAAAGAAGAAGCAAGCCTTTCCAAATGCTTATCAAGATTGATAATCTTTCTATCCCTGCAAGTGAGTGATTCAAAAACACCGTCACCCCTATGCACTAAATGATCGTCAAGAGGAATAAGCAAAGCCCTTGGATCTGTGCAAAAAGCCTGCACTGTGTGGTTATAAAAGGCTTTCACTTGCATAATGGCTTCGTTTTCTAGTGGAAGCTCGTGCAATTTTTCAACATAATCTTCAAAATTAAGTATTTCAATCTGTGGCATAATTTTTTCCATTCCTTAATATTGATTTTTTTATATTCTATCCCTTAACCATTATTAGCTGTCTTGATATTTGCACGCTTTTTAGCACTTTCACGCAAATCAGCAATAATGTCAGATTCGTCAACAATTTCACGCCCAAGCATTTCTTCCAAAACATCTTCAAGCGAAACTACTCCAGCAAGTCCGCCGTATTCATCAAGCACAGCAAAAAGATGTTGTCTTGAACCTAAAAAGTCAGTAAGTGTTTTGTCAAGACTTTGCGTTTCAGGCACAAAGGTAATTTCTTGCATAATAGATTCTAAAGTAATCGCATTATCATCGCTTACACCCTCTTTTGACTGCGCCACCATATATTGCGCCAACTCCCTTCTCTGTACAAGGCCGACAATATCTTCATTATTCTCTTTATAAACTGGAATACGAGAGAATTGCCAAATTTTTTCAGAGTGCAGGGCATCTTTGAGTGGCATATCAATAGGTAGAGAAAAAACTATAGTTCTAGGTGTCATCACATCGTAGACAAATTTCCTGTCAAGGGAAAGAATATTTGTAATAACGGTTTCTTCAAAAGCTTCAATAGTGCCTGATTTTGCAGACATTTTCGCCATAATGCGTATATCGTCTTCTGTGGCTTGCGGAGCATTGTTTCCTTTTGTGAATAGCCCCGTCAATAAAGAAGAAAACAGTATAAAGGGTTTAAGAATAAATATAAGAAATTTCAATGGATAAGCAAGTATAATGGAAAGCTGCTGAGTGTACATCACACCAAAAGTTTTTGGCAAAATCTCACCCACTATCAAAATCAAGATAGTAAAGCCAACAGTGAACCAGATAAGATTTTCAGGGCCAAGAACTGTTGTAGCAAGCGCACCTGCAAGGGCTGAACCTGCTGTATTTGCAATAGTGTTTAGTGTAAGCACTGCTGAAATTGGTTGATCTATATGGACACGTAGTTGATAAAGCAGTTCGCCAACTGGCCTTTTTTGTTCACGAAGTTTTTCAATATGCGTCCAAGGCACAGAATAGAGCATGGCTTCGGTGGTTGAGCAAAATGCCGAAATAAGCGCGGCTAATGAAACGGTAATGATAAGGGCTAACATAATTTTCCTATGATTAATATAAATATATTTGATTTATTCACACTTTTAAATATATTTTTAAAGGATATAGAAGTTTTAATCAAGGATTATTTTTTTGATAAAATTTCAGATATATAAATTGACAAAAAAAAGAGGAACATATTTCTATGCTCCTCTTTATTCGTATTCGTTTTCTATGCAAGCGCATACGAAAACCTCATTGCGTAAAAATGCGATTTTTACTTATTCGCTAAAGCCTTTATTCGCTTCGCTTGACTCTATTTGTATTCGTTTTCTATGCAAGCGCATACGAAAACCTCATTGCGTAAAAATGCGATTTTTACTTATTCGCTAAAGCCTTTATTCGCTTCGCTCTCATAAA
>CAYJFE010000074.1:0-1889 GCA_964369165.1 uncultured Desulfovibrionaceae bacterium | reverse complement strand
AAAAATGCGATTTTTACTTATTCGCTAAAGCCTTTATTCGCTTCGCTCTCATAAAAAACTTTATTATAACAAATTCTTAGAAATCAACTTTTTCGCCATAGTAGGTGGCTTTGAAAAGTTTTTCCATTGTTTGTGGGTCGATTGTGCGTGGATTTGTGCCTGTGCAAGGATCTTGGCAAGCCGCTTCTGAAATCACGCTCAATTGTTTTAAGAATTCTGCTTCGTCAATACCAAATTCTTTCAATGTTTTTGGCATATTCATTTGTTCTTTGATTTCAACAAGTTTTGCAACAAGTGAATCAACCAATTCTTCTGTAGTGTTGCCAGCTAAACCAAGGTATTTCGCAATTTGTGCGTATCTTGAGCCAGCTTCTTTCGCATTGTATTTTACAACATAAGGAAGATAGATAGCATTAGCACAACCGTGTGGAATACCAAATAATCTACCTGTTTTATGCGCCATTGAGTGAACAATACCAAGGATAGCATTTGAAAATGACATACCAGCCATACATTGAGCAATGTGCATTTCATCTCTTGATGCTTTTTCGCCATTGTATGATTTTACGATATTATCAACAATCATTTCAATTGATTTCATCGCAAGTGAATCAGTGATAGGGTTTGCAACAACTGAAACATAAGCTTCAAATGAGTGAGTGATTGCGTCCATGCCTGTGTTTGCAACTAAAAGCGGTGAAAGTGATTGCACAAGATTTGTGTCAACAATAGCAACATCAGGAGTGATATTATAATCAGCTATTGGGTATTTAATATTGTTTTTTTCGTCTGTGATGATTGAAAAAGCTGTAACTTCTGTTCCTGTGCCACTTGTTGTTGCAACAGCGATAAAGCTTGCTTTTTTTCTAAGAGTTGGCAAATTGAAAGGTTTTGCAGCTTCTTCAAAAGTGAAGCTAGGGTTTTCATAGAAAATCCACATAGCTTTTGCAGCATCAATAGGTGAACCACCACCAACACCAATAATGATATCAGGTTGGTATTCATTCATAGCCTCTACGCCACGCATAACTGTTTCTACTGAAGGGTCAGCTTCTACGCCAATAAATAATGTACTGTCAATTCCAGCTTCTTTAAGGTTTCCTTGGATAGTTGCTGTTGTTCCATCTTTAACCATTCTTTCTGAACCAATAACAATAAAAGCTTTTGTACCGCTGATTGATTTTAAATGGTCTAGTGCATTTTCTCCAAAGTAGACATCTCTTGGAATTGTAAATCTTTTCATCTTTTCATCCTATGTGTTAAAAATTAAAACGAGTGTTTGCTTTATATACATAGAATAAAAATTGCGCAAGAAGGCACTTTAATGTTTGCCCCTCACTAAAAGGTATGTTCCGCACCAAAAGGTTTTATACTTACCTTTTGGTAGGCTATGCTTTTTATGCTTGATTATACGATTTGATGACTTCTTTTCCCCATTTATTAAGGGCTTCTAGCAAAGGAATAGCCTCTTTACCTAAAGGAGTGAGTGAATATTCCACTACAGGGGGAACAGTTGGATAAACTTTGCGCGCAACAAGGTTATTTTCTTCAAGCTTTCTTAATTGCTGCGTGAGCATTTTTTGTGTAATACCCGGAATAATCCGAAGAAATTCATTAAATCTTATTTGCTCGGAATCTTGCAAACTCCAAAGAATTGTTGATTTCCATTTTCCTGACAATACTTCAAGTGCAACTTCCATTTCATGCGTGAAATTACTGCACGACACTTTATTTTCTCTATCTTCTGGCAAAATAAACTCCTTATCAGTGAAAATCTGACAGTACTTGTATATAGTAAGAGAATAATTTAATCAACTTGAGAGTTTATAAAAAATTAATTTCCGTTTTTATACGCTTAATATTTTAAATATTTTTTAGGAATGAAAAAT
>CAYJFE010000073.1:0-13679 GCA_964369165.1 uncultured Desulfovibrionaceae bacterium | reverse complement strand
TTTTTTAAAGTTCATGAAATTCCCTATATACCTTTTGTAAATAGCTTTTATAATCCCCGACATTAATCGTAAAGATTTTGGCTGTTAGCACAAAATCCTCACTTGCAAGAAGCGTGGTTCTTGCTGCGTTCGCTAAAGATTTCTTCGCTTGCGCTCTGTTAAAGCTCATGAAACTCCCTATATACCTTTTGTAAATAGCTTTTATAATCACCGTCCTTGAGCGAGTCAATGATGGTAAGCATTTTTGTATCGTCAATAAAGCCGCGTCTATAGGCAATTTCCTCAATGCAGGCTATTTTGAGCCCTTGTCTTTTTTCCATAATCTGCACAAATTGCCCAGATTCCATAAGACTATCAGGCGTTCCCGCATCAAGCCAGGCATTGCCTCTTCGCATAGGCACAACATTCATTCTGCCCTCTTGCAAATAAAGATTATTCAAATCAGTGATTTCTAATTCACCACGGGCAGAAGGCTTGAGCGAGCGTGCTTTTTCAACAATATCAGGAGGATAAAAATAAAGCCCCACAGAAGCATAGTTTGATTTTGGTTTTTTTGGCTTTTCTTCAATAGAAATAGCTTTATACTCTTTATCAAATTCCACCACACCAAAACGCTCAGGATCAGAAACGTGATAAGCAAAGATAGTGGCTTTCTCACCCTTATTCTTTTCAATTTCTCTTCTAAACATAGAAAATTGTTCACCCATATAGAAGATATTATCGCCTAAAATAAGGCAAACATCATCGTTTCCTATAAAATCTGCGCCAATGGTAAAAGCTTGGGCAATCCCCTTTGGTTCGTCTTGCACAGCGTATTGAATATTAAGCCCAATTTTATCGCCATCGCCAAAAAGTTTTTCAATATTTGGCGTGTCTTGCGGAGTAGAAATAATAAGAATATCCTTAATGCCAAAAAGCATTAAAGTAGAAAGTGGGTAATAAACCATAGGCTTATCGTAAACAGGCAAGAGTTGCTTTGATGTTGTGCGTGTGAGAGGATAAAGCCTAGTGCCCGAACCTCCAGCAAGAATAATTCCTTTCATATAATCTCCGTATAGGCTAGTTCATTATGAATATAGCCTAGCATAAAAATCAATCTTTGTGCTCTTCAATGTTTTTATAATACGCGCTTATAAAGTCTGCCACCTGCATAGGGCGGTAAAATAAATAGCCTTGCCCATAAGAACAGCCATACTCTATCAAAATATCACGTTGCTCTTCTGTTTCAATGCCTTCTGCTATACATTCAGCAACATTAAGTTGCTCTACCATTTCAATAAGATGCCTAATAATAATTCTATTTTGCGGGCTTGTTGAAATATTGTCCACAAGACTTTTATCAATCTTTATTTCTGTAAAGTGGTTGACTAAAAGCATGACAAGATTTGAATAACGTGCGCCAAAATCATCAAGTGAAATGCCAAAACCTGCATCTTGAATAGCAAGAAGTTTTTTACCAAAGAATTCAATATCCATTTTATCAATGCTTTCCGTGATTTCTATTTGTAAGAATTTATGCGGCACATTATATTGTGCGGCTATTCTTACAATCTCGTCGACCAAGTCAAATTGCATAAAGGTGACACGCGAAAAATTGACGGAAATCTTTAAAGGCTTGCCTTCTGCTATAAGGTTTTGAAGCAATATACAAACCTGCTCTAAGACGTAGAAATCTAAATGCTTTATTGTTCCATCGTGCTCATAGATAGGAATAAACTTTTCAGGTGAAACTATGCCCCCTGTTTCACTTCTTTTTCTTACTAAGGCTTCAGCTTCAACTATTTTTCCTGTTTTCAACACTACTTTTGGCTGTAGATAAAGGGTAAAATAACCTTGTTGAAGTTCAAAAAGCACAATTTCAACAGCATTTGTACGACGCGGCACACCATCACTCACTGTGCTTTTATAATAATTCTGCTTTTGCGCATACATCACTTCGTCAGAATGAGTAATACCCCTCAAGACATTGATATTTTTACCTTGCCATTCACTGCCTACAGAAAAAGTGATTTCTTCATTATCTTCGCTTAACTGCCTCAAGTCTTTCATCAGCTCTTCAAATTCTTCTTGCCTAATATCAGGACACAAGGCTACAAATTCATCGCCAGCTACACGGAAAACATTTTCACCTATGCAAGCAAATAATTCCTTTGCCACTCTTTTCAAAACATAATCGCCATAATCATGGCCATAAAGATCGTTTGCTTTTTTCAAGCCATTGACATCAATATAGATAATCCCCAAGCTTTGCGGTGTATTTGCTTCAATCTCTTCAATCAGTCTATTAAATTTATTCCTATTACCAAGTCCTGTGAGCGAATCCGTGTAACTGAGAAATTCTAATTGATTTTTCAAACGCCTTTTTATTATGTCATCATGCGCTAGCCTCGCCACGGAATGGAGCAGAGAAAAAAGATTTTCCTGTCTTTTCATATTGCCAATTCCGATAAAACCGATAATCCTATTCTTTGCAAGCAAAGGAACAATCATCAGCGATTCACAATTATGATTTTTTACGAGTTTATAAAGATCGGGATTGGCTTTAAGGTCTTCTTCTGTATTAGAAGCGAAAATTTCACCCTTCTCTTCCAATGCTTGAAGAAGGAATTGCACTTCTTCGTAAGATAATTTTTCATGATTAATGTGTGAAACTGGAAATTGCGGATTAAGCCAG
Source organism: uncultured Desulfovibrionaceae bacterium (assembly GCA_964369165.1). GTDB lineage: Bacteria > Desulfobacterota > Desulfovibrionia > Desulfovibrionales > Desulfovibrionaceae > CAYJAZ01. Next base: position 11,005 of record CAYJFE010000073.1, on the reverse strand, counting down.
CGGTAGGCATTATAAGAATTTTTCTCTTTAAATTCAATCTCATACAAAAAAGCATTTTCAGAAGAATAAAATTCGCCTATGATAGAAAGTAAAGAGATGACAGCTTCACCGATTTTAGAGTCATTCATAAGAGCGTGCACGCAACGCATTAATGTTTCGTCCATGCTGAGTTTTTGTGAAAGAAACTCCACTCGTTTATGCTGGTTTGAAATATCAAAAGCTAACTCTACCCTAGCTTCTCTGCCATTGTAGTTAATAAGCGTATCTACAAGGGAATAGCGTGCATTTGCAACAGGGTTATCCACTTCCCATATAATTTTTTCACCCAAGGCTAATTGTGAATTATTGCAAAATTCGCAAGGGCTGTCTTTATGCTGTAAGACTTTATAACAAAGCTTGCCTAAATACTCTTCGTCAGAAACAATGCCAAAAGCATCTTTCAAAGCTTGGTTTATATAATAAAGTTCGTAGGTTTCAGTATCTGAAATATAGCACAGAAAGTCTTGGCAATCTAAGGCTAATTTTGTCAATGCTTCTTGCTTCACCACAAACTCCTCGTCTATATAAAATTAAATTCTACAATCTTTCGTACTTTTTAGAAAATATATGCTATAAATAACCGAATGCAAAAAGAAAGTCAATAAGCATAATTACAGATAAAGTCAGTAAAAATACAGAACTTGCCTCTTTGGAGAAAGTATTTTATACTAAATCTATGTTAACAATAAAGTGTGCGGCCTGTCGCCGTAAGTTATGGAAATATAATAAACTCGGCCAAGGCGAAGTTGTGCGTTGCCACAAAGAGCGTATAAGCAAATTCTATGAAGTTGACGAACGTGATGGCAAGATCTTTTGCCTGTGCAAAAAACCAATAGGCATAGATAAAGGCACTTTTTACAACATGATAAAAAATGCTTTCACCTATGCAGGCACAAAAGTAAATAAACTCAAATAATTAAACATCTTTTAAATTATATACTTTATTTTAAATAACAATTTGGACTATAAAAATGAATTTCTTAGAACTTTTCAAAGAAAAGGCTGAATTTGTCACTTGCAAGATTTTTGAATGTGAGAAGGTCGAAGAAGCCTTTCCCTATATTATTGAAGTGGCAAAAAGTAAATCACCTTGTGAACTTTATGATGACAAAGAAAATGTAGAAAAAGGGTCACTGAGCCAAAATAATCTTCCCACAAGATTGCGCCCACTTATTGCCTGCCCCGATTTAGATGCAGAGCAATACAAGGCATTTGCAGAGCTTTGCCAGTCAAAGGATATAGATTGCGTTCAAGCAAATTTGCGTAAGCATTTAGCAGGGATAGATATAGGCATCACAAAAGCAAAGCTTGGCCTTGCTGAAACTGGCTCTTGCCTTATCGACACTACAAATGACGACATTCGCCTTGCCACAATGATTGCTGAAATTCATGTGATTATTCTTGAAAAATCAAGTATTAAACCTACCTTGCTTTCTTGTGCAGATGACTTACGCGAGCTTATGAATGAAAATTTAGCAAGCAATAGCCTCTTTGTCACTGGGCCAAGCAGAACTTCTGATATTGAGCGCGTGGTGGCTATTGGCGTGCACGGGCCTTTAGAAGTTCATATTATTTTATTGGAGTCATAGAAATGCACGAAACCGCAAACAATAAAAAAGAATATAAAGAACAAATAGATAAAGCACTTCAAGACACTTTTATGCACAAAACTTTAGATAAGTTTGCTGTGGAATACAAAGTGAGCCGCGATAAAGCAGTTGATGCCGTGCCTTTTAAAGAATGTATTGAAACTATTGCAGATACTAAAGATTTTTGCGCACAACATATCGAAGAACTCTACAGTCAATTCAAAGCTGAAGCGCAGAAGCGTGGAGTGATTGTTCATCGAGCAAAAAATGCTTTGGAAGCCAATAAAATTGTGGCTGAAATAGCTGCAAAAAAAAATGCAAAGTCAATAATCAAATCAAAATCTATGACAGCCGAAGAAACAGAGCTGAATAAATATTTGTATGAAAATTTATCTAATGATATAGAAATAACTGAAACAGATTTAGGCGAATGGATTATCCAGCTTCGTGGCGAAGGGCCTTCGCATATGGTTATGCCGGCAATCCATCTTTCACGCTATCAAATCGCTGATGATTTTGGAAAAGTTACGCAAAAAAGCTATGATCCCGAGGATGTGCAAAATCTTGTAAAAGTGGCAAGAGTGCAGCTGAGAAAGAAATTTCATGATGCTGAAATAGGCATAAGCGGCGCAAATTTCTGTATAGCAGAAAATGGTTCTTTTGCGCTTGTCACCAATGAAGGCAATGCAAAAATGGTGGCAACTTTGCCAAGAACGCATATAGCAATTGCTGGCTTAGACAAGCTTGTGCCAAATATTGAAGCTGCTTTAACGGCAGCAACGGTGCTTCCGAGAAATGCAACGGGGCAAAATCTCACAGCAAATTTCACCTTTGTAACAGGCGTGACTGACCATGATTTCTTGCAAGATGGCGAAGAAGCAAAAGAAGTGCATATAATTTTCCTTGATAATGGCCGCACAGAACTTGCCAAAGATCCGCTTTTCTCGCAGATTTTTAGATGCGTGCGTTGCGGTGCTTGCGCAAATGTTTGCCCAATATATCGCATGGTTGGCGGACATCGAATGGGCTATATCTACATCGGCGCAATAGGCCTTATTCTTACTTATTTCTTCCATAGCAAGGAAAAAGCGAATTATCTTTCACAAAACTGCATTGGCTGTGAAGCCTGTAAAGATGTTTGTGCTGGTGGAATTGACTTGCCTTCGCTCATCAATGAAGTGCGAGTGCGCTGTCAAGAAGATTTTGGCAGACCAGTTATCGGCGCTTTTGCTTCACAACTATTAAAGAATAGAAAACTCTTCCATACTTTTTTGAAAAGTGCACGCATTGGGCAAAAGCCTCTTGTTGGGAAAGATAAATTCTTACGACATCTACCTGATTTAATTATAGGAAAACATGACTTTAAAGCTTTGCCGACTATTGCACCAAAAGCTTTTAGGGAATTATGGGAAGAGAAATTAAAATATACTTTGCCAAGTCCAGATAAAAAAGTAGCAATTTTTGCTGGTTGCGTGCAAGATTTTGTCTATCCTGAACATTTAGAAGCTTTAGTAAAAATCATGAAAGCGAAAAATATCCAGCTGGATTTTCCTATGGAGCAAAATTGCTGTGGCCTTCCTTTGCAGATGCTGACTGAAAATAAAGTGGCTCATGACATTGCTTTAGACAATGTGCGCGCCTTTAATAAAGAAAATTACGACGCTATAGTCACTCTTTGTGCTTCTTGTGCTTCACATTTGAAACACGGCTATGAAAAAATGCTTGGTGTTGGAGTGAAGGATTTTTGCTCACAAGTCTATGATTTTAGTTCCTTTATGACAGATTTTATAGGCATTAAAGAAGAAGATTTCACAAAAAGCAATGAAAAAGTTGCTGTGCATTTCCCTTGCCATCAATGCCGAGCTTTAAACGTGAAAGAAGCACCACGCACTTTAGTTGCCTATGCCGCTGAATATAGCCCTAGTGCCGAAGAGCAGGTGTGTTGTGGATTTGGAGGCACGTATTCAGCCAAATTCCCTGAAGTGTCCGCCAAAATTCTTGAAAACAAGATGAAGAATATCAAAAATTCAAAGGCTACACGAGTGGTAATGGATTGCCCTGGCTGTGTGATGCAAATCAGAGGGGGAATACACAAGCAGAATGAAAGCATAAAAGTTTCACACATAGCTGAATTATTAGCAGAAAATATAAAATAGCTCGAACTTGCCAAGCTTTTATCTGCCTTTGCCATGGGTTTCTTTATAACTAAACATATTGTTGTCTGCCCTTGCCAGAACATCTTCAAAAGCTTCATCACTATCTTTTGAATGCACAGCAAAACCTATACTTGCCGAGATTTCTACCGAAATATCATCTAAATAAAAAGAAACTTCGGCAAGACTTATTATACGCGTTTGAATTTGCTTACAATTTTCTTCATCAAGACTTTTTAAAATAATAAGTACAAATTCATCACCCCCAACTCTAGCGATGAAAGTGTCTTTTGCAAAGTTATTAACAAGGCGTTGAGCAAAGGTGTAAAGCAATTTATCACCCACATCATGCCCATAAGTATCGTTGACTGGTTTGAATTTATTCAAATCAATATAGAAGCAACTAAAGCCATTTTCCTGCCATTGAGCAGTATCTTTAATCAAAAGATCTAGAGCTTTTTTATTCTTTAGGCGAGTGAGTGAGTCTGTAATAGATTGCAAGAAAACTATTTCATTTTTTCTTTCTAAATGCTTGAGAACAAAATAAATAGCTATAATTATAAAAATATAGGCTAATATAGTGAGTAAGAAATAAAGCATAGCTGTATTTTGAGCTTGACTGTCATATACTGTAATAGTCCACTCACTTGAGCCCACATTAAAAATATGTTCTGGAGGAGCGGCCTCAATATCAAAACCTGTTGACTTAGCAAGCTCTACTTTCTCACCATTATAATTTGATTGAATATAATATTCTATACCAAATTGCTCTAATTCAACAATACCAATTTCTTCTAAGATTGCTTCAAATGGCTTTAGGCCAACTGAAACAAAGCCCCAAAACATTTTCTCGCCATCACGATTAAGATAAATAGGATTTCTTATAGTAAGATTTGCTTCGCCACTTGAAAGCAAATATGGGCCAGAAAAAGAAATAGTGCCCTCTTGCCTAGAAAGATTGGCATCTATACGACTGCGTGCTGTTTCAAAAATATTTGTTCCTAAAAGATTTTCAGGATCGTGCGTAGGATAGATATATTCTACAATGCCATTAGGGCTATAGACAATAAAGGTATATTTCATGGTATCATAAAAAAGTTCGCCTAGAAGCTCAAGGTAAGAGGCAGGAATTTTTCCATTTACTCTATGCACAACTTTTTCAAGCATTAAAGTTCGCTGCACACCTTCATCAAGAGCATTGACAATACGCTCAGCATAAAGGTGATTGAAATTTTGTAGATCCTTTTGTTCTTCTTCGACTAAGGCACTATAATGGAACAAAGACGCTATAAAAGCACAAATTATCGTAACAATCAAAAAAAGACGCGAATATTTCATTCTCATAACCTTTGTAAACAGTTTTTAATGATGACCTCAAGCAAAAACTCATATATTGCAATGATGTATACACATTTAGAAATATATTCTAGGCCAATACATACAAAGCCATCATCTTTGTTAGGTTTTGCAGAGTATTGATTTGCTGCTCTGTCCAGGTTCTATAGTGTTTATAGTCATCTATAGCAAGGACAAGGTTTGTATATTCATTACTTTTTGCATGTGTATAGAAAAAGGATTTGATATTTTCTTTGTCTATATTATACTTTTTTTTGCATTCATCAACGCAGATTTCATTGCTGTAGATAACATCTTTTTCATAAAGCGTGTCAAAGAAAGAACCAAACTGATTGCATGGCGCATTTTGCACCATATCTTTTTTTCTAAAAATGCCTTCATTACTCCACTCTGATATTATGCTATAATTATTCCCCTCATCGCTTGAACGCAAAATATATACCCTATCAACATCAAGATATTGCCCAACATATTGCATAGCCTTACTAATGCCTATATTCACATCATTTGATGAATAAAGCAATTCATAAGAGTTGGCTATAAGTTCAGTATCAAAATATTCATTTTTAGTTATAATTGCATTTTCAAGAATATCTACTCTTTTTGGCAGTACTCCATCTAGCGCTTTTGAGTAAAAAATATAACTACTATTTTCATCAGCTTCTGCTTGTACTAAAGCTTTTTCAGCGCTTGCATACAATTCATCGTAAGTATGGCCATTTTGCGGATAAAGAGCAATACCTATGTTTCCGCTTGATGTAAATTCGCCAATAGCTGTTTTGTATGTTTGCGTTAATGCTTTTTCTAGAAGATGAACTTTTTCTAAAATAATATTAATATCAGAAGTATTTTTAAGGAAAAGAATAAAATTATCTTCACCTATTCTTCCAATCAAATCGCCTTCTCTAAAGCTTGAATGTAAATTTTGTGCTATATCGGCAAGAAGTGTGTCTCCAAACTTATAACCAAATTTTCTATTTATTATTTTCAAATTATTCACATCAAGCATAAACATAACATGAGAGGAATCGCTATGTGCGCTTAGCTGTTCTTTAGCAAGTGTTTCAAAGGCGATTTTCGTATTACATTTGGTGAGTTCATCATAATAAAAGAGTGTGGCAAGCCTTTTTTTCTCTTCAATATCAACAACTTTACCAATAGTTGTAAGTAAATTTCCTAGTTGATCTTTTATGATTCTATACTCAATTCTAAAATATCGAGCATTTCCATCAGGCAGATAAAAGCGTATTTCAGCTGGACGATGCTCGCCCCTTGCAAGCGATTGGCAAGCCTTCATAAACTCTTCTAAGTCATCTTCATGCACTCGATTTTGCTCGATAAAGGTTTCTGGAAAGATGAACCTTTCTTTAGGAAGCCCAAGATTTTCATAGCCTTCACCAAAAAACATCATTTCTCTTGTCGTATGGTTGAAAGTCCAAAGCCATTCATTTGAAATATCAAGAAGAGTAGCAATAAGATCTTTATCAGAAACTTGATTATTAAAGTTATAATTTGTAGCCCATGCGTCGTGATCGACACTATTTTCCATCACACAATTCTTCAAAAATCCAGCAATATAGGCTTCTTCAGTAGAATTGTTTAATGTTATTTTTCTTAGTAAAACCTCTGTAGGAAATTCTTTACCTTGTTTAGTTCTGTGCACCCACGAGCAATTCAAACTCCCTTTATTCGCAGCTTCTTCTAGATATTGAGTTGCAAGCTCACGTGAATTTACGCCATTTGGCTGAACTTCTGGGGAATACCTAAAAAAGTCGTTTACAAGATCTTCTTTTTGATCCAAACCAAACTGCTCTAAGGCATATTTGTTACAAGTGCGAAGTTTGGTGTCAAGACCAAAAAGAGTAAAGGAAAATGGTATAGAATCAAGTATAGACTCCATTTCATTGTAATTTAATGGATACACGGCACTACTTGCAAGCGCATCAAGATCAATCCCTTGATGCTCGTGCAGATCAAAATTATAGGCAGCTAAAAAAGCATCAACAGTAAGAGGCCTATAAAAATAATACCCTTGCCCATCTGTGCAACCAAAGTCAAGAAGCATATCTTTTTGCTCTTTTGTTTCAACTCCTTCAGCAACACAAGAAGATGTGCCTAAATCTGTAATCATTTTCAGAATATTTTTTACTAATGCTCTATTTTTTGCATTTAACGTGATGTTATCAATAAGTTTTTTATCAATTTTAACCTCACTAAATTCCGCCATGGTAAGCATAAGAAGATTAGAGTGCATTGCTCCAAAATCGTCTAAAGAAATGGGGAAACCAGCATTTTTTAATGATTTGAGCTTTTTACTCAAAAATTCAAAGTCCATTTTATCAATGCTTTCAGTTATTTCAATTTTAATATACTTGTGAGGAACATTATATTTTGCACAAATTTCAACAACTTCCTCCACTAAATTTGGCGAAATAAAAGTGACACGAGAAAAATTTACTGCAATTTTAATAGGCTTACTTTCTCTTATAAGATTTTGTAATAATTTACATACTTCTTCAAGAACAAAGAAATCAATATGCCTTATTGTGCCTTCTGCTTCGTAGATAGGAATAAATTTATCGGGTGAAACTTTATTGCCATCTTTGTCTACTTTTCTCACAAGAGCTTCAGCTGAAGCAATTTTATTAGCTTTTAAATCAACCTTTGGTTGCAGATGTATACAAAATAATCCAGCTTTAAGTTCGTTAAGTATGATTTCTACAGGATTTGTCCTCGTGCCTATTACCTCACCTTTTTTGCTTTTATAAAATTTTTGTTTTTCTGCATACATAATTTCATAAGCTTGAGATAAACCACTATGTATGTTTATTTTTTTAAATTGATAGCAGCTGCCTATAGCAACAGAAAAGTCCTTCTTTTTAGAAAATGCCTTTTTAATAGCACGATTCAAATTTTCAAATTCATCCGCACTAATATGCGGGCAAATTGCAACAAATTCATTTCCTGAATATCTATAAATTTCATAGCTTATATTGTCTTTAAGAACTTCTGCAAGCTGTTTTAGTATGCTATCACCATATTTTTCGCCATAAAGCTCATTAATATTTCTCAGCCCATTAAGGCCAAAATGGAAGTTTGCAATCGTATCAAGTCTTTCATTTTCAAGAATTTCTACACGCTCATTAAATTTATTTCTATTCCATAATTCTGTAAGGCTATCAGAATAGGAAAGATTAACAAGCTGTTTATGTAATCTATCTTTTTTCACTTTATCAACGACAAAAAGTATTACTGAATGAAGTAAACTTAAATCATGCGTATTTTTTGTTGGACTATGCACGCCTAAACAAAAAACAATTTCTCCATTTATAGAAAAAGGCACAACAAGAAGCGAACTTGCCTTTGCGTAGGCAAGAAAGTTGGAAAGAGGAGAATTTTTATCTAATTCGTTTTCTTTTACGCTTAAAGCAAATTCTCCTTTTGTGTGAAACATATCAAAAATCGGCTCAAAAGGCTTCATCGGAAGCGGTGCATCAACTTCAAAGGGCGAATACACATCGTCTGGGCGCCATTCGTATTTTTTTGTGACAGTTTTAGCTTTTTCATCAGCTTCGTAAAAATATGCGTGATTAGCTCCATAATATTTTGCAATAATGGATAAAAGTTTACCAACTGATGCATTTATATCATCTTCTTCAGTAAGTGTTTGAATGCAATCAACCAATGTTTCTTCTACCGAGAGTTTATGTAAAGCAGAGTCCACACGCTTATTGGGAAGCTTATTATCATAAAGCATTGATATTTTAGCAAACTTGCCTTCTAAATCTATCATGGAGTCAACATGAGTGAAACTGGACTTATTGCCTAAAGGGTCCGTTCTATAAAGTCTTTTTCCAAGTTCTAATTTCTTATTGTTACAACGACTACATTTTGTATTTCTGTTGTACATAAATTCATAACATTTTCTTTTATCTATACTTATATTTTCATTATTTTGAAAAAAAGACTTTCCTGCTTTATTCATATAAAGCAATTCATAGGTATCAATATCAACTATATAACAAATAAAATCCTGATAATCTAATGCAAGGCGAGCTAAATCTTGCTGTTTCATTTACAATCCCTCATTCGTAGCTTTTAAATTATAAAAAACTCTAAATAGCAACAAAATTATGTTCACATGAGAACATAATGCATAAAAGTAAAACAAATAATAAACAAAATAAAGCAAGTAGTAGTGTAAATTACTTTATATAAAAAGGCTAATGAATCTAAATCACTAAGGCATAAATAAAGCAAAATCAATATAAAATCGAAAAAAACACTTTTAAAACACAATATTGCATTAAGCAAATGCCTGTTCGGCTGTCTTTAGTTTTAATATATATACTTTTTTTTGTCAACTAAAATCGAATAAAACCAACATCAAAGCTCTAAGTATTCTAATTTATTTTCTATAGTCCGCATACGAAAACATCATTGCATAAAAATTTAACTTGCATTTTGATAAGCATGAATATATATTTTCATTCCCCTTTGCTTCTTTCTTTTCATGCACATTTATGTGTATATTATTTTTATCGGGATGTAGCGCAGCTTGGTAGCGCACTCGTCTGGGGGGCGAGTGGTCGTGGGTTCAAATCCCGCCATCCCGACCATCACATATATTTTATAGAGTCCCAAGTTGTCCGCAAAACAGCTTGGGAATTTGCTTTTAGCCCATTTAGCCCCATATCATCCGTTCGGGATTGAACTAGAAAGCACGTTGACATACCGTATTTTTTACGGTATTTTTATCGGTATATGCAATTTCGAAAAATCATATACCGTAATCATCGAGATTTTGTTGTGCATCAAAGTAATACGACGATTAAGATATACAGTAACATATAAAGGAAATACCGTATGGGCAAATTAAATGATACAAAACTACGCTCAATAAAAGCAGAAACAAAAGCTCAAAAATTTACTGATGGAGAAGGCTTATACCTGTATGTACTTCCTTCAGGTGGCAAATCATGGAAAATAGATTATTCATTTGAAGGTAAGCGAAAAACATTCACATTAGGACTTTACCCTATTGTAACTTTAGCAAGCGCACGAAACAGCTTGCAGACTTTAAGCTAAACTTGCAAAATGGCATAGACCCATCAGCTGAAAGAAAAGCTATCAAAGAAGCCGTTATAGCTGATGAGAAAAATGCCTTTGAAGTTATTGCTCGTGAGTGGCATGAAAAGAATATCAATAAATGGCAAGAAAGCCATGCAAAGAAGATTTTAGGCTTACTGACAAAAAATATCTTCCCATTTTTAGGTAAAGTGCAAATCACTTCTATCACTCCACCGCAACTCTTAGAAACTATCAGAAGAGTTGAAGCTCGTGGCTATAATGAAACAGCACATCGAACCTTGCAAGCATGCGGACAAGTTTTCAGATACGCAATCGCAACAGGCAGAGCAACAAGGGATATCAGCTTTGATCTAAAAGGTGCACTTGAAAGCGTAAAGACAAAACACTATCCTACACTTACAAATCCGCATGATGTTGGAAACCTTCTCAGAAAAATTGATGCTTATAACGAAAGCATAAGTGTGCAGTATGCTTTGAAGATTTTGCCTTATGTATTTTTGCGCTCGCAAGAAATAAGAAAAGGAAGATGGGACGAAATCAATTTTGAAAAAGCTGAATGGAAAATCCCTGCTGAAAGAATGAAAATTCCAGAAACTCATATAGTTCCTTTGTCAACACAGGTAATAGCACTTCTCAAAGAGTTGAAAGAGTATACAGGCCATGACAAATTGCTTTTTCCAAGCCCAAGGACTTTATCAAGACCAATCAGCGCAGAAGGACTCATCGCAGGCTTGAGAAACATGGGTTATAGCAAAGATGAGCTTGTAATCCATAGTT
>CAYJFE010000072.1:3794-13792 GCA_964369165.1 uncultured Desulfovibrionaceae bacterium | reverse complement strand
TCCAGCCTGCGTAAGGCAAGGTATAGCGACCTGTATGCATAGCACGGCGGCAAGGCACTGTAGGAAGACCTTCGGTGTAGCAGTTCTCAAATAAAACACCTTCACGAGCCAATCTGTCCATGTTAGGGGTTTTAATCCATGAGTTGCCATAACAGCCAAGGTAATTGAATTGGAGGCTGTCAAACATAAGTACGATAGCATTTTTTATCATAGTAATCTCCTATTTGATTAGTTTACTTGCTCTTATAGTGCAACAAGAGTGCCAAAATGTAAGTGTGTGATTACAAAGGAATATTTTTTCATTTTTTTCAAGCTTAAGAAAAAAAGACGAAAAACGATAGTTTGAAAATGTGTAAGTATTTGATTATAAATAATATATATAGTCGTTTTAAAATAAATTTTTTCCGTTTTAATTGTATTGGCGAGATAATCAAAGCCTGTTAACAAGGAAATGAGGTAATGTTTTAAAATGATGAGTCCACGCAGATATAATCTGTGTGGACTTATTGAGTGAGTATGATTATTATACTTTCGTGCTAAAACAGAATCTTAGCCAAAGGTATTCCAAAAACAATAGCAATTACAAGAAATAGAACAGTAAGAAATAAAGCATAAGAAAATGCGGCACTGCCAGGAAGCCATTCTCTATTACCATAGAGTATAGCACCAGCAATCCCAGAGCCTGGTGTAAGCACAGCTAAGGCAAGCACATAAATAAACAAAATGGCTATTGGCATTGCATCAAAGCCATAACTTAAGGCAATTTGAGCAACAATAGGCGCAAGTATAATTGCCATCACATTTGAGTTCATAAAGTTTGTTATAATTATAGCTAAAACCATTATCAATAAAATGAAGCCATAGTATCCTAAGCCTTGAAGAGTATTGCGGAAAAGTAGTTCAAGCAAAATTGATATGTTAGTTCCAGGAGCTATCAATAAATTTCCAAAGAGGTACGCACTTGCAAGAAGAAAATATATTCCCCACGCAACTGACGAGGCTAACTCGGAAACATTATACAGGCGTTCACCTTTATGCTTAATCCATAAAACAGCGCTACACAGAGCACAAGCACCTATAAGGCTTCTTGATTTTAAATAGTTTGTGATTGGTAAATCAGCAGGCAACAAACTAGGAACGAGCATCCAGATAATATAGACTACAAGTAAGGCTATAATAGTTTTCTGTTTCCAGTTCATTGGTGGAAGCGGTTTATCTCTTAAACTTTGTGTGTTGAAGTTTTTCAAAGGTGAAACATCAACCCTAAAAATGAAGCGCATACAAAAAACAATGGCAAATATGCCAATGGTTGAAAGTATCAATGTCATAATAATCCAATTCATGGGATTAAATAAACCCAAACCTAATTGTGGATTATTCGCAACAAAAGTACTAAAACCACCTAACATAAATACAGCACCGCCTTTAATGGCATCTGTTGTAAAAGCTAAGACAAAGCTCGCAATGACGTTCCCAACTAAGAATATTGAAAGCTTATCGCCTTCTTTACAACCAACTTCATGCAAAATGAGATAGACAACCGGCAAGCAGATAAATGGCGATGAGAGCAGATCAACAAGAGCGCAAGCATAGACAGTAAATAGCAAAGTTGTTACAAGAATCCAAGGTCTTCCTTGGATAAAATTACGCGTAAGCAAAAAATTGGCAAAATAACTTGCAACTTGGCTTCTTGTGATGGCGGCAATAAAAAACAATAAGAAAAATAAAAAGGCTATAGTTGGAAAGCCGAAATATTGTGCAAAAAGTGTGGGTAATTGAAAGTGAGGACTTAATGCTAAGAGCACAAGTGATAATAAGCTTGGCCACAAAGTATCAACAGTAGTCCAAAGCCAGATAAGCCCTAAAAAGATAATAGAGGCAGTCCAGCCCGCATCTGAGATTGTGATTAAAGCTTGATTATTCACAATAGGAAAACCTAGCTCTATTAGCTGTGGAGAGCTAGGAAATAAGAATTGAGGAGAATCAAAAAAAGGGCCTAATATCATTATTGATAAGCCGATAATGGTATTCACAATTTTACTAATTGAGACAGTTTTTTTCACTGCTTGCATTGGTAATACACTCCTTTCAGTTGTTTTGCAGAGGCTAATTGCAACAAGGATACCAATAGTTAAGGTACTGATTATAAATAAGATTTATTTTTTTCAGCAATGAGAATATAGAAAATCGCAGTTAGATTTTATTTGCATTTTTCCTAATTACTTGATAATATAGACATAATAAAATCGTTTTAAAAAACGGTTTGTCGTTTTATTTTATTCTATACAAATTTTATAAAGCGAGAGGAGACTTTTGAAATGGACTATAAAAAAGAAATGTTTCTGGAAATGCTTAATGATATAAATAAGATAGATGCTCTTACTTCTATGTTCAACTTTCTTGCTAAAGAAATACCTTTTGATCATATTGTTTGTTATTCTGTTCATCGTAAAGAAAAGCAAATGACACTATTTCTTGAATATGGCAGAGAAGTGGAACTTGCAAAACTTGCTTTTCCTTTAGAGCCTCTTATTCCGCAGAGGCAATACACTCAAGTGATGGAAAAAGGCTGTAAAGAGGTGATTTTTGTTAATACAAAAGCCTCTAACAAAATGAAGAATTTTACAGATCAAATGATTCATCCTTTTGCTTCATTTGCTTATTTTATGTTTGATTATAACAAAACTGAAGATAAATTTATGTTGTGTGCTGTGACCAGTAAAGGTGAAAATAATTTTTCATCTAAGCACATAACATTACTCAATGAAGTTCGCCCACTGCTTATATCTATTCTTTCACAAATCTATCAAGATTCACCTGAATCTTATGAATTTATTTCGCCAAAAGGCAATTTGCCTCAAAACTATCATGAGCAACTTAAAATGTGTCATGATCTAAAAAAAATTGTGAAAACAATTGAATTATTAGCCCTTTATGATACAACAGTCCTAATTCGCGGAAGTACGGGGACAGGCAAAGAATTGATTGCATCAACACTGCATACTTTATCAAATAGAAAGGCAAAAGCTTTTGTGCCCGTGAATTGTGCGGCAATTCCTGAATCGCTTTTAGAAAGTGAACTTTTTGGTTATGAAAAGGGAGCTTTTACAGGGGCAGTCCAGATGAAAAAAGGCTTTTTTGAACAGGCAGAGGGCGGTACTATTTTCTTAGATGAGGTTGGAGAACTCTCATTAAATGCTCAAGCTCGCCTCTTGAGAGTGCTTGAAACTAAAAAAATTCAAAGAGTTGGAAGTGAAAAAATACTCAATCTTGATATACGCATAATTGCCGCAACACATAGAAATCTTTCTGCAATGGTTGAAGAAAAAACTTTTAGAGAAGACTTGTACTATAGGTTAAATATACTTACTATAGAAGTGCCGCCTCTTGAGCAAAGAAAAAAAGATATTCGCACACTTGCAGAATATTTTTATACATATTTTATGAAGAGAATGCAAATAGCTGAGCCACCAGTATTCACAAATAAAAGTATGCGTATATTGTTAGATTATTCGTGGCCAGGCAATGTGCGAGAATTGCGATCAAGCATTGAAAAAGGAATTATTAGCGCAATTCTTGAAGAAAAAGAAGAGCTAGATTTCTCTTTTTTACCTACAAGCAAGCCAGCGCAAACACAAGTTAAAACCTTGACCGACGAAGAAATTTATAAAGCTTTAAACACTTCAAAGTGGAGAATACAAGGAAGTAATGGCGCAGCAAAAATTCTTGGTGTCCCACCTTCTAGCTTGCGTTCTCGCATGAGAGCTTCACATATCCCCTTTAAAAAAACCTTACACGATGATAAAATTTGAATGGCTATAACACCCATTCCGAAAAAAGTCCCTTTTTGTTGAAAATTCCACAAAATTTTTGAATTTGACGACATTCTCTAAAGAAATAGTATACGAGAACTGCATAATTTGTTAAAACTATGCAGTTCTTATATAATAGATTAGATGTTAATAATTATTTCTTCAAAGCATCAAGCACTCTGTCTGGGCGTGCAGGAAGATGAGTTATACGTGCGCCTGTCGCATTATATATAGCGTTGATAATAGCTGGGTGCGGTGCAAGTAATGGCAATTCACCAACTCCTGATGATCCATATGCGCCATGTTCACGCTCTTCTTCAAAGTATTCAAGTTCAATATTATCTGGAATATCCTTGATATAAGGAATACCACCGCCAATCATTGTGGCATGCTTTTGAATATCTTCGTAATCTTCTGACAAGGCAAGACCTATAGCTTGAGCTATACCACCGTATAATTGCCCGTCAACAACAAGGAAGTTATTCACTTTTCCTGTGTCAGCAAGCATTGTTATTTTGTCAACCACGGTTTTACCTGTTGTTGTATCAACGCTTACTTCTGCCATAACAAGGCTGTACATATAAACCATGAAAGGCGTGCCTTGCCCTTTAGCATCAATTTCTTTACCTGGCATTGTGAAAGTGCCATCGTATCTTGTTGGCTTACCAGCGGCTACCATTTCATCATAATTCATGTAGGTGCCGTCAGCTTTTTTACAAGCTTCAACTAAAGCTTCTGAAGCAAGACGAATAGCATTACCTGTAAGAATTTGTGAACGTGATCCGCCAGCAGGGCCAGAGTTCGGGCATTTTTCAGTATCAGGCCATGTGAAACGAAGTTTATCGGCTGTAACACCCATAACACGCAAGGTTTCGTGGGCTGAACCTATTGCGCCAATGTCAGCGCCTTGGCCATGATCTTCCCAAGCAGAGCCTACAGTAATTGTGCCGTCAGGGTTCATTTCCACAAATGCCCCCGAAGAATCTGGCCCGTCAAGTCCTGCACCTAATACGCCTATAGCAACGCCAACACCTTTTTTCATGCTGTCAGTCGAATTTGCTTTGGCTTGTTTGAGAGCTTCTTGATATCTTGGTCTTAATGATTCAATCATTTTTGGAAGAGCATAAGCATCAGGTTCTTGGCCTGAATTGTTGGTATCGCCCTTTCTATAGACGTTGATATAACGCAACTCGAGTGGATCCATATTAAGTTCTGCAGCAAGTTTATCCATCAAGGTTTCTGAGGTGAACATTGATTCAGTCGCACCAAACCCCCTAAAAGCGGCTCCCCAAGCATGGTTTGTACAAACTGTACGTCCTTCACCCGACATATTTGGAATATTATAGCCGGCACCTATGAATTGCACACCACGAATAGTAAGCAAATCACCAAATTCAGAATAAGGGCCATGATCGATGTCATAATCGGTGTTCATAGCAAGCAATTTACCTTCTTTTGTAGCGGCAAATTTAGTTGTCATGTTCCAAGGTGAACGCTTACCTGTATATTGCATTTGTTGACGATAATTATATTTCAAGAAGCAAGGCTTGCCTGTTGCCATTGTGGCAGCACCGACTAAAGCTTCCATGGTTGGGCTGAATTTATAGCCAAATGTTCCGCCCATTGGGTTAGAAGCAAGGACGATATTTTCAGGCTCAACGCCAAGGCCTGGAGCAATCATATAGAGGTGAAGATGCACACCTATAGACTTAGAATGTATATGTAATTTGCCATCTTCTGTATAATATGCAAAACCGACATCAGGCTCTATAGGCATATGTGGTTGACGGCTTGTCATTGTGGTTTCTTCCACAACAACCAAATCATCTCTTTCAAAATAAGGGCTAGTATCTTCGCCTTTTTCTAATTTTTGATAGAAATAAGTGTTTGGTGTGCCAGGGTGAATTTCAATAGCATCAGAAGCTTTTGCTTCAAATAAATTCATGTAGGCAGGAAGTAATTCGTATTCTACTTTTACTTTTGCCGCCGCCGCTTGCGCTTGTTCATAAGTATCTGCACAAACAAGGGCAATACAATCGCCGTATTGGAATACTTTTGTGTCGCACAAGATTGGCCTATCCCAGCCATCGCCAAGATTTGTTGGGAAAGTGATAAGTCCTGTAATTCTATTTTTGCCTTTCACATCTTTATGTGTGACAACTTTTGCAACACCAGGCATTTTTTCAGCTTCTGAAATATCAATGTTTTTGATATTTGCGTGATGCACATCAGATTGCACCATAGCCACTTGAAGAGTATCGTGTGGAAGTTTCAAACCTAAATCTGCACCATAATCCAAAGCACCTGTAACTTTTGCTACAGCCGTAGGTCGAATGGCTCGTGACCCCCAAAGGCGACCATCTTTTGGTTCTTCAGGGTTTAGCGAAGAGAGGGGCTTCTCGCCACGCATAACTTCAGCGGCGGCCATAACAGCATCAACTAAAGGAATATAGCCCGTGCAGCGGCAAACATTGCGATGCTTTTGAAACCAATCACGCACTTCATCGCGCGTTGGCTTAGGATTATCTTCTAATAATTGTTTGGCAGAAACTATAAAACCAGGCGAACAAAAACCGCATTGAGCAGCGCCATACTTTACCCAAGCTTTTTGAATGGGGTGTAATTCATCGCCCTTAGCAAGTCCTTCAATAGTGGTTACTTTTGCGCCATTTACTAATTTACTCATTTTTGTGATGCATGAGCGCACAACTTTTCCATCAACAATAACCGAGCAAGCACCGCATTGTCCTTCACCACAGCCAACCTTTGTGCCAGTAAGTCCAAGCTGGTCACGCAATACTGTGGAAAGTGCAGTGTTATTATCTGTAAAAACATTAAATTCAACACCATTGACATAAAACATTTTTTGAATCATAAAAACTCCTTACTTAAGTCGATTTTCTACAAAAATGAAGATTCTTGTAAAAGTACATTATTATAAAGAAAAAGGCAATACTAAATAAGTAAGAAATATTAAATTCACTCAAAAAGATTGCGACTCAAGTTAAAAGTTTAAACAAAAACCTTGTACTGCACTGACTTCCTTCTAATATTCTCGAAAGTGCATTTTTTCTTGCTGTAGTATCTTCTGCACATTTATTGAATTTACAAGAAATAATATATGTATATAGTGTGATACTTAAAAAACTTTGCAAGCATTTAATATAAACACTTGCAAAGCTTAGTAATTATTATGCTTATTTTCTAAATACAAAAAGCTTCAACGCAATTGCAAAAGCAAGGATAACCGGTACGCCTAAGATACCAATAAAATACCAACCTGCTTGGCTTTCGTATTCGCCAGCTAAGGTGAAGCCACCGCCAATTGTGAGAAGGAAGGTTGCAAAAATACCATATAAAATAGTCATTTGCCACCAAGCTACTTTCTTGCCTTTTTCCTTAAGCCACGCATAAGCGCCAGCTATAATAAGAATTTGCATTGCGCCAAAAACCATCCAAAAGAGGCTGTTGAGCATATTTACACCAGGAAACATATATTTCTCCTTTGTTAGTGTTGTTCAATATATAATTCTATATAACTATAATATTATATAAAAATATGTTTACCATCTAAAAAAATTCTAAATTCTACACTATAAAATTTAAAATCTTCGCTTCTTAATAAAATTTATAAATTTTATTCCATGCCGTGATATTCCCAAGTTTTTTCAACATTGCTAAAGAAGTCTTCAGCTCTTTCCCACCAAGGAGGATTGTGATAAACTGCCTCAGTTCCACCATCCCAAGTAGCCCTAAATTCTTCACCAGCAGGATATTTGAAGAAGTTTTCTTGCATAGCTAAAAGGCCAGTAGCAACCATGCCAGTGGCATCACGAGCTTCTAATTCACGCGAAATTGTGTGAATCCAAGTGTTTTTACGCGCATAAGGGCATACACCAACACATACACGGCAACCAAGACCATCAATAATTGGTCCACTTACCCATTGAGTATAACATTTTTCTTCGTCAAGCAACCAGCGCTTGAAGCCACGAACTACGGTTTGTGGTTCATCGTCAAATGGAATTGCGCCTGATGGGCAAGTTTCAGCACAGATTTTACATTTTTTACAGAATTTTGCCATACCAATATTAATTGGTTTGTCGTATTCAAATTCAATATCTGTGATAACAGCTGCTGGGCGGAAGTTTGGCCCAAGCTCAGGCACCATTGAAAGACCTGCGCGAGAATATTCAGCCAAACCTGTAGTCATCGTGAAAGGTGTGATCATAATTTCGTAGTGAGAGCCAGGGAATTGCGCACGAGCTGGATAACCTAATTGTTGGATGAAGTTTTCCATATGCCCTGCTGCACAACGTGAGCGGAAATAGGCATCAAAAGAGGTTGCATAACCAATGGCAGCTGCATTTGAATCCCAATGCATGGGAACACCAAAAACAATTATGCTTTTCCAGTGGCTAGGCACTTTATCGCCCCAATTATCCCAACCACGATTTGGCATACCACGCATAAGGTTTTTGAACATAAATGCTGGATCAAATTTACCTATACCCACAACTGACATACCAAATAAGTGCGCCATATGCTTAATTAATTTTGTAGCGTGAGCTGGGGATTTAAATTCCATTTTTTGAGGATTTACATTTCTAAAATCCCATTTTTCAGGTGGTTGGGGCTCACCTGTTCTCATAAATACATCGTGTGGATCTTCAGGAACGGTTGAAGCGTGTGAGGAATTATACATTGAATTTGCAAAAGCTTTTGTATAAGCGCCTGCAATGGCATATTGCTTATGCGCTGTTGTGTTCCAATAGTCTATACGCTTTGCTTGCCTTTCATGCTGATCAAGCATAATTGGATATCTTTCTGGGTTTTTACGATAATACTCGCCAATACCATCAGGCATTGCTTCAAGCCCCATTGAAGGATTCCATTTACCTGAACGAATAAGGCCACCAACTGCTTTTGTACGTTCAAATAAAAAGTCGAAGCAATCAGGACGTGTCACTTCGCCAACAGGTTCCATCATTGCAGCCGTTTCTGCCCTAAAAGGTTCACGATTAAAGAACATATCTTCGCCCGCATAAGTTCTTCCATAGCCTGTATAGCCATCTGCTGAACGGCCTGTATTAAAGCCTACTGCGCCAGAAGCCGCAACTGAAGCTACTGCCGCTGCTGCTCCGCCAAATTTTAGAAAATTACGCCTTGATACATTTTTTGTTTCTTCGACTGGGGTTTCAATTTCATCATCAGTTTTGATTGATCCACCAAAATGAGTGTCCGCACTCACACGATTTTTAGGATCGTTGATGATGTCCAAAGGATTTTTTTCTTCTTGTGACATAATTTACTCCTTAGTTTTCTATCCATTTATTCTCCTATATAATGCACACACTGTGCCAATTTATAATAGTTTCACCACATAAAAAAATTTTTTATTATCAATAGCTTATAACGATATTTTGTCAATTTCTCTTTCTCAGCTCTTTAGGCTTGCCACAAAGCTAGTTTTTTGCTAGCGTGCATAGAGCGATTTACAATATTTTTTTCGGGAGAAAATCATGCTGAAGCATAAAACTATGAGCGCACAAGAAATAGCCATTATATTTTCAACTTTTTGCAAAATTGGCAGTTTACAAAATGCTTTTAGACTTTTGAATAAATTACTCTCAGAAGTTATGCCTATGGATAGAATCACGGCATTTTGTGTGTATTCAATTATTGAAACGGTTATAGTTTTAGTCGACACAGAAGAGGAGCTTGAAAAAAGTGCCTTACATAATTTTTCTTTTACAAAAAAAGTATTTACAGAAGAAGAATTCAACAATCCTTGCATTTTTAATTCTCTGTCTGAGCTTCGCAAGCTTGAAGGCGATAAGCATATATCAAAATCCCCCCTATACTCAAGCGAATCCATGGTGCGTATCCCCTTTTATAAGCACGAAGCAGCCATCTTAGTATTAGATTTTTTTTCAAAAGAGAATAATGCCTATACAGAAGAACATTTTGAATTTTTACAAGAAGTTGTGCGATTATCACAAGACACTTTTGAGGAAGCCTTCAACTTGGTCATCAATGACATACCTGTCAATAAAGCAAGCATAGATTATTCTCCCTTCGATTATTTAACTATGTGTCCTTCAATTGATGAAATCTGCCAAGTTATAAAAAAAGTGGCCTCAACTGATGTGACTGTGCTTATTACTGGCGAATCAGGAACAGGCA
>CAYJFE010000072.1:0-3694 GCA_964369165.1 uncultured Desulfovibrionaceae bacterium | reverse complement strand
AAAGTGGCCTCAACTGATGTGACTGTGCTTATTACTGGCGAATCAGGAACAGGCAAAGAACTTGCGGCACAAGCAATACATGAAAAATCCAGCAGAAAAAATAAAGAATTTGTAGCTATCAATTGTGGAGCTCTGCCTGAAAGTCTTATAGACAGCGAACTATTTGGCCACGAAAAAGGTTCATTTACAGGTGCAATTCAAACATTCATCGGAGCTTTTGAGCGAGCCCAAAACGGCACCCTCTTCCTTGACGAAATAGGCGAAATGCCAATGGGAGCGCAAGCAAGGCTTCTTCGAGCCATTGAAAATAAAACAATACGAAAAATAGGAGGAAGCAAAAACATCTATCTCAATGTAAGAATTATTGCCGCAAGCAATGTTAATTTGCAAAAAGCTGTAGAAGAAGGAAGATTTAGAAAAGATCTGCTTTATAGATTAAATCTTTTCAACGTACACTTACCACCGCTTCGTGAGCGCAAATTAGACATTCGCGTGCTGACAAAATTTTATCTCAACAAGTTCACCAAAGACTATAAAATAAGCACTACAATACAAGAAGAGATGATAGATTGGGATAAAATCCTTGCCTATGATTGGAAAGGAAATGTGCGAGAGCTGAAATCTTTTATAGAGCGATATATCATTTTACATGAAAATAAAAAAATGCTCGAACCTGATATGCCTGAATTTTTTATCAATGATGAAAAATCTAAATTTCCAAATGATATTTCAAAAATGTATTCCCTAGAAGAGCTTGAAAAAATGTATATTTCTCATGTACTTGAAGCTACAGATTATAAATTTTCAGGAAAGAACTCAGCTTGCGAAGTTTTAGGCATACACTATACAACGCTTAAAGCAAAAATGCATAAATACGAGTTAACTGCATCGGGCAAAGGTTAATTCAAACTTAATTTGTTTTTACAAAGCTTACACTAAAACAACTTCCCACATTAATTTCGCTTGTGACATTAATTTCTGCGTGATGAACTTTGACAATTTGCTTGACCATTGATAAGCCTAAACCCATACTTGAATTTTTATCGGCTGTACGTGCAGAATCTACTTGATAAAATCTATGCCAAATTTTGTCTTTATGTTCAGGAGCTATTCCTATCCCCTTATCTTCAACCGACAAGATAATTTCTTTATCATTTTCTGTCAGAGTGACATTTACCGATCCATTTTCTTTGTTATAACGGCAGGCATTACTTAATAGATTTGTGACAAGTCTTATCAGCATAGTTTGGTTTGCGTTCAGCATTATATTTGGCATAATACTATAATTAAATGTAATAGTTGGCGGAGAAATCACGCTTTGCTCCTCGCAAACAATAGTTACAAGTTCACTTAAATCAAGCTTGACAAATTCGGGTTTTTCAATATCTCTTTCAAGGCGCATAAGATTAAGTAAGTCCGAGATAAGTTTTGAAGTTTTTTGGGCTTGTTTTTGAATAACTTTAAGGGCTTCTTGCCTATCTAAATCATCAGCGCTTTCTTCAAGCGCATATTCGCATTGAGCTAAAATAACGGCTGTCGGTGTTCTCAGTTCATGCGAAACATTCTGTGAAAATTGTTTCTCTGCCTCAAAAGAACTTTCTAAACGTTCAAACATTGTATCAAATGTATTTGCCAGCTTTTGGATTTCTGTATCACTGTTTTTGAGATTAATGCGTAAAGAAAGATTTTCGCTACTGCTTATTTTTTCTGCAGTATCAATAATTTTATCTATAGGGCGAAAAGTACGTTTTGCTATAAAATAGCAACCGATAGTGGCCAGTAGAATAAAAATAGGTAACGAAAACAAGGCCATCCGTAAAATGCCGCTGACAGCACTTGCTACTTCATCAATTGCTATTACGCCCCTAACCCATATAGGTTTAGGATAATCGTCTACAAAAACCAATCTGTCGTAGAGGGAATAAGTCGTTCCTTTAAATGTAATATTGCTTATTGCTTTGTCTTTGAGAGGAGGCTCTTCAGTAAACTCTTCGGGCAAGCTTCCTGCAAAGCGTTCGTGCTCTTCTGTATATAAAAGTGTATAGACGCTATCTTCAAAAAAATCTACATCATCAATTTCAAGTCTATTCTTTTCAAACTCAAGCTCATTGGCATTCTCTTCAACAACATCTGTCAATATTGCTTTACTGCTTGTGGCAATAATGTCATCACTGAAAGACAAAATAAGCCCCATAACAATACTTGCCATCAAAATCATGAGTAAACTGTTCCATGCGGTCAGTTTTAGTTTTGCGGATACATTTTTCATGAAATTTCCCTTAATACATATCCAACACCTCTCACCGTATGAATAAGCTTATTGTCGTAAGCATCATCAATTTTTTTGCGTAAAAAGCGGATATAGACATCAACAACATTAGTGCCACCCTCATAGTCATAATTCCAGATATGATTTTCAATTTTTTCTCTTGAGAGAACAGCACCTACATTAAACATCATATATTCCAAAATCGCGTATTCTTTTGCAGACAGAGAGATACATGAATCTCCTCGCTTTACGCTTTTTGCCGAGCAATCAAGCTCTAAATCAGCAAGAGTTAAAATATTTGTAGTTTTTCCTGCTTTCTGCCTAAGCATAGCTCGAATACGAGCCAAAAGTTCTTCAAAGGAAAAAGGTTTAATCAGGTAATCATTTCCCCCTATATCAAGCCCTAAAACCCTATCTGAAACAGCATCTCTGGCTGTTAAAAATAGAGTGGGAGTATCTATGCCCTTTTCTCTTATTTCCTTCAAAACAGAAAACCCGTCACGCTTTGGCATCATCACATCTAAAATAATTGCATCATATTCTGTTGATTGAATGTATAAAAGAGCCTCTTCGCCATCAAAGCACGCATCAACACTATAGCCGACAGAATTAAGTTTCTTGGCTATAATTTCATTCATATCTCTTTCGTCTTCGGCAATTAAAATTCGCATAAAATTCTCTTGTAATGTTTTAAAAAATATAAACTGAAATGAATGCAAATGGCAAGAGAGAAAAGGCTGTTCACAAATGAAAAGCCTCCCCTCAAAAATAGCTGGAGATAATGTTATTCCTTTTCAATCTTGATAATTTTAGAATTTATAGCATTTATTTCATACTCGTATTTTGAATTGTTTGCAGTAAATTCAACTTCATACATTGCAATGCCATCATCAAGATCGAGCTTTACACGGACAAATGAAGGCGAATTTACATTTGCGTGATTGAAAGCGACTTCTTTTGCTTGTTCTTCGCTGATATAGTTAGGACTTTGTGTATTGATGCCTTGTTGCAGATTGTTATGATTTTCTTGACTATAGCTTGTGATTTCACCATTATCGGCATCGATTTCATACTCATATTCGACATTGTTATGAAAAAACTCAATTTCATATTCAGGATTTATCAAATTATCTTCAAATTTTGCCTGGGTAAAGTTCGCTTCACTAAGTGGAACTTGAGCGTGATTCGTGGCAATTTCCTGTGCTTTTTGCAAGCTAATACTTGGAGAAGCCTCTGCACTATTGGCAAAAAAGAAAAGGCCTAAAGTTAATGTAGCGACGCTAAGTGTTTTAAAATATGTTTTCATAATAAACTCCTATCATTTAAAGATTTATAATTAATGCAGCTTCCACACAGTTCTCTAAATGTGCTGTGTGAAAATCAGTTTTACAGATGAAAGATTAAAGGAAGATTAAAAGAAAAAAA
>CAYJFE010000071.1:0-14192 GCA_964369165.1 uncultured Desulfovibrionaceae bacterium | reverse complement strand
ATATTTGACCAAAGATGAATATGATACAATTTTAAAATGGAGTACCCAAACAGGGCTGACCATTTCAACTTTTATACAAAGGGTATGCACAGGGCAAAGAGTCGAAAGTAAAATCGATCAACAAACACGCATTGAGTTAAGAAAAATCAATGCTGACTTAGGTCGGCTTGGCGGACTTCTGAAACTTGCCCTCACAGAAAATAAAAATTTGTATGAAGTACGTAGACTGCTCTTGCAGATTGATAGATTAAAAGATGAGTTCAGAGGGAAAATCAGTAAACTATGATAAGCAAGCACATTTCATGTAAACCCGAAAATGATAACTACAGGCGACTAGCTCAATACATTGCAGACGCAAGCCATGAGGGCGAAAAATGTTTGCTTTCGTGGTGCGCAGGTTGTGAGGGAAGCGATAACAATTACCAATCAGCAATCCAAGAAGTCCTTGATATTCAAGATATAAACACACGTTCTAAACGTGAAAAGACTTATCACCTTGTAGTGAGTCTTCGTACTGAAGATGAGGGAAAATTATCTGAGCAGGACTATCAAGATATTGAGCTAGAGTTTGCAAAAGCTCTAGGATATCAAGATCATCAACGGCATTGCGGAGTGCATAAGAACACTGACAATCTTCATATACACATAGCTTATAATATGATAAATCCTGAAACATATCGCAGACATGAACCCTTTAGAGATTACTATCTTCTTGAGAAGACGTGTCGAGCTATGGAGCAAAAATATAATCTTTCAATTGACAATGGTATCGCTAAAGATGACAGATATAAATTATCAAATAATTCAGCAAGTAAAGAAAGCCGAACAGGCGAAGAGAGCTTCGAACGATATGTAATCAATCGACACGATAAAATAATGCAAGAGCTTGAAAATGTTCGTTCTTGGCGGAGCGTGCATCGTGTATTTGCTGAGTACGGTTTAGAGCTGACTCAACGAGGAAATGGTTTATCTATCAAGAATATGAGAGGAAATCAAAGACTTAAAGCGAGTAAATTTGATAAAGAGTTATCTTATAAGAAACTAGTTGAAAAGTTTGGCAATTTTCAGAGTATGAAGTCAAGCGTGCAAGCAAAAGATCGGTACAGACGTACTCCACTTCAAAAAAATGCCATTGAATCTAAACTTTGGATTGAGTTCATCGAGGATACAAAGCAGATGGAGATTTACGAAATCAAGGAAAAATGGAAGAAAGAGAAAATCAAAATTACAGGGCTTACGGTCACAAGACAGAAACAGCATGAACTTTTAAAACTTGCCAAAGTCAAGGAACAGCAAGAAATCATTGAATTAAGAAAGAATTTTTCTGTAAAGACTTTGAACTGGTTAAGTTATCTTCAAAACAGAGCTGTAAATGGAGATGAAAAAGCTCTTGAAGTTCTGCGTTCCAAGAAAGACCTTGATAGAAACGAAGAAATCAAGATAAAAAACAATGATAACTACTCAGAAAAGCTCATAGAAAGAGAAAATTACTTGAAAAAGCAAAATGAGATTTTATCAAATAGTAAAACTTCATCACAGAGCAAGAAAAAACTGTTAGCAGTTGAAATTATGAGAAAAGTTGCAGGTAGATTTAGCTATAAAGTCGATACAAGTGGAAATATCATCTTTTCTTTTGAAAATGGTGGTAAAATTATTGACAGCGGACACAAGATTTCTTTTAGTGATAATATTAGGGTTTATGGTCTCCCCTATGCCAAATTACGCTATGGTATTGACTCAAAACATAAAGACAAATTCAAGTCAAATCAGATAACATTACAATCGGTTATGGAACTAAGAGAGCAAGAAAAGAAACAGGGACAGTCAGCTCAAAAAAATATAGGTTGGAGCAGGTAAAGTAATCTAATTCATCATTTCGCTTACGCGATTTCGCCAGAACGCTTTTGTATCGATATTTACGACAATCAAAGTTTTGTTTGCTTGTAAAATCAATACAAAAACGCTGGCGATTTTATTTTTAAGAAAATATATGTATATATATTAATTTAAAAAATTAACTTTTCTTCATCTAGATATTCGTCACAATTAATTTCCATAATAAAGTCCTTAGAGGTTTTCTCTTTATTTTCTTCATTAACTTGCATTGCAAAAACTAGCATTATTATTGTTTCACGGACATATTTAAAAAGTTCAAGAGTTAAGTTATTAAATTCCTCAAAAGAAATTTTATATGAAAGATTGTCGCTATCTAAAGTTTTGCTAACTTCAGAATCAAAAGGATAGCGCACAACTTTTAATGAACGATGTTCCATAGCGTTTCTAATATTTCTTATTTTTGTAAATTTCTCTGTATTGGGTTTATATTCGCTTGTATATGAAGAGCGTATGTCTTTATAAATCCACCACAAGCCTAGCAATGGGTAATTTTCTTTTGCTAATTCTAAGAGTTTAGTTTTATTTTTTGAGTTATTTCCCCATAAGTTTAGATAAGAAATTTCGCGTAATGGTATTTTAAGGTCAAAATACTTATTCATTAAAAAAGCAATACTATCTAAAATAGAATAACAAGCTCGAAATCCGAATTTAATTTTTTCAATCGAAAGACTGTAAATTGAAAAATCTAAAGTATTTATCAAAGTAACATTTTTATCAGAATAATGTACTTTATTCTCATTTACTCCTTCATAAATAGTAAATCGTGCTGAAACATATTCTTGTTTTATTTGATTGAACAAACTTTGCATTAGAGGTGGTATTTTACTTTCTATACTTGCCGTCATATTTGGCAGATACAGTGGGTCATACCCAACTCCAATTGATGTTTCAAGGTCATTGAGTAAGTTTAAAGCTAGCTTGTTTTTAGCTATCCACGCTCGATAATCTTCTTCATCAGTAGAAAGTTCCTCATAAGGCATTATAAACTCGCTGATGGGTAATTCTGATGATAATTCATTTTTATCTACAAACAAATTGTAACAATACTTTTCATAAACAGTAAATAGCTCAACTTGATTTTCATTATAGAGAACGTTTTTCTTACTTATTGAAGTTTGGAGTAGTTTATATGCTTTATGTAAAATATAAAAATTATGATTTGAATCCCAATATAGGCAAGCAATCTTACAAAACAACACACCTAAAAAACCTTTCACAAGAGGATTCTTTTTGAGAATTGGTTGCGATAAAATTTCTATACTTTCAATTATCCGAGCACATTCAAAAGTTAAATTACTATAATTAATGGCTAGATGAACATAAAAAGCAATAGTTTGAAT
Organism: uncultured Desulfovibrionaceae bacterium; assembly: GCA_964369165.1. GTDB lineage: Bacteria > Desulfobacterota > Desulfovibrionia > Desulfovibrionales > Desulfovibrionaceae > CAYJAZ01. The sequence continues at coordinate 10,956 of CAYJFE010000071.1, read as the reverse complement.
TTGTTCATCTTCTGTCATAGTAAAACTTACGATGTTAACTTCATAAAACTCTAAAGCTCTTCTTGCACATGCAATAGCTCTTTCTGTATATTCTTCACATATACTAATTATATGTTCTATACTATCATTTTCTTGTAATAGTGTATTTATATTGCTAAAACAAGTAAAAGCATAATATAAAAGCCTTGCTGCCACAAGAGGATGAATATTTTCTTCTTTTGCTTTTTCTTCACATATTTCTGCCACTTCAAGCAAAACGACGGAACATTTAGAATCAAGGGCTTCGTCTGCTTTTTTACCAAATTCTAAAATATCTTTATCATCATACCATTTCGACATAATAATACCTCAAGAGTTATGTTGTTATATCCTAATGAAGCTTACATTCCGTTTGACTAATTATCTATTCCTTTGTATGCTTAAAAGCACGTAAAAAGACTGTAACACACCGAGAAACACATGACAACAGAATACGATATTGAGCTTGAACTTATAGAAACGCTTCAGTCTCTGAAATATACTTACAATACAAAAATTCGTGACAAAAAATCACTTGAAAAAAACTTCCGTGAAAAGTTTGAAGCTCTCAATTATGTGAAGCTTGAAGATAGCGAATTTTATCGACTTCTTGATGAAATCGTGAAAAATGATGTCTTTACTTGTGCAAAAACATTACGTGAAATAAACTACTTTGAAAGAGAAGATGGCACACCTTTACATTATACCCTTGTGAATACAAAAGATTGGTGCAAGAACACTTTTGAGGTTGTCAATCAAGTGCGCATGAACACGGATAGTAGCCATCACAGATACGATGTTATGCTGCTTATCAATGGTATTCCTCTTGTGCAAATTGAGTTGAAAACTCAAGCTCTTAGTCCTCGTCGAGCTATGCAGCAAATTATAGATTATAAAAACGATAAGGGAAACAGATACGGTTCTTCTCTTCTTTGTTTCTTGCAGTTATTTATTGTAAGTAATAGAAATGACACATGGTATTTTGCAAACAACAATAATCAACATTTTGCTTTTGATGCCGATGAGCGTTTCTTGCCTCTGTATCAATACGCAGATGAAAACAACAAAAAAATTACACGCTTGGATAAATTTGCAGAAGAATTTCTTGCAAAATGCACACTTGCGGAAATTATCAGTCGATATATGGTGCTTGTCACAAGTGAGCAAAAACTTCTTATCATGCGCCCTTATCAGATTTACGCTGTGCAAGCCATTGTAGACTGCATTGAACAAAGTAAGGGGAACGGCTATATTTGGCATACAACGGGGAGCGGAAAAACTCTCACATCTTTCAAAGCGTCTACACTTTTGAAAGAAAATCCAAATATCGAAAAATGCCTTTTTGTTGTTGACCGTAAAGATTTAGACCGTCAAACACGTATAGAATTCAATAACTTTCAAGAAAATTGTGTTGAGGAAAACACCAATACAGGTACGCTTGTGGATAGACTCCTTTCCACCGATTACGCAAATAAAGTTATCGTTACCACAATTCAAAAGCTTGCTCTTGCGCTCGATAGCAACTACAAGCCACGCACAAAGGACGAAATTTCTTATAGAGAAAAACTCCAAAAACTAAGCGATAAACGTATTGTCTTTATTTTTGACGAATGCCACCGCTCGCAATTTGGTGAAAATCATAAAGCTATTAAAAATTTCTTTCCAAAAGCGCAACTATTTGGATTTACAGGAACTCCAATTTTTGACGATAACGCCAGCTATACAAAAAATGACGGCGAAGAAGGAAGCTATAAAACAACGGAAGATATCTTTCAAAACTGCTTGCATACCTACACTATCACGCATGCAATCGAGGATAAAAACGTTCTGCGCTTCAATGTGGACTACTACAAGCCTGAATCTGAGGGCGGAATAATTCCTGCGCATAAAAGAAAAAATGCTATTGTAGAAAAAATCCTTGAAAAGCATAATACGGCAACATCTCACAGAAAATTCAATGCAATTTTTGCCACTTCTTCTATAAATGACGCTATTGAATATTACAGCCTTTTCAATGAGATACAATCTACGCAAGAGGAAAAACTCAATATTGCTTGTGTTTTCTCTCCACCTGCAGGCGGAAATAAAGAAATTCAACAATTACAAGAAGATTTAGTTCAAGAACAGCGTGATAACCAAGTCGACCCCGAAGGTAAGAAAAAAGCTCTCAAAGAAATTATAGATAATTACAATTCTCTATATAGTACAAATCATTCAATAAATGAGTTTGATGATTACTATAAGGACGTGCAAAAGCGTATAAAAGACCAGCAATACAGCAATAGCGATTATGCAGATACACATAAAATTGATATTGTCATTGTTGTGGATATGCTTCTTACAGGCTTTGATTCTAAATATCTCAATACCTTATATGTAGATAAAAATCTGAAATGGCACGGGCTTATTCAAGCTTTTTCACGCACAAACAGAATTTTGAACGATACCAAGCCAAACGGCAATATTCTTGACTTTAGAGGTCAAAAAGAAGCCGTTGATTTAGCTGTAGAACTTTTCTCAGGCGAACAAGCGGATAGAGCAAGAGAAATATGGCTTGTTGACCCTGCACCAAAAGTTATCGAAAGATTGCAAGTGGCTATGGAAAAACTTGACGACTTTATGAAATCACAAGGGCTTGAAGCAAGACCCGATGAAGTTCCAAATCTGAAAGGCGATGCGGCACGCTCTCAATTTATCAATCTATTTAAAGACGTGCAAAAACTCAAAACTCAGCTTGACCAATATACTGATTTATCAGAAGAAAATTCAAATGCAATAGAAGAAATTATTCCTATAGATACTTTACGAGGTTTCAAGGGAGTGTATCTTGAAGTTGCGAAAGATTTGAGGGATAAACAGAATAAAAAAGATAGTCCTGCAAGCCCCGAAGTTGAAGCCTTAGACTTTGATTTTGTTCTCTTTTCTTCTGTAGTTATAGATTATGATTACATCATGAGCCTTATTTCTCAGTACACAAATTCAAGCCCTGAAAAACAAGAGATGACAAAAGCCGAACTCATTGGCGTGATTGCGGCAGATTCTAAATTCGTGAATGATATTGACGATATAAAAGCCTATATTGAAACTTTGAGCCTTGATACTCCCTTGAGTGAAATCGAGATAAAAAAGGGTTATGTGCGTTTTATGCAAGCACGTAACAATGAGGCTTTATTGACAATAGCAGAAAAGCACGGTTTTGATTTTATTACTATGGAAAGTTTTGTAAAGCCAATTTTATTGAAGATGGTTTTTGATGGCGACCGCCTAAGGGATTTATTTCAGACATTAAATCTAGGTTGGAAAGAACGTTCCAAGCGTGAAATTGCCTTTATGGAAGATTTTATTCCATTTATCAAGAAGCAAGCGAATGGACAAGAAATATCAGGATTGAGCGCGTATGAAGAGTAATATACCTCAATTAAGATTTCCCGAGTTTGCGGATTGTGGCGAATGGGAAGAAAAAGCTCTAGGTTCGCTTTGCTCTATGCAATCTGGAAAATTTATTTCTGCAAGCTCAATTTCTGCAAATGAAACAGAAAATTCATACCCATGCTATGGCGGAAATGGTCTGCGTGGATATGTGAAAGAATATAGTCATGATGGGGAATTCTCTTTAATAGGGCGACAAGGTGCTTTATGTGGAAATATTACTTTTGCACGTGGTAAGTTCTATGCTACTGAACATGCTCTAGTTGCTACACCTTACGATGATGTAGACAATAATTATTTATATTATGTTCTTAATTTGCTCAATCTAAATCAATACGCTACTGGACAAGCTCAACCTGGTTTATCTGTAGTGAACCTTGAAAAAGTAAAAAGTACAGTTTCAAGCGATAAAAACGAACAACAAAAAATAGCCGATTGCCTATCCTCTCTTGATACTTTGATTAATGTACAATCTGAGAAAGTAGAGAAATTGAAATCTCATAAAAAAGGACTTCTTCAAAAACTCTTTCCACAAGAGGGGCAAAACCTCCCTGAGTTTCGTTTTCCTGAATTTAAGGATTGTGACAAGTGGGAGGAGAAAAATTTAGGTTCTCTCTGTTCGATGCAGGCAGGCAAATTTATTTCTGCAAGTTCTATTTTTGAAAGTGAAACAGAAAATTTATATCCATGTTATGGTGGAAATGGACTGCGTGGGTATGTAAAAGAATATAGTCATGATGGAGAGTTCTCATTGATAGGTAGACAAGGTGCTTTATGTGGAAATATTACTTTTGCAAGTGGTAAGTTTTATGCTACTGAACATGCTCTTGTTGCTACACCTTACCAAAATGTAGTCAATAATTTTTTATATTATCTCTTTAGGCTGCTAAATCTAAATCAATATGCCACAGGACAAGCTCAACCCGGTTTATCTGTAGTTAACCTCGAAAGAGTAAAAAGTATAGTTTCAAGCTATATAGACGAACAACAAAAAATAGCCGACTGTTTTTCATCTCTCGATGAATTAATAGATAAACATAGCCAAAAATTAGAACTCTTGAAAGCTCATAAAAAAGGGCTTATGCAAGGGATTTTTCCGTGTGAATAACCCTGTTTGACAGCATTACAAAAGAAAGATAAATTGAAAACAAATAAAAAAGATAAAAACTCTAAAATTGAGATAGAAATATGAAAATATCACTAAAAAATATAGCAAAAGTAAAACAAGCTGATATAGAAATCAACGGCATAACCGTTATTGCAGGAGCTAACAATACAGGTAAAAGCACTGTAGGAAAGGCTTTGTATTCTGTTTTTAATAGTTGTTTTGACCTAAAGGCTAGAATTGAGGTTCTTAAAATCACTTCTTTAGCCTCAGAGTTTAAACGTATAACTTACGAGAAATTTCATCCATTTGCTATTGACTCAGTAACTACATATTATGACTTGGCTTCAAGATTTTATAAAAAAAGTAATGAAATAAAAGAGTTTACAGCTGATTCCTCAGTTAGTACGATAATGACTTTTAAAGATTTTTTGAAGGGGGAAGAAGATGGAGATGATTTTGTACATTTTAGTGCTTATAATAGCCGCACTTTTATAAAGAACTTAAACGAAAAATTGCTTGTAACGAGTAGTCAGATTTCACAAGCGATTTTAGAAAAAACTCTTGCAAGTGAATTTAATGAACAAGTAAGTAATATATTTACTGAGGAACATAGTAATATTTCCTTAACAATAAAGAACAATACTGTAGAGGCTAAAATTAAAGATAATAAAGTAATTGAGTTTGAACCTAAACTAAATACACAAACAGTAATAAACTATATAGATACTCCATATATAATAGATGACATAGCTCAATACAGCGCTATTACTTTTTTTGGAAGTCATAAAGATATGTTAACTTATAATCTTCAGCTTGAAAAAACAAAAACTGATATTCTTGACGATATTTTGATCGAACAATCTTTGCAAAAAATTAATGAAAAAATTAATAATATCTGCAAAGGCAATATTAAGTTAGAAGGTAAGCAGTTCTTTTATAGTGAAGAAGGAAGTAATAAGCAATTAAATATAAAAAACCTTTCGACAGGAGTAAAAACTTTTACGATTATAAAACGTCTATTACAAAATGGAAATATTAAAAATAATGGAAGTATTATTCTTGATGAACCTGAAATACATCTTCACCCGGAATGGCAATTAGTTTTTGCAGAACTTCTTGTGCTTTTACAAAAAACTTTCAATCTGCATATATTATTAAATACGCATAGTCCTTATTTCTTGCGTGCTATTCAAGTATATTCAGCAAAACACGAAATCGCTGATAAATGTAAATATTACCTATCAAGACTTGAAGATGATAGTGCGTATATTGATGATGTGAGTAATGATATTGAAAAGATATTTAAGTCTTTAGCTCGTCCTTTCCAAATTCTTGAAAATCAAGAGCAAGAAATTTATGAAAACTAATGAAATATATACTTCTTTTTTGTCACATAAAAGCACATTAAAAGATACTTCTCTTGACGATAGCGATAAAGAAAATCAAAAACACATGACAGAATTATTACTTGAGGCTGTTGATTTTGACCTTGTTAAAGAAGAGTATGCTAAATCAAGAATAATTTCAGAGCCTTGTTCTTGCGATGCTTTACTGCTAGATAAAAATAATGAACTAAACTTTATTGAATTTAAAAATATTGCCTCTAAGCGTAATTTTAAAACATCTGAAATTGCTGAAAAAGTTTACTGCACTCTTTTAATGTTTTCTGACAAAACTACTCATACAGTAACAGATATTGCTCAACATACAAACTTAATTATAGTTTATAATAGTTCCATTGATGCAAAAAAAGAAAACAAGTCGCCTAAAGCTATACAGCCATCAGCCTCATATACTATGATTGCACAAGCAACAAGTAAAGAGGCAAAAGCTCCAATAATTCGCTTTGGCTTTGATTCATTCAAATCATTTTGTTTTAAGGAAGTTTATACTCTGAATCAAGAAGAATTTGAAAAACATATTGAAAGCATATCAAGAAAAGAAGAAAACTAATGACACAAGCAAATCAACAAAAACTGGGCTCAATGCTATGGGCGATTGCAAATACCCTTTGGGGAACGATGAATGCAGACGATTATCGTGATTATATGCTTTCATTTCTTTTCTTGCGTTACCTTTCCGACAACTACGCTAATGAAGCAAAAAATGAGCTTGGCGAAGATTTTCCAAAGTCTGAACAACCACTCAAAACTTGGTACAAAAACAACCCTGACGACATAAAAGAATTTGAAAAAATTATGCGTCGTCGTGTGCATTATGTGATTGAACCTCAATATTTATGGTCAAATATAGCTGAACTTGCACGTACGCAAAATAAAGAACTCCTTATCACTCTTGGTGACGGTTTTAAACATATCGAGAATGATTCTTTCGGTTCGTCATTTGACGGGCTATTTTCTGAAATCAATCTAAATTCTGATAAGTTAGGCAAAACCCCTACTTTGAGAAATGAACTTATATGTAAGGTAATCAATGAAATAGCTAAAGGACTTGAAGAGTTTAGCTCCGATGTTGATACTTTAGGTGATGCCTATGAATATCTTATCGGGCAATTTGCAGCAGGTTCAGGAAAAAAAGCGGGTGAGTTCTATACTCCTCAACCAATTTCAACAATCCTTTCAAAAATTGTTACGCTCGACTGTCAAGATCCAAAAAGTGGCAAGAAAGACTATTTAAAGTCAATTCTTGATATGGCTTGCGGTTCTGGTTCGCTTCTTCTCAATGTTCGTCACGCAATGGGTAAGGACGGTATAGGTAAAATTTACGGTCAAGAAAAGAATATCACTACCTATAACCTTGCAAGAATGAATATGCTTTTGCATGGTGTAAAAGATACAGGATTTGAAATATTCCACGGGGATACGCTCAAAAATGATTGGGATATTTTGCAAGAAGAAAATCCTGCGAAAAAGCCTGAATTTGATGCTATTGTCGCAAATCCTCCTTTCTCTTATAGATGGGAGCCAACTGATACTCTTTCAGAAGATATGCGTTTCAAAAATTACGGGCTTGCACCTAAATCTGCGGCAGACTTTGCTTTTCTCTTACACGGTTTTCACTATCTCAAAAAAGATGGCACAATGGCAATAATCTTACCTCACGGTGTTTTATTCCGTGGAGGAGCAGAAGAACGTATTCGTCGTAAACTGCTTGAAGATGGCAATATTGATGCCGTTATAGGATTACCTGTGAATCTTTTCTATTCAACGGGTATCCCTGTATGTATTCTTATACTCAAAAAATGTAAGAGAACAGATGATGTTTTATTTATCAATGCGTCAGAACATTTTGAAAAAGCTAAAAGACAAAATGCGTTACGTGAAAGCGATATCGAAAAAATCCTTGATACTTACCAATACCGTAAAGAAGAAGAGCGTTATTCACGCTGTGTTGAGATGAAAGAAATTGTCGATAATGACTACAATCTCAATATTACACGTTATATCAGCACCGCAAAAGAAGAAGAGAAAATCGATTTAAAAGAAGTTCACCAAAACTTAATCGACATCGAAAAAGATATTAAATCAGCAACTGAAAAGCATAATGCTTTCTTGAGAGAGCTTGGTTTAGGTGAGTTGGTGTAGATAATTCAACTGCTATAGCCTAAGGAGAATTTCAAATGCTTCAAAACAAACTGAATATAATAAACGAAATAGAGCTTGCAAAAAAAGAAGAAGAAATGAGCAAAAAGAAAGCAGTTGAACTTTATGAGAAAGGCTTACTTGATACTCTTGATGTAGGAACTTTTGAAGGTCTTGCCTTTATACACAGCTATCTTTTTGGTGAAATTTACGATTTTGCAGGAAAACTACGCACTGTAAATATCTCTAAAGGAAATTTCCGTTTTATTCCTATTCTTTATCTAGAAAATGCTTTGTTTGAAATTGAGAAAATGCCACAATCTACCTCAGATGAGATTATAGAAAAGTATGTTGAAATGAATGTTGCACACCCTTTTAGAGAAGCTAATGGGCGAAGCGGTCGTATTTGGCTAGATTTGATTTTTAAGAAAGAGCTCTCTAAAGTTGTAGATTGGAGTCAAATAGAAAAAGAAGATTATCTTCAAGCTATGGAACGAAGTCCTGCAAAAGACGTTGAGATAAAAGCTCTTCTTAAATCTGCCCTAACAAATAAGATAAACGATAGAGAAATTTACCTCAAAGGTATTGATACAAGCTATGCTTATGAAGATTACTCTACGTTTAGTGCTAAAGACTTCGTATAAGCACATAGTAAAATATCTAACAAAAAGTAACAAATTATTACAAAATGTAAACTATAAAGCCGTTGAAATTCATTAACTACCGATAAAGGTTCATATCGTCCGTTAACGTGCGATAAAAGTCTTTACAAGTCGAAGAGAATCGAAGAAGTACAACAAGCATACTATACAAAATCAATAGGTTATGATAGCCCTTTAAGTCTCAAAAACACTTATAGGGCTTTTCTATTTTAAGCTCTAGATAAAAAAAGGAGCATTTTAATATGTCAAAAAATCAAATCTATGTAAGACCAAAAGAAATCTGTGAAATGATTGGTATCGGTATCTCAACTTTTTGGAGATGGACAAAGCGTGAAGACTTTCCTCAAAAAATTAGCTTGAGTGCTCGTTGTTCGGTATGGAAGAAAGAAGAAATCCTCAACTATTTTAACAGTTTTCAATCTACCCCAAGAGGCGTAGATGAGTAGCTCTTCAAACGATGACCCTCAAGAAGATTTCCTTCCTTTATTTGTCGCAGATTTAGCGCAAGATATGAAAAAGACTCATGACAATAGCAAAATCATCTTTCAATCGGAGGAAGAAGAAAGAGCTTTTTTCATGGAGCAGAACAAGCCTAAACCTTTGAAAGTATGTTCAATCCGTGAACTTATGCAGATTAAACTTCCTCAGAAAGAATATCTTCTTTATCCGATTATTGGATATAAATCGCTTTCAATGCTTTTTGCAAGTCGTGGAATTGGCAAAACTTTTTTAGCTCTCTATATAGCCTACGCAATCGCAAGCGGTTCTGATTTTCTCAAGTGGAAAGCTGGCGATCCAAAAAAAGTTCTATACATTGATGGAGAAATGCCAGCTCAAGCGATTCAAGAAAGGCTTGCGCATATCATTGAACATTTTGATAAAGAAGCACCGAACGGTTATTTCAACATTATCAATCCCGATTTGCAGGACGATGAAGTCTATATGCCGAATATCGCAACAATAGAAGGTCAAGAACGGATTGAGGAACATTTAGAGGGAGTTGGCTTTGTTGTTATCGACAATCTCGCAACTCTTGCACGGCATGGCAGAGCTAATGATGAAGAAAGTTTCGCCCCGGTTCAAGAATGGATTCTTATGCTCAGACGTCGTGGAATTGCCGTTCTGCTTGTTCATCATGCCAGTAAGAGCGGTTCACAGCGTGGTACAAGTTCAAAAGAAGATGTTCTTGATACCGTAATTCAACTCACAAGACCTAAAGACTATGAAACTGAGCAAGGCGCAAGGTTTGAAGTTCATTATACAAAATCGCGAGGCTTTATGGGTGAAGATGCTGAACCATTTGAAGCTCAGCTCAACTCTGTGAATGGTGAAATGCTTTGGACTGTAAAAAAGCTTGAAGATGTGATTATAATAGTTACTTTCTTGACTTGTTAGATTTATCAGTATAGTTTTATAGTTAGATAAAGAGGTGGAGATTTATAATGAAAAAATTTAAGTCAACAGATGAAATTCATAGTTTTATAGAAAATAGTTCATGTAGTCAGCTGGAGTTACAAAATATTTTAAAATTTATAATAAAAGAAGGAAACTTTGCATATAGTGATGTTGAAAAGGCATTTTATGAAGTTACAAAAAAGATTGACGTTTTTATCTATGAGAAATACAAAAGTAAAGTTGTATCAAACAGTTTCTTGCAGGGGTATTTTTCAGATTTCTATATTGCACAACAGTATATTGATAGTCTTTGCCAAAAATTTGCCTTTGAATATGAAATAAATCTTAACAATTTACAAAACTTAAGAAAACAAGAAACAGAGGATTATTACTGGTCGATGGGAGCTCAAGTTCCAGACAGTGAATTGAGAGAATTTAAGAGGAAGAAAATAGATATAATATGCACAATGAAAGAACCCTATTATGAAAAATGGATACCAACAAAACACAAACCTAAAACTGCATCTTCAAGCATTGGCTATGTAGAAGATAATAAACATTTTATAAATGAAAATAGTATAAATAAACTCGCATTATTTCTAATTCAGCAAATTAAAGATAAGTCACTTCTTTCACAGCTAAATACAAAGTCCAAAGCAAAAGCTTAACAAACTCTAAAAGAAGTTACGCAACTATCAGCAAGTAAGAATCTGTGACGCCTTGAGAAGCTTGAGAACTCCATCGGGCGATACATTCCCCGAAAAACATTTAGAGGAATTGTTATCGCAATATGAGAGAAAAC
>CAYJFE010000070.1:6620-14441 GCA_964369165.1 uncultured Desulfovibrionaceae bacterium | reverse complement strand
TAGCTGCTGCAAGAAGTTGTTCGCAAGCATTGTTGATTGCATTACCAATCATAACTTGTGAACGTGAACCGCCTGAAGGGCCTGAGTTAGGGCATTTTTCAGTATTAGGCCATGTGAAACGGAATTTATCAGAAGCAATTTTCATATCTTTCAATGCTTCAGAAGCTGTACCTATAGCACCCATATCAGCACCTTGGCCGTGATCTTGCCATGATGTGCAAACTGTGTATGTGCCGTCAGCATTCATTTCAACAAATGCAGCTGAAGAGTCAGCACCGTCAAGACCAGCGCCGTAAGAACCAACTGCGAGGCCAACACCTTTTTTGATTGTGTCGGTTGATTCAGCTTTAGCTTTAGCAAGAGCTGCTTGGTATTTTGGACGCATATCGTCAAGCATTGCAGGAACAGCAAATGAGTCAGGAGTTTGGCCTGAGTTGTTTGTGTCACCTGGGCGCAATGCGTTGATATAACGAAGTTCTAATGGATCCATATTGAGTTTAGTAGCCAATTGATCCATCAACATTTCTGATGTGATAACAGCTTGTGGGCCGCCGTAACCACGGAAAGCTGAGCCCCAAGCGTGGTTTGTTGCAACTGTGCGGCCTTCGCCACGCATATTTGGAATTGAGTATGCGCCACCTATGAATTGAACGCCACGAATTGTGAGCAAGTCACCAAATTCTGAATATGGGCCGTGATCAACATCGTATTGAGTTTCTAAAGCAACTAATTTACCTTCTTTTGTAGCGGCCATTTTTGTTTCAATGTACCAAGGTGAACGTTTACCTGTGTATTGTTGTTGTTGACGGTAAGTATATTTCAAGAAGCAAGGACGGCCTGTTGCCATAGTTGCTGCTGCAACCAAAGCTTCCATTGTTGGGCTGAATTTATAACCGAAAGTACCACCCATTGGGTTTGCTTCAATTACTAATTGATCTGGCTCTAAGCCAAGACCTGGAGCAATCATGTAAAGGTGCAAGTGAACACCGATTGATTTTGAGTGAACGTGTACTTTACCATCTTCTGAATAGTAAGCAAAACCGACGTCTGGCTCGATTGGCATATGTGGTTGACGGCTTGTAAGCATATTGCCTTCAACTGATACATATTCATCGCTTTCAAAGTAAGGAGCTGTTTCTTCACCTTTGATAAGGCCTTGTTTGAAGTATGTATTTGGAGTGCCTGGGTGAATTTCGATAGCATCAGCAGCTTTAGCATCAAATACGTTCATGTATGCTGGCAATTCTTCAAGATCAAGCACAACTTTTTCAGCCGCTGCAACAGCTTCTTGGTATGTGTTCGCACAAACCATAGCTACAGCATCGCCGTATTGGAATACTTTAGTATCGCAAAGGATTGGACGATCCCAACCATCGCCAAGGTTTGTTGGGAAGGTGATAAGACCTGTGATGCGGTTTTTACCTTTAATATCTTTATGAGTAACAACTTTTACAACGCCTGGCATTTTTTCAGCTTCTGTAGTGTCGATGCCTTTGATGTTAGCGTGTGAAACTTTTGCTTGAACTAAAGCAATATGCAAGGTATTTGCAGGAAGTTTTTGACCAAGGTCAGCACCGTAGTCTAACATACCAGTAACTTTACGTTCAGCTGTTGGACGTGGGTGTTTGCTACCCCAAAGGCTGCCTTCAACAACAGGTGTTTCAAGGCTTGACATAGGAGCATCGCCACGCATAACTGCTGCTGCTGCCATAACTGCGTCAACTAAAGGAATGTAACCTGTACAACGGCATACGTTGCGGTGTTTTTGGAACCATTCACGAACTTCATCACGAGTTGGGTTTACGTTTTCTGTCAACAATTGTTTAGCAGAAACGATAAAACCAGGTGAACAGAAACCACATTGAGCGGCGCCGTATTTGATCCAAGCAAGTTGAATAACATCTAAATTACCTGGTTGTCCAATGCCTTCAATAGTTGTTACTTTAGCATTTGGTGCTACTTTATCGAATTTCACGATACAAGATCTTGTCACTTTACCATCAACGATAACAGAACAAGCACCACATTGACCTTCACCACAACCAACTTTAGTTCCTGTAAGACCCAAAGTTTCGCGAAGAACGGTGGACAAAGGGGTAGAAGCTTCGGCAATAACGTTGCGTTCTACTCCATTTACAATAATACTCTTTTGAATCATCTTAAGCACTCCTTTATGGCTTTTGATTTTTGTCTTCATTCACAAAAAATGAAAACTCTATTATAGGTAGTCATACAACTTATAAAAGTTGTTTGGGAATGACCATATCCTAAATTTAGTCCTTCTACGCACTCTTACCGAATGAGCAATTAGGGTAATGGCAAACAGGGCATGATTCGCAAAGGCCGCCGTGTGCCAAGGTGAGAATGTCGTGTTTTGTCATGCGTATGCCAGCTAAAATTCTTGGCATAACAATATCAAACACGCTTGCTCTATGATACATAACACAGCCAGGAAGCCCTACCATTGGGATAGAGCCTTTATAGGCTAGCATGAACATAGCGCCTGGAAAAATTGGTGCGCCATAGCTGATTACTTCTGTGGCATTTTTTGAAATTGCGGCAGGTGTTTTATCGTCTGGATCAACACTCATACCACCTGTTAATGCAATAAAATCAGCACCTGAAGCTATAGCTTCTTCAATGGCTTGTGTGGCCTGGTCCGTTTCGTCAGAAACTATTTTTGTAAAATGAATTGGGCAATTCCAAGCCGCAAATTTCTTTTTCAAAACAGGCGTGAAACCGTCTTCAATTCTGCCGTGATAGACTTCACTTCCTGTCACAATAATAGCAACCTTGAAGGATTTGAAAGGCATGACAGAAAATAAGCTTTCAGTATTTTGGCAACATTCCGTTACTGATGAAAGCAATTCTTTTCTTACAGCAAGAGGAATAACTCTTGTGCCGCCAATAACTTTACCCTTAGCCACTTCTTGCATTGTATGCGCAGTTGCTATGGCAACATCTGGAATAGAGTTAAGCTTATGCAAAAGAGGTACATTCACTTTCAATAAACCCTGCTCTTTTGCTATTATATTAATTCTGCCTTCTTTAGGCTCTGAAAATTCAATATTTTGCCCTGCGGTGGATTTTGCAATGTGATAGGCAGCATCGTCTTCGTGCACGAGATTTTCATTATTTTCCCATACATACAAATGCTCTTTACCTATGCGCAAAAGATGTTCAACATCTTCTTCACGCACAACATGACCGCGCTTAAATGCAACGCCCTTAAATTTATCCGGAGTAATTTCCGTAATATCATGACTCAACGTCAAGCCGATAGCGTCTTGAACTTTAATACTTTTCATATAATTTAGCCCACAACTCCGTAGTCCGAAATGATCAAAAACAAAATAAGGCACAGCATCAACACATAGTAGAGTTTTACTCTCTATTTTAAATAAGGCTATAAAAGGTTGATAAGAAAGTAGCATAGTATTATTTTGCTGTCAATATTCAAAAGGCCACTTACAAAAAAGAATTTGAAATTTCTCCTTATCTAGGCTATAGAAAGGGAAGATTAGCAATAAGGAAAAAATATGTACGATTCTTCATACGATTCAATAAGAGAAAAAATACGAGAAGATTATAAGAAAGTTCTAACCCTCAAAGAATTTGGCTTCCAAAATCCTTGCACTTGCGCAAATAGTGATACTGATGTTTTAGGTTATACGAGTGAAGACTATGCCAAAGTGCCAAAAGAATCTAATCTTTTACTTGGTTGTGCAAATCCAAGTGCTTATGTAAAGTACAATAAAGGCGATACCGTTCTTGATCTTGGTTGCGGAGCTGGGTTCGATTGCTTTTTAGCCGCTGATAAGGTGGGCGAAAAGGGAAAGGTTATCGGCGTTGACATGATGTATGAAATGCTTTCAAAGGCTCGAAAATCGGCTCATACGCACAAATATAAGAATGTGGAATTCCGTCTAGGCGAGATTGAGCATCTGCCTGTTGCTGATAAAAGCATTGACATAATTATTTCTAATTGCGTATTGAATCTTTCCCCTGATAAAAAACAAGTTATCAAAGAATGCAAAAGGGTTATGAAAGAGAACGCGCGCCTCTTTCTTTTTGATATATTGCTTGATAAGTCTTTCAATTCTTCAAACAAAGAAGCTATTGCGCATATAAAATCCGCTTCTTGCATTTTGAATGCATTAAAAATTGATGAAATGCACACTCTTTTAGAAGAAGCTGGATTTAAAGATATTTCCATCACTCTCCATAAAAAAAGTGATGATATTATAAACTCTTGGATAAAAGATACAAGCATAGACCTAGAAAATAAAGTCTATTCAGCTATTATTGAAGCGCGTTTATAATTGACGACACTATCTAAAACAACTCAATCTCTAAAACTTCGCAAATACAATGATAAATCGGCAAGTGAAGCTCTTGAATATGCGGAGTACAGTCAGAATCAATGCGAATTTCAACATCAAGAAGTTCTGCCATTTCACCGCCACTTTTTCCGCTAAGACCAATGCTTTTACAGCCTAAAGCTTTAGCCACGCAAAGAGCATTATTCACGTTTTTTGAATTGCCGGAAGTAGAAATTGCCCACAAAACATCATTTTCTTTTGCAAGACCATACATTTGCTGGGCAAAAACCATATCAGCGCACACATCATTAGCATAAGCAGTCTGTAAAGAAACTGAGGACACTAAAGAAATTGCAGGGATACAGCCTTCAAGATTTTCAAGCAAATATTTTGATTTTTCAGGATAGAGTGCATTTAAATCCGCACAAAACTTCCCTTTCAAATGCCTTTTGTGCATAAATGACTTCATAAGCTCGCCAACAATATGTTCAGCATCTGCCGCAGAACCGCCATTACCGCAAACAAAGATTGTGCCTTTGTTTTCAACAGCTTGCTTTAATACAAGTATACTATCTAGAATATTTGCTCGCAAATTTTCAAGAACAGGAAACCTCTGACAAAGTTGATTGATTGCTTCTATTGATTTTTCTTTCATAAAGTCCGCTTTAGCTTTGTGCACAAACAGTGAGAGCCGCAGAAGATTGACTTGTCGGCATCACCTCTATGCGATTAATGTTAACATGAGAAGGCAAGAGCGCAGTCCAGCGTATACATTCGGCTATATCTTCAGGAGTGAGCGGATTTTTATTCACATAAAGATTTTTTGCCTTTTCTTTATCGCCCTTGAAGCGCACTTCAGAAAATTCTGATTCAGCAAGGCCTGGCTCGATATTTGTCACACGCACATTTTTACCGCTCAGATCAGCCCTTAAATTCAAAGTAAATTGCTTCATAAAAGCCTTTGTTGAGCCATAAACATTACCGCCAGGATAAGGATAAGTGCCCGCAATAGAGCCAAGATTAATGATATGCCCCTTCTTTCTTTCCACCATTTTCGGAAGTACAGCCCTTGTTGCGTACATAGTACCCTTTATATTAGTGTCCACCATCACTTCCCAATCGTCTAAATTCACTTCATAAGCAGGTTCTAAACCAAGAGCAAGCCCTGCATTATTCACTAATATATCAATTTCAAGCCCTTCTAAAGTTTTAAAAGTTGCTTCTTTATCTCTAATATCAAAACAAAGAGGAGTAAAATTTTGCATTTCACTTGCAAGAGCGTCTAATCTATCTTGCCTTCTACCCGTACCAATGACTTTATAACCCATTTCGTGAAAGACTTTTGCCGTTGCCAAGCCAAAACCTGAGGTAACACCTGTGATAAGAATTGTCTGCATAACTTTCCTTTACAATCAATATAATAGATATTCTACACAATTTTTTATATTTTTGCAAATGTAAGTACACGCAAAAGGATTTGACTTCTCACGGTTAATACAGTATTTTTCGCAAATGTACTTTATATGGGAGGATTTATGGTATTTTTAAACGAATTGGTGATAGTTTTTTGTCTTTCAATTGTAGTTTTACTTATCTGCCACAAATTTCATATACCCTCTATAGTAGGCTTTTTGCTTACAGGCGTTTTGTGTGGCCCGACAGCTCTAAGCCTTGTTGATGACTTACACACTGTTGACTTATTAGCTGAAATTGGCGTTGTCCTCCTTTTATTTACTATAGGCATGGAAATGTCACGCGAGGAATTAAACAGGCTCAAAAAGCCTATTTTTATGGGCGGCACTTCGCAAGTTATTCTCACCATTGCCATCACTTTTTTATTTGCCCTTCTCTTTTCACAAGGTTTCACCAAGGGCATTTTCTATGGTTGTCTTGTTGCCCTTTCTTCAACTGCTATCGTTCTTTCCCTATTACAACAAAAAGCGCAGACTGAATCTCCCCAAGGCCGCTTATGCCTTGCTATCTTGATTTTTCAAGATATAGCCATTGTTCCCATGATGCTTGCTATTCCTTTGTTAGCAGGCTCTATGAACACCGACATCAACACTCTTCTTTTGGATCTTGGGCGTGATGCTATAATTGTTATAGGCATTATCTTATTTGGGCAATTTGTCTTGCCACGCCTTATGTTTAGAATTGTAAAAACCAGAAGCCGCGAACTTTTACTTCTTGCCACTTTAGGCATTACTTTTGCTATCGCGCTTCTCACCTCTTATGCTGGCCTTTCACTTTCACTAGGCGCATTTATGGCAGGCGTTTTGCTGGCGGATTCAGAATATTCTCTTTCTGTTTTAGAAAATGTCCTTCCTTTTAAAGATGTTTTTACTTCCGTTTTCTTTATATCCGTGGGAATGCTTCTTGATGTGCCATTTTTCTTTCAAAATATTCATATAATTCTTACCTTTGCGGCTACTTTAGTGATAGTGAAAATGCTTGTGGTCTACCCTTCTGTACGTTTTTTAAAGTATTCACCAAAAACAGCAATATTAGTTGCTTTTTCTCTTGCTCAAATAGGTGAATTCTCCTTTGTTTTGGCAAGACAAGGCATCGCAGAAGGTCTTATGGATCAAAATGCTTACCAACTCTTCCTCGCAGCAAGTATATTAACAATGACGCTCACTCCTGTATTTATGGCACTTGCGCCTAAGGTTGCAAATGTAGTGATACGCAAATTTTACTCAGAAGCTGAAATAAAATCGGACGATGAAGAAGAAGCAAGCCATGACATATTGCAAGATCATCTTCTTATTGTTGGCTTTGGTGTAGGCGGAAAAAACCTTGCTAAGGTGGCTAAAGAAGCAGGAATTGAGTATTCTATATTAGAAGCAAATCCTGAAACAGTGGCAAGGTATCGTAAATCTGAACCTATCAAGCATGGTGATGCAAGCCTTCCTCTGGTTTTACAACACGCTGGCATTGAAGAAGCAAAAGCTCTTGCCATTCTCACACCAGACCCTGCTGCCATACGTGCTATCACAGCAACAGCAAGAAAATTAAATCCAAGTCTATTTATTGTGGCAAGAACACGTTTCCTTGGTGAAACTCAAGCCTTGCATGATCTTGGTGCAAATCGAGTAATTGCTGAAGAATTTGAAGCGTCTATAGGCGTATTTGCCTATCTTCTAGATTTTTATCTTCTTCCACAGCAAAAGACACAAGAGCTTATTTTTGCTATAAGACATGAAAATTATAATACTTTCAATGTCAGCGATTCCGCTTCAAGCCTGCAGGGACTCACAAGCGAATTTGCCGATCTTTCCATGACAAGCTATATTGTAGAAAAAGATTCTTATGTAGATAATAAGGACTTAAAATCACTCGCTCTTACCAATGAACACAACATTACTGTACTTACAGTAAGAAAAGGTAGTGTAACCCTTTCTGAAATCAGCGCAGACACTGTGTTAGAAGCCGACAATATTGTTTATATCTTCGGCACAAGAAATGCCATTGTGAGTGCGCAAAAATTGTTTGAAGCAGA
>CAYJFE010000070.1:0-6520 GCA_964369165.1 uncultured Desulfovibrionaceae bacterium | reverse complement strand
TTCTTGCGAGCAATGCAAATATAATTTTTGTATCAAATGAAGCAATTAATAAAAGAGATTGATAAAAAACTCACATATGTTAAAAACAAGCATGGACTTGTTTAAGGAGTTTACTATGCACCATCTTTTTACTGCACCCAATTGCTTACGTTGTAAAATAGTCAAAGCATTTCTTGAAAGCAAAGGGCAAGAATGGAAAGAAACTGACTTCCAAGCTGATAAGGAAGACTTTAATACTTTTTATAGAGCAAACCGCCCCTCAATCTACAGAAACCCTGAGGGCGTTGAATTTCCAATATATTCTGACGGCAATGTCGTGAAACAAGGTTCTGGCGAAGTCATAGCCTATCTTTTATCTGAAGGAAAACTAGACACTTGCATCACACGCTCTGACCTTTTACACGGCGCAATTTCTGGCCTCTACCCTTCCCTATGCCCTGAAGGACAAGAAGCTCATTTCATTGAACTTCTTGAACATTTAGCCAAAGGCGGCTTGACAGCTTGCCTAAGAGTTGATGGAAGAAAACCTGAACTTTTGCAAACTCTTATAGAAAAAGGACTTGTTTCAAAGTTAGAAGTAAATTTCTATGGCGCACCGGAAATATATGCCATGCTTCCAGAAGGTGCTGAACTGCCCGCACCTACAGAGGAAGAAATAGCAAAAACTGTTGAAATTGCAAAAAATTTCAAAGAAAGTGAAATTCGTTTACATATTGTCCCCCTCAACGACAATGGCACATACAGATACATCACAAAACAAGAAGCAAGCAAAGCAGCAGAGTTTATTTCAACTGCCTGTAATGACAAACAATTAGAAATAGTTATAGCTCCTTGCCTAGGAGAAGAGCTGTTGGCCATTGGACTTAATGATAAATTAGAAGAAATCGAAAATCCACTTCTGCTAAAAATTCGCTCAGGCCTTCGTGATTTTCTTTTCAAGGCTGATATAAAAAAATAATTTAATAAATATTATAAAAATTCTTACAAAAGCTAAGAATTTGATTTTTATAAATATTTTCCTAAGCTCTATTTTCTAATAGAGGTGTATTTACCTTTTGCCTTTTATTGACTTAGCTTATATTTTACATTATAGTGACCTCACCTTTGGTTTTTACTACTAATTTTGAGGGTGCTATCGTGTACTTAAAACAGACAAGCTATATATCGAAAGAAGACGCACAAGCGGCTCATGTAGCCTATGAAGCCTATTTACGCTCAAAGCTTTCTTATTTTATTTATTCCGATTCTTCTGTGTGGGAAAAATATTTAGACCAAGGCTTTGCCTTTGAACTTTCTAAAGGCAAAGCTCTCTCTGTTGATACAGATTATGTTTATTTTGTGAAACATGGTCTTTTGCAGTTTTCACGTATTCAAAATGATGAGGTTTTACCAAGCTTTTATGTAGGAAAAAATGCCCTTTGCTGCGAAATGCACGTCATAGGCCATGTGGCTCAACCAAGCCACTACATAGCTGTAGAGCAATGTTCATTAGTGCGTTTTCCCGTGCAATTTCTTAGGCAATTAGTCCTTGAAAAACCTGAAATTTCTTTTCTTATCATGGAAAGTATAGGGATGAAATATTCGGTTTTACTTACAAGAATAAACGAAATGGGCTCACAGCATCTTTTGCGCAATATAGCCCGTTTATTGCTTGATATGGCCTCCTATCACCAATTCACACATACCTTCACACCGCCTATTTCACAAAGAGAGTTAGTGGATTTCTTTTGTGTACACCGTTCATCAGTAAACAGAATTATTGCAACCCTAAGAGATCAAGGCATAGTAGGCGATTATACAAAAAATCGTATTGAAATTTTAGACTATGCACAACTTATTGAAATCGCATCTGTTTCCTACAAATAACAGATATAGTTCATTGAATGAAAAATAATAATATCTGCTAGAAGACAAATAAGTTTGAAAAAGTAGCCCTAGGCATAATCTAAACACCCAAGCTAAAACAGCTTCACGTCTTCTTTGCTATTCGAATTTTAAGATAAAACACTCAGAACGTGTATTATTTCACAAGGTTGACATTTCTATCTTTTTTTTATAATCTCACAAAACTCAAAGAGAAAAACTTAGGAACTAAGGTGCGATAATGTCGGCAAGCCAATCAGATATACAAATGAAGTACGGAAATTCTACTTTAACTTTCAATATAGAAAATGCAAAATCCATAACCACACTAGAACCTGTAGCCGCTTTACCGATAAATGATTTAAAATCAACATTTTATACTGAGGCAGAGCTCAACACCGTAGACTCTCCTCCCCTGTCTATTCTTATCAATAAAGATGATTTAGTCACTATAGTTTTAAGCGATATGACACGCCTTTGGTCACGCCAAGATCTTGTCTGCAAAGAACTTGTTGAGTTTTTACACGAAAGATGTAAAGTGCCTTATAAAAATATAGTGATTCTTATTTCACTTGGCACGCATAGAGAGCAAACACCCGAAGAAAACAAGAAAAACGTTTCTGATTGGGTTTATGACAAGGTAAAGGTTGTCAATCATAATTACAAAGGCGAGCTTGAGTATTTTGGCACAACCTCATTTGGAACACCTGTTTATCTGCATCCTCTCACAAAAGACAGAAAAGTCATTATCGTTGGTGCAACCACGCACCACGCTCTAGCTGGCTATGGCGGTGGAAGAAAAAGCATCATCCCTGGCGTTGCTGGCGATGAAACAATAGTAGCAAACCATCTTTTATGTATGCACCCTGATGAAGAGCGTTCAAGCGATCTTATTGGCATGGGGCTTACAACAACAAATCCTGTGAATGTTGATATGGACGAAGGCGTTGCCCTTCTCAATCCTACTTTTGGTATCAATATCATTATGAATAAAGACGGCAAGCAATCGCACCTTATCTGCGGAAACTGGCGCACAGCATGGGAAAAATCTTGCCGAATCACAAATCAAATCAACGGCATAGAAATTGAAGAAAAAGCGGATATAGTAATTGCATCTTGCGGTGGTTATCCTAAAGACATCAATCTTTATCAAGCCGCGAAAACTTTATTCAATATGGCAGAAGCCGTAAAACCAAAGGGTACACTTGTGCTTTTAGCCGAATGCGTTGAAGGCGGTGGGCCTCCTGATTTCTTCAATTGGGCAAAATATTTAAAAACTAACACCTTAGACAAAGAATTACGCAAAGCTTTCACTATAAGTGGTTATATTTTCTATGCAGCTTGTGAGCGCATTCAAAAAGCGAGAACCCTTGCCATCACAGCCTTAGACAAGGAAACACTTTCTGATTTACGCATAGAAGGTTTTGATAACATTGACTCTCTTATAAAAAAGCTTGACTTTAAAAACAAAAGCGTTATACTCATGCCTAATGGTGGAAGCACTACTCCTATTTATAGAGGTCAATAATGTCCAATGAATAAAGGATAGTACAGCTTGAAATGTGAGCTAAAGCGAACACAGGCTTTAAAAAAATAAAATGGAAACAATGATGTCTATTAAAAGCGATTTGCAAATATGTGCCACAAGCACAAATCAGACAGTAAGAATTACTAAAAGATTCTTGCACTCTGTTTTCGCGCAAAAAGCCACAAATAATTTTACATCTTTCCATCTCGGCAATCCCCTCTCTTTATTAAGAGGGCGATGGCGACTTCATACATAAAAAAATCCTTTCCTTTTCAAATGTGAGCGTAAACTTTGAAAGGAGTTTATGCTTTTTTTATTTAAGTGAATTTAAAAGAAATCTATTTTATTCACACTAATTTTTTATTTATGGAGTTTATTATGAAATCTATCAAATTATTATTTGTATCCCTTTTTGTTTTCTTTGCTATGAGCGCAAGTGCAATGGCAAAACCTATAAGCGTTGGTATTGTGCAACTTTTTGAAAATGGCGCATTCACAGATATGAAAGACGGTTTCATCGGCCATATGCGTAAAGTAGGCTATGACGAAAGCAAGATGACTTTTGACATCAAATCCGCCCAAGGCGATGCCACAAACTTGAATAGTATCTGCCAAAGCATGGTAGATGCTGGCCACGATTTTATTGTTGCTATTGCAACACCTGCCGCTCAAGCTATGGTAAATCTTGAATCAGATATCCCAACTTTCTTTATCTCTCTTTCAAATCCCGTTGGTGCACGCGTTATTTCAGACATGGCTAAACCAGACAAAAACGCTACCGGCACTTCAAACGCTATTCCACTTGAGCAAATCTTTGATTTAGCTGACAAGCTTACTCCAGGGATTAAAACTTATGGTCTTCTTTACACAACAAGCGAAATCAATGCTGTAACTACTATTAACTTAGTAAAAAAATATCTTGACTCTAAAGGCTTGAAATATAAGGAAGCTATCATAACAAATTCAGCCGAAGTGCAACAAGCCACACAAAGCCTTGTAGGCAGTGTTGATGCTTTATTTATTCCTAACGATTCAGTTATTCAATCCGCAATGCCATTAGTTGCTGAAGTTGCAAGAGAAGCAAAACTTCCAACTTATTGCTCATCTAATGTCACAGTAGAAGAAGGCGGCCTTACTGCTGTAGCAATCAGCGATGTACGCATTGGTGAAGTGACTGCAGAAATGGCTGTAAAATACTTGAATGGCACAAAAATTGAAGATATTCCATCAGTCGTTGTGCCTGCTACAGACACTATGATAAACAAAACTACAGCCGACGCTATAGGCATCACAATTCCTACAGACATCGAAGGCCTTCTTATTTTTGAAGAAAAATAAAACCTTTCTAT
Source organism: uncultured Desulfovibrionaceae bacterium (assembly GCA_964369165.1). Classification (GTDB taxonomy): domain Bacteria; phylum Desulfobacterota; class Desulfovibrionia; order Desulfovibrionales; family Desulfovibrionaceae; genus CAYJAZ01. Next base: position 1,780 of record CAYJFE010000070.1, on the reverse strand, counting down.
AAAGCGGATTCTCCCAAGAGTCCGCTTTTTAGTATAGTGGGTTTCTCTCTATCATTTATAAATTTCAAGGATTATTTTTATGACTCTTCTTCTTGGCTCTATGCATCTTGGCCTTATCTACGCCCTGCTTGCTATAGGAATTTACATTTCTTTTCGTATACTTGACATTCCCGATCTTTCTGCTGAAGGCACATTCACCTTTGGCCTAGCAACTTCTGCCGCTTTCACAGCAGCCGGCCACCCCTTTCTAGCTATTTTTGCAGGTATGATTGCTGGCTTTATTGGCGGAAGCGTGACGGGTATTTTACAAACCAAAATTGGTATTCATCCAATTTTAGCAGGTATTCTTACCATGAGTGGGCTTTATTCAGTAAACCTAGCAATTATGGGTTCACGCTCGAACATTGCCTTAGTTGGTATTGATACTCTTTTTCGCCTAGCTTTTGATGCTTTTCCTATGCTTTCAAAAGACACAGTACGCCTTATGATAGCTCTTATTTTCTGTCTTATAGTTGTGATTTTACTTGCATTATTCTTCAAAACGCATATAGGTCTTTGCATAAGAGCAACAGGTGATAATGAAAAAATGGTGCGTGCTTCTTCTATTAATGTGGACGCGACTAAAATTCTCACCTTTGCTTTAAGTAATGGTTGTATCGCTTTATCTGGCGCATTATTAGCGCAATATCAAGGCTTTGCTGATATCAGTTCTGGCATTGGTATTATTGCTGTTGGCCTAGCTTCCGTGATCATAGGTGAACAGATTTTTGGCAAAGGTTCAGTAACAAAAGGGCTTATCACTGTGGCTTTAGGTTCTGTGATTTATCGCTTTATTATTGCTATAGCATTGAAATCAAGCCTCTTCCCTGCCTACTATCTCAAAATAGTTTCAGCCCTTATTGTTGCCATTGCCCTTGCTATTCCTGCGGCAAAATCCTATATACAATTTCAAAAAATGAAGCAAAAAGGATTGCAAGATGCTAAAAATCACTAATCTTACAAAAATATTTTCACCAAATACGCCTACTGAACACAGGGCATTGAATAAAGTCAATCTTCACGTCAATAAAGGAGAATTTATCTCACTTATAGGCTCAAATGGCGCAGGAAAATCTACTCTTTTCAATGCGATTTCTGGCTTTTTCTATGCGGACGAAGGTTCAATATTTTTAGAGGGTGAAAATATCACCTATGATCCAGAACATAAGCGTTCTTCCTATATTGGCAGATTGTTTCAAGATCCTATGATGGGCACAGCGCCTTCACTCACCATCGAAGAAAATCTTGCCTTAGCTTATTCACGCTCGAAACACAGCGGCCTTCATTTTGCCATAAGAAAGAATGAAAGAGAAGTATTCAAAGAAGCTTTAAGCGAATTTGGCATGGGTTTAGAAGATAGAATACAAACAAAGGTCGGACTTCTATCAGGCGGACAAAGGCAAGCTCTCACCCTTTTAATGGGAACTCTTGTTGTGCCTAAACTCCTTTTACTTGACGAGCATACAGCAGCCCTTGATCCTGCAGCCGCTGAAAAGATTATGGAAATGACACACAAAATAATTAATAAGCACAATCTCACAGCAATGATGATCACGCATAATATACAATCTGCCCTCACAAGTGGCACACGCACGATTATGCTTGATAAAGGTGAAATAATCCTTGACATACAGGGCAAAGAGAGAGAAGAAATGACTATGCAAAAGCTTATGGAATTTTATTCAAAAACCAAACATAAGGAATTGGATAACGACAGAATGCTTTTGGCATAAAAATCTAT
>CAYJFE010000069.1:0-14445 GCA_964369165.1 uncultured Desulfovibrionaceae bacterium | reverse complement strand
AAAAAAAATCTCAAATCTTCACTATTTCCTTGGTGAAACTCTTAGGGGCTTTTAATCTTAAGAGAAAGAAATTGTACTTTTTTGTGAACTTACTTTACGAAAATGTAAAAATAATTACCAAATAAGCTTATATAGCTAAATAGACGCAACTTGACTTTTTTCATTTTTGCGTTCATTATATAAAAAAAATAAATTGAGGTAAACACTATGCGTTCAATGAAGAAAATCATTCTTTCCATCTGTATGCTTTTTGTAGCTATTCAAGCTCCAAAAGCTTCAGCAGAAACAATTGTTGTTGCAGCTGATGCAACTTGGCCACCATTTGAAATGCTTGACGAAAACAAAAATGTTGTCGGCTATGCTATTGACTACATCACTGCTGTTGCTAAAGAAGCTGGCTATGATGTTGAAGTTCGTAACACTGCTTGGGACGGCATCTTTGCAGCATTAGGCGCAGGCCAATGCGATGTTATTGCCTCATCAGTAACGATCACACCTGAACGTCAAAAAGCTATGTCTTTCACTGATCCTTATTTTGAAAACTTCCAAGCATTGGTTGTTGCAGAAGATTCAGATATGAAAACTTTTGCTGACTTAGACGGTAAAACAGTTGGTGGCCAAATCGGCACAACTGGTATGCTTTTCTTGCCTAAATTAAGCCCAAATGCTAAAGCTAAATCATACGACGAAGTTGGTCTTGCTATTGAAGATTTGAAAAACGGCCGTATCGACGCAGTTGTTTGCGATGAAAACGTAGCTTATTTCTATGCTGAAAAAAATCCTGATTATGAAAAATTCATGAAAATCATTGATAAAAGCGTTGAAGCAGAGCAATTTGGTTTTGCTGTAAAGAAAAACGACAAAGAATTGCTTGAAAATCTTAACGCTGGTATTAAAAAAATCAAAGAAAGCGGACAAGCTGATGCTATTCTCCAAAAATGGATGAGATAGTAAGATACTGTTTATTAATAAGGGCTCGCAATTGAAATTTCTCATTGCGAGCTCAAAATTTTAAAGGTAGGTAGATTCAATGCAAGAGGAAGGAAAAGATCCTTTAGACGACACCATTCAAGTGCCCTATATCCTTACTGAAGGTGCATCAATCCCAGATCCTAAAAATAGGAGCATTTTTCAAGCTTGGAATATTGCCTTTGTTTTGGCAGTTGGATCCTTGATAGCCCTTTGCACATTAAAGCCTGATCCTTATTGGGAAGTGATGAAATTTGTTCCAGATGGTTTACTTGTGACTTTTCAGGTAACAATCACTTCGATCTTGCTTGCTATTCCCATAGGTTTGTTGACTGGCTTAGGCAAGCTTTCAAGAAATAAAATGATAAATCTTATCGCTTCTACTTATGTAGAAATTATTCGCGGCATCCCTCTTTTGATGCAATTATTCTATATTTATTATGCGCTTGGCTCAATCTTACAAGTTTCACCAATTGTTTCAGCTGTGGCATCATTAAGCTTTTGTTATGGCGCGTATATGGGCGAAGTTTTTAGAGCAGGCATATTGGCGGTTCATAAAGGGCAGACAGAAGCTGCACGCTCACTTGGTTTTAACCGCTTCCAAACCATGACTATAGTCGTGCTTCCGCAAGCCATGCGCACAATTTTGCCGCCTGTTGGCAATGAATGTATTGCAATGCTTAAAGATACTTCACTTGTGTCTATTATTGCTGTGGCTGACTTGTTGCGTAGAGGCAGAGAGTACGCTGCGCAAACATTTGAATATTTTGAAACATATACCGTTATTGCCTTGGTATATTTGGTAATCACCCTTATTCTTTCTAAAGGCGTGAGCAATCTTGAAGGGAGGTTGTCGCAATATGACAGAGATCAACGATAACACAACACAAAATTCTTCCCCAATTATTTCCATGCAAAATGTTTGGAAATTCTTTGGCCAATTAGCCGCTTTACAAGATATTTCCTTTGATGTGCAAAGAGGCGAAAAAGTTGTTATTATTGGACCATCAGGCTCAGGTAAATCAACAGCACTTCGCACTATAAATCGTCTTGAAACTATCAATCAAGGCCATATTTATATCAATGGTGATGACATTGCAGGCGATGCGCATGACGTGAATAAAATGCGTCAAAACTTGGGTATGGTGTTTCAATCATTCAATTTATTTCCGCATATGAGTGTTTTGAAAAATCTCACTGTTGCGCCAATGAAATTGAAGAAAACACCTAAAAAAGAAGCAGAAGAATTAGCTCTTGGCTTATTAAAAAAAGTTGGTTTAGCAGATAAAATTAATTCTTATCCTTCCATGCTTTCTGGTGGCCAGCAGCAGCGTGTGGCGATTGCTAGAGCCTTAGCTATGCAGCCAGAAATTATGCTTTTTGATGAACCAACTTCAGCCCTTGATCCTGAAATGGTGGGCGAGGTTTTAGACGTTATGGTAAGTCTAGCCAATGAAGGCATGACCATGATGGTGGTGACGCATGAAATGGGCTTTGCAAGAGAAGTTGCTGATAGAGTGATATTTATGGATCACGGCCAGATTATCGAAGAAGGCACGCCGACGGAACTTTTTGAAAATCCTAAACATCCACGCTTGCAACAATTTCTTAATCAAATACTCTAATCATTCGGAATAGATATGTCATCAGATACGAGCCCAGCAAAAAAAACAAATAGATCAATGATAATCACCTTTATTGTAGGTGCTATTATACTTGGTTTAGGCACAATACTCACTATTCGCAACAAAGTTATTTCTTCCATAGAAGAAATGGTGCAGTCAAATCCATTATATGCTATTTCCTATAAAGACATAAATTATGGAGTTTTTTCTAAAGAACTTGAAATAACAGAACTTTCTTATTCAGACAAAGTCGATAATGCGACCTCTACCACAGTGAAAAGTATCAAGGTGCAGAATATTAATCTTGCAGCTTTTGATAAGAAGAAGGGGAATGTAGTTATAGCAAGCAAGGCTGAAGCAAAGGATATTGTTGTTCTTGATTCAAAAAACAATACTACAATGTCGATTGCTTCTTATGTTTTGACAGAGCCAATCGATAATATAGGTCAAATTATTGAGGCTCAAGAGCATGGTATTGAGTCAGAAGAATTTTGGCAAAGTGTGCGCGATATGGGCTATGCAAATCTTTTGATTGAAGATATTGCAATCAAGGAAGCAAATAATAATTGGACAATACAATCCATTGATTCACAAAAGCTTAATATTGACAATTTCGATCTTTCCATGAAGGGTATTTATGCAAATATTCTCAATGGCGAAGAAGAAGCTCATGTGGCCATTGAAGAGCTGAATTTTGATGATGTGATGATGCCTGATGCACAATTCTTTGCAATAGCGTATAGAGCTTCTCTTGATGAAGAAAATTTTGATGAAGATGCCTTTATGAATCAACTAGTTGAAACATTAAGGAAAAATACTCCTTTTAAAAGCATTACTTTTAAAGGTTCGACCATTCATGATAAGGAAACACTGATATTTAAATTAGAAGAATTAAAGACAAATCTTGACACAACAAGATATGCCTTTGGCCTTCATGTAAATGGCTTTGAACTATCAGACGAAATGCTTTCTTATTGGCTCACACTTGCTGAACTCAATGATTTTGATCAAGTAACGCCTTTTGATGTGAATGAAAATTCGCCAGAAACTATGGACGTATCCTTTGGCTTTGATTTTATTCCGCATGAAGATATAACAACCGTAGATACCGATATATATTTAGGCTTAGAGCATCTTTTTGACGTGTCTTTAGATTCTCAGCTTATACTTTCAAAAAAAGTGAACGAGCTCAATCTAGACAGGCTTGATGCCGAACTTATAAGATCTCATTTGAAAGGTATGAACTTTATCTTCAAAGATAAAGGAATTATCGCCTATTCAGCTTTAGCCGCTCAAGAATTATATGGTGAAAATTTAGAAGCTGTTAAAGCAAGATTTTTGAATGAAATCGAAGCTATAGAGCAAGATCCACTTGTGGCTGCCTATGCTGATATTTTTGCAAGCTTAGAAGAAATGATTCTCTATCCTGAGGGCGAATTCAAATTGTCCTTACCTGAAAAAGAGACAAGCTTTGATGAACTTGCATTGAAAATTCTTCTTTTGCCACAAAACTTAGGCTATACAGTTTCTTATATGAAGGGTGAAAAAACTTTGGAAGAAGCTGTGAATGAAATTGAGGCAGCGAGAAAATAAAATTTTATATTTAAAAATAAAAGTATTATAAGGGTATATTATGAGTACAACAATTTTGATGGAAACTTCTTCAGGCGATATGCTTATCGAACTTTATGACGATAAAGCCCCAAAAACAGTGGCAAACTTTCTTGCCTATATGGAAGATGATTTTTACAAAAACACAATTTTCCACCGTGTAATTGATGGTTTTATGATTCAAGGTGGCGGGCTTGGTGTTCGCATGGACGAAAAAGCTACAAATGCGCCTATCGAAAATGAAGCCACCAATGGCCTAAAAAACGAGCAATACACTATAGCAATGGCACGCACTTCTGAACCACATTCAGCCACAGCGCAATTCTTTATCAATACTGAAGACAATGAAGAATTAGACCATACTGACACAAGCGATGAAAATTATGGCTATTGTGTGTTTGGCAAAGTGATTGACGGCGAAGATGTTGTGGCTAAAATTGCTAAACTCAAAACCAAAGAAATGGGCGAGCATTTGAATGTGCCGCTTGATATGGTAGTTATAACCAATGTAAGTAGATTCGAATAAGAAATAAAAAAACCTGAAAACTATGTTTTCAGGTTTTTTTATTATTCTGTGAGTAAGGCTATTTTTGCTTATGCGCTTTTTTTTCAAGCACAAAATTGAGTACGTCATCAATATGAGCCATAGGCTTTACTTCGATTTTTGAAAGCAAATCTTCTGGTATATCTTCCAAATCTTTTTCATTTTGCAAAGGAATAATAGCATATTTCAATTTCTTTGCTACACCAGCAAGAATTTTTTCTTTGATTCCGCCAACAGGCAAAACGCGTCCTCTTAGCGAAATTTCGCCAGTCATGCAAGTGTCTGCACGTACAGAACGATTTGTAAGGGCTGAAACTAAAGCTGTCATCATGGTCACACCAGCAGAAGGGCCATCTTTTGGTGTAGCACCATCAGGAACGTGTATGTGGATATCAAGGTTTTCTTTAAAGTCTGGGTCAATGCCATATTCTTCTGCGTGCGCTCTAGCATAAGACATAGCTGCAGTTGCGCTTTCTTTCATGACATCGCCTAATTTACCCGTGAGAGTGAGGCCACCTTTGCCTTTCATTGTCATAGCTTCCACAAAAAGAACTTCGCCGCCAACCCTTGTCCAAGCAAGGCCTTGTGCCACGCCAGGAGGAAGAGATTTATCTTTCACATCGTCGATATAGCGCGGAGCACCAAGAAGTTCACGCACGGTTTCAGGCGTGATAATGAATTTTTCTGTGTCGCCTTCCGCTCTTTTTCTTGCAAGCTTTCTGCATACTGCGCCGATTTCACGTTCAAGATTTCTTAGACCAGCTTCACGTGTATAATCATGAATAATGCGGGCTAGAGCTGGAGCTCTGAAAGTTATATCCTTTTTCTCAAAGCCATTTGTTTCGATCTGCCTTGGAAGAAGATGCTTTTTAGAAATTTCAAGCTTTTCTTGTTCTGTGTAGCCAGAAAGCATAATGATTTCAAGCCTGTCACGCAGAGCAGAAGGAATAGTATCTAATTGGTTCGCTGTGCATATAAAGAGCACACGAGATAGATCATAGGGAACATTTAAGTAATGATCTGAAAAGTTAACATTTTGTTCAGGATCAAGTGCTTCGAGTAAAGCTGAGGCTGGATCACCTCTAAAATCATTGGCTAATTTATCAATTTCGTCAAGCAAAATGACTGGGTTTCTTGTGCCAGCTTGCTTTAGAGCTTGAATAATGCGCCCTGGCATTGAGCCAATATAGGTGCGTCTATGCCCTCTAATTTCGGCTTCGTCACGCATACCGCCAAGAGAAATTCTTTGGAATTTTCTGCCCATTGAACGTGCAATTGACTTACCAAGTGAAGTTTTACCAACCCCTGGAGGGCCTGCAAAGCAGAGTATAGAGGCTTTTGTGTCAGGTTTTAATTTTCTTACTGCAAGAAATTCTAAAATTCTATCCTTGATTTTTTCAAGGCCAAAGTGATCTTCATCAAGTATTTTCTTTGCTCTTGCTATATCAAGATTATCTTTTGAAACTTTTTTCCAAGGCAGTTCAACAAACCAATCAAGATAGGTGCGTATAACACCAGCTTCGGCAGAATCAGAATGCATCGACAAAAGTCTTTTGTATTGCTTATCTACTTCCTTTTTCACGTCTTGGGGAAGCCCGGCTTTATCTAAAGCTTGTTTGAGGTTTTCAAGATCTTCTTCTGTGTCGCCACTATCGCCTAATTCTTGACGAATAGCCTTCATTTGTTCACGTAGATAATAGTCTTTTTGCGCTTTATCCATGCCTTCACGTGCGAGGCCTTGAATGCGCGCCTGCATATTCGCAACCTCAACTTCTTTTTGCAAAAGATCGCTCACTTTATTGAGGCGTTCAAGTGGGTTTAAGCATTCAAGCAAAGGTTGAGCTTCTTTAATAGATAAACGCATATTTGTAGCAATAATGTCGGCTAATTTTCCAGGTTCTTGTACATCATTCAAAGCCGGCATAATGTCCGCGGTAGGAATGCCACGGAGCTGAAGAATTTTCTCGCTTTGCTGGCGAACTACACGTATAAGAGCTTCTTGGCTGATGTCTTTACCATTTACTTCTTCTTCATGAAGCATTTCAACTTTTGCGTTAAGATAATTGCCCTTGCTTTGCGAAAATTCTAAAGCTTTTGCTCTTGATAAGCCTTGAACAAGCAGTTTCACTTGACCTTCCGCTGTTTTTACCATACGCAAAACCATAACCACAGAGCCTATAGTAAAGAGATCTTCCGCTGATGGATTATATGTTTCAGGATTTTTTTGTGCGCATAAGAAAAGATAGCGATGATTGGACAAAGATGCATCAATAGCTTCAAGTGCAAATTCTCTTGTTTCATAGAGAGGAATAACCATAGAATTGAATACAGCAAAATCTTTTAGTGGAACAACAGGCAAGAATGAAGGAATTGTGGGTGCATGATTTTGCTGAAAACTGTCAGCATTTTTTTCAAGAATAGGTTTTGATGTTGTGTTATATTCAGCGTTTACAGGTATAAGTCTTTTAGAATTACGCTTTCTTTTTGGTTTGGCTAATTTCACGTTTTTACGCATTTCTTTGAGAAAATCAAGGATATCATCTTCAGAAATTATGTTTTCAAGAGAGAAGATGTTTTCGTCTTCGTCATTCTTTTTATCATTTTTTTCTGCGCGCTTTTCTTTATTCTTTTCATCATCATCTTTTAGTTCGAGATTTTTGCTTTTTTTGGGAGTTCTTGTTTTTCTCGTCTTTGGACTAGAGGATTTTACGCTTTCACTCTCTTTCGTATCAGCTAAAAGAGAATCTTCTTCATTTTCTTCGTCTGTTGTAAGTTCTTTTTCTATATTCTCGCTATCAAGAGCTTCTTGATCATCATTTTCTTGCTCATTATTAAGAATTTGATTGATTTCATCGCTATTTTTAGCATTTTTCTTAGTAGTTTTGTTCATTTTTTCCTCAAATTATATGAATTATATACAAGCTTGTAAAAGCTGTATAGTAATGATTTAGCAATTATACAATGATAAATTTTTCGGCAAGCACACAAGTGCTACCTTTTTCAGTGATTATAAAATGCTCCAAAAATCTGATACTCAAGCCTTCACATAATTCAACAATAGCTTTTGTAAACTCTCTGTCTATTGTTGAAGGCATGGGGAGGCCACCTGGGTGATTATGGCAAAGCATTATGCCACTAGCCTTTCTTTTCAATGCAAGCTCAACAATGCTTCTGCACTTGACATGAACTTCATCAATTCCACCTTTAGATAAACATTCAAAGCTTATCAGCCTATTTTGTGTGTCAACACAAGCAAGCCAAACCTCTTCTTCCGATAAAGACGAAAGCCTCGGATAAGCAATTTTTAGAAAATCCTCTAATGTTGTAAAAGCCTGCTTTTCTTGTATGCCACTTTGCGCAAAGCGTGAAATAGTTTCACGAAGCAAAAGAAAATAAGTAGTAACACCTTTTCCAACATTAGGAACACTCTCAAGCTCGCCCTCTTTTGCCAGAAGGCAACCACGAATACTTCCGAATCTATCGAGAAGCTCCTTGGCAAGATCTTTAGTATCCTTTCTGGGGATTGCGTGGGCAAGCAGAAGTTCTAAAATCTCATAATCAAGCAAGTTTGTATTATTAAGTAATTTCTCTTTTAGCCTTTGTCTATGCCCTAGACGATGATTTTTTACATTTTCTTTAATTTTTCTTTCATTAAGAGTTGAAATAAAGCTTTTTTCTTCAAGTTTTTCAGAATCTTTCATGGCATCGCCCTATATAAAATGTTGATATTTCAATAGAATAAGGCATATTTCAAAAGTCACACCTTATAGAGTGTGCTTAAATCACAAATCAATTCTTCCATAGCTTGCGCTATATCTTTTTTGCCAGTTTTAATTGAAAGCTCGCCTTCACGAAGGAGCAAAAAGAGATAGGCCACTCTTTTTCTTCCAAGGCGGTTTGCTGTTTGGCTTCTTATTTGCAGCGGATAGGGCTTTAGTTCATTCGGTGTTTCGTGTGAAAGAATTTGCCACATCTGCCTTGCCTGCTTTGTAAGGCTTGAAATAAAGGCAAAATAGACCTCTTTTGCCCTATTGTTATCATGCAATACATCACGCCATATGTCAAAGCTTTTTTGATTTTCCAGCTTTTCCACATAAGCGAAGACATCTAATTCTACAGTGTTTACAGCTATATGAGATAAGTCTTCTTGTCTTATTTCGCCATTTAGAGCATTAAGAGCAAGCTGGTCAAGAGCATTTTCAACAGCTGAGGCTTGAAAGGGAAGAATTGAGCTCAATTTGTGAACAATCTCTTTAGATATAGTAAGTCCACGCAATTTCATAGCATTTTGTATGTAATTGGCAAAATTTTCTTCACTCAAGGGTTTTATTCTTTCAATCCACGCTTTTTTCTCGGCATAAGAATAGCAGAGCTGATTCGTGATATAGAGGGGGAGTTTTAATGATAACTTGCCAAAATAATTATCCCATTCGCTTTCGATACAAAGAATAATAAAGGCATCTTCTCTTAATGAGCCTACAATATCAGAAATCTTCTTCCATTCTTCGGCATTCATTTGATCGGCCTTTCTTAAAAGAACAAAGTCGGCTTGCGGATCTAATGAAAGAGGGTTTGAGGTGAGTATTTCATAAAATTCAGCATTAAGATTTTCATCACCCCAGAAAATATGCTCTTTTTTCTTCTTATTTTTTTCTTTGAAGAAAAGCTCGGCTAATTCATTTGCTCTTTTTTTAAGCATTGAAGAATCGGGCGAACATAAGATAGCATAACGCATAGCCTTATCCTTTTGCTTCAATATAGGGGTTGAAATAGCCAAATTTCAGCCAAGGACAAGATTTTTTCAATCGCTTAATAAAGTTTGTAAGCCCCATTGCAGGCGAGTCTACCTTCATAAGCTCGGTATACATTTCAGGATCAATGTTTAAATTTCTTAATTGGATAAAGTCTACTTTATATTTTGTGACAATATCTATAAGTGATCCAAGCTCTTCTTCAGTATCCGTCACGCAAGGAAAATATAAAAGGTTGAAAGAAATGAAGATATCATTCTTTCTTGCATAGTGCATGGACTTTTCTACATCATCAAAACTATAGCCAGAAGGGCGATAATAAAGGGCGTAACGCTCTTTTATAGTGGAATTGAGGCTTATGCGCAAAGAAGAGAGGCCAGCTTTGCATAATTCATCAACAGCTTCTGGCAAGGAGGCATTAGAATTGAGGTTCACAGTGCCTTTGCCATTTTTATTACGATATTCAGCCACTGTTTCTATAAGCAATTTTGCTTGCGTGAGAGGTTCGCCTTCACAGCCTTGCCCAAAAGAGAATATAGGCTTGTTTTTTTCAAATTTTGCATGAAAGAACATAAGCTCGAGAATTTCTTCTTTCGTAGGTGTAAAAGTCATTCGATTTTGCGGACTTGCACAAATTTTAGAGGTCTGTTCTTGAAAAGAAATACAGCCAATACAAGAAGCATTGCAGACTTTTGAAACTGGAATTGGTGCTTCGTATCTTCCAAGACACAGATTTCTTGCAGCAGGGCAGGCATATTTCATTACACAATTATGCATAAGATGCTGAATTAATCTATTATCTGGAAATTCTGTAATAATTTCTTTGGCGCGGCGCACAATCTTTTTTTGCGAAACATTTTGAAAGACTTGCCTATCGTCCATGTCAACTTTTTTTGCCGCTACATAGAAATCATCGCCAATCATGCCAACAGCTGCATAGGCAAAGAGGGGCAGAGTCTGCGCATCTTCTTCGCTGACATAGGCAGGGTGTGAGCTAAGAGTGTAGCCTGGTGCAATAAAGGCGGCAAGGGCAAGTTCTTCTAAAACTTCAATTTCGCCACTTTCTTGATTGAGGCCTACAGCTCTTCTTTGCGGAAGCAAGAAAAGTTCGCTTTCTTCTGGCAATGGAATAAGCTCATCAGGGCGCGGCAAAGCAAATTCATCGCCTCGTCTAACAAGAGTTTGTAATTCGGGGTGATCGTAGATATTGCCTTGTCTATCGGCGTATAAAAGATTCATATATTACTGTTCTAGCCTTTTAATATAGGCATCTCTGCATTCGTAGCTGCAAAAGTGGTGTCTTTCTTCGCCATTTTTTACGCTGATAGCAGTTTCAGGGTCAACATAAGTGCCACATTCAGGATCTTTCACTAATTCGCCATTTGCTATAAGCTTTTGAGTTTCTTCTTTTTCTTTTTCGACATTTTTCTTCTTGTCGTTTGTGAAAAGTCTAAAAAGCACATAGCCAGCAATGGCAAATATTAATACCTTCCAAATCATACTAACCTCTTTTTTTAATAGTATTAATCTTGATATATTCGATCTTCTTCTATTCTATAGTCAATCTGCGCAAGTAATGTGTCAATGTTCTTGCCTTCATGGCTATAATTCGGTTCAATTTCTTTTAATGGCACAAGCACAAAAGCTCTTTGAAACATTCTTTCGTGCGGAATAGTCAAATCTTCACCAGAAATTTTGCCATGTTTTGCATCTAATATATCAATATCTATAGTTCTTTGAGCGTTGCGATTAGTATTATCGCGCACTCTATGTAAAGTATATTCGATTTTATGAATTTTTTCAAGCAATGAATAAGGAGCTAAATTATAAGCTTTAAAACTTGCTACACAATTAGTAAACCAGTCTTGATTTTTATCGCCCCAAGGCTCTGTCAAATAGTAAGAGGATTTATTTATTAAAACCATGTCTTCCTCAAGCATCTCAATGGCTTTTTCAATAATTTCTTTTCTATTGCCCATATTTGAACCAAAGGCAAGATAGTAAATTTCTTCTTTTGTAGACATAGATTTAACCCTTAAAAAGTGAACTTTACAAAATTGTCTAAATCTATTAACATTATATATAATAAATTGCAAATTGCTTTTGGAGGTGATTTTATGACAATAGAAGATAGTGTTAAATATGCAGTTGAGAAGCAAAGAGCTTACTTTAGCGAAGGCCATACAATGAATTTAAAGTTTAGACTTAAGGCGCTAGCTAAGCTAAAAAAAGAATTAAAATCTCATGAAAGAGAAATTTATAAAGCTTTACAGAATGACTTAGGAAAGAGTCAACTCGAAACTTTTATGACTGAATTAGTAAGTGTGTATAAAGAAATTTCCTATATGTCAAAGAATATAAAGAAGTTAGCGAAGAAAAGAAAGGTGGCAAATCCTGTATTTCTTTTTCCTGCCAAAAGCTATATTCAGGCAGAACCCTTAGGTTGCACTCTTTTGATTTCGCCTTGGAATTATCCAATTATGCTTACATTCAAGCCTCTTATAGGTGCTATTGCGGCAGGAAATTGCGCTATAGTTAAAAGCTCTGAGCTTTCGCCCCATTCTTCAGCTCTTATAAAGAAGATTATAGAAAGCACTTTTGATGAGGGGCACGTTTGCGCTCTTGAAGGCGGTGTTGAAATTTCAACTGCTTTATTGGCAGAGCGTTTTGATTTTATTTTTTATACTGGTAGCACAAGAGTTGGTAAAATTGTTATGGAGGCAGCAAGCAAAAATCTTACGCCTGTGTGTCTTGAGCTTGGTGGAAAATCGCCAACCATAGTTTTAGAAGATGCTGACTTGAAAATTGCGGCAAAGCGCATACTTTTTGGAAAAGTTTTCAATGCTGGGCAAACCTGCATTGCTCCCGATTATATTTTGGCACATGAAGATATAAAATCAAAACTTATCGAAGAGTTACAGCTCACGCTCATTGATTTTCTTGGTGCAGACTCTATAAATAATCCGGACTATCCACGCATTATTAATGAAAGATCTTTTGATAGACTGATCGAGCTTGCCAAAACTTCGCAAAGTGACTCAAGTCTAAATAGCGAGATTGTTTACGATAGAGCAAAACTCAAGATGGCCATAACTATTATTGATGAGCCTAGTCATTCCTCAGCTCTTATGCAGGAAGAGATTTTTGGCCCGCTTTTGCCAGTTATCGGTATTAAGGATTATAAGCAAGGCATAGATTTTATTCAAGCTAATGAAAAACCTTTAGCGGCCTATCTTTTTACGGAGAATAGTGAAATTCAAGAGCATTTTTCCACTTATCTTTCTGCTGGAGGTATTTGTATAAATGATACACTCATGCATCTCATGGCCAAAATGCCATTTGGTGGTGTTGGAATGAGCGGCATGGGTAAATATTTTGGCAAAGCTTCTTTTGACTTATTTTCACATTTAAAAGGTGTTTTAAATAAATCGACGAAATTCGATCCTGCTTTGCGCTACCCTCCATTTCCAGAAAGATTGAGGAAAATATTTAGCAAGAAGTAAATCTTTAAGTATAGAAAATGAAAACCTTTTGAGAGCAAAGCGAACGAAACAAGAAGCACTTTTCTTGTGAGTGAGGATTTGCGTCGAAAAGCAAAATCAGTTTAGTAAATGTCAAAAAAAGGGGATATGCATAAGCACATCCCCTTAAGATTTCTTGTAAAAGTATAAATACTATACGCAACCAGTAGGTTTAGGAAGACCAGCCATTTTGCAAGCTCCTTTACCTGGACCTGATGGGAAAAGTTCATAAACTTCTTTCAATTTGAAACCTGTGTTTTTAGAAAGGATACGAACCATTGGTGCGATACCATTCTTTTTGTAGTAATCTTGAAGGAAGTCGATGATTTTTTGGTGATCGTCTGTGATATCGCTGATACCTTCAGATTCTTTTACGAAATCAACCCACTCTGGGCACCAGTCTTCAAATTTTAATAAGAAACCGTCTTCATCTACTTCAAAATTTTTACCTTTAAAAGATACTTCAGCCATGACCGTCCTCCTTGGACAATAATACTATTTTTTCTGTAGCAAAACTTGGGTATGTACACAAGTCTTGCCATTCAATAAAAGCGACTATACTACTATCTAAAAAAAAATGCAAGAATAAATTTAATTTTTTCTAATTTACTTATTTTGGCTTTTTAAGCAAAAAATTCGTCTGTTAAAGCCAAGCGAGAAAATTTTCTTGTTAAAAAATTCATGAACTTTTTCTAAATGCTTTTGCCGATTTTATTCCGCCTCATATACTTTTTCCCTCACCCAATAGCGAAGGTTGAAGTTAGCTTTAATGTCTTCGATAAGCTTATTGCCTTCACTTCTATCCATAGGACGCAAATGCACATAAAGCTTACGCATATTTTTCTCTCCTGGCACTTCAGCACTCAAAAGAGTGACAAGATTTGCACCGTGTGCGTGCAACATATCTAAAAGTGGAATAGTTGAGCCTGGAACATCTTCAAGCTTTAAGCATAGTTGCATGCCGCCATAGCGCGAACCCGTTACTTCCACATAGATTTTAAACAAATCATTATCAGTGATAATACCTACAATTTTATTCTCTTCATCAACAACTGGTAAAGATCCAAAACCTTTTTCTTCCATCAAAAGAGCGGCAGTTTCAACTGTGTCTGTCGGCTTGATAGTGACAGGTGCTTCAGTCATTACATCGCTTATTTTTAGCTCAGATAAAAGATAATGCAATTCGTGCATATCAAGAGTTGTCGCCTTTGAAGGAGAGGCGTCTTTGATATCTCTATCTGAAACAATACCGATAATCATATTATTTGCATTCACAACAGGCAATCTGCGTATATTATGATCTTTCAACATTTTTGAAGCTTTCAAAACTGAGGTGTCTAGGGTAACTGTGATAACCTCTTTCACCATCCATTCACGAACAAGCATAACAAACTCCTTTGGGATAATATAAACTATTTATTCAA
>CAYJFE010000068.1:2433-15083 GCA_964369165.1 uncultured Desulfovibrionaceae bacterium | reverse complement strand
TGATAAATCCATACCTTCTACTGAAGAACGATATTTTTTACCATGTTTAGGCATAATTGTTTACCTTCCCTTATTTTACTTCAAGACCCATACTGCGAGCAGTTCCGAGAACCATCTTCACTGCGCCTTGCATGTCTTTTGCGTTTAAGTCAGCCATTTTCAATTTAGCAATTTCTTCAACTTGTGCCATTGATACAGAGCCAACTTTATTTCTATTTGGTTCACCAGAGCCTTTTTGTACATTTGCTGCTTTGAGTAAAAGTACTGGTGCTGGTGGAGTTTTTGTAATAAAAGTAAATGAGCGGTCAGCGTAAACTGTGATTACTACAGGAATAATCATACCTTTTTGGTCTTGTGTACGAGCGTTAAACTCTTTACAGAAGCCCATGATGTTAACACCATGTTGACCAAGCGCCGGACCTACTGGAGGTGAAGGATTTGCTCCACCTGCAGGAATTTGGAGTTTAATTTTTCCAACTTCTTTTTTAGCCATTGTAAATTTTCCTTAATTTTCGACGTCTAAAATCTGCTGAAATTCAGCTTTATTTTAAATTTGCTAATTATGACTGTGAGATTTGAACAAAATCAAGTTCTACAGCAGTTTGTCTTCCAAATATTGATATGGAAGCTTTTAGCTTGCCTTTGTCATGGTTGACGTCTTCCACCACAGCGTCAAAACCGGCAAAAGGACCTTCAATAACGCGAATTATTTCGCCTTTTGCAAAGTTGAACTTCGGTCTTGGTTGATCTTGGCGTTCTTGCATTAGTGAAAGTATTTTATTAGCTTCACTTGGTTTCATAGGTGCAGGACGGTTTTTACCGCCAATAAACCCTGTAACCTTTGGTATGCTTTGAACTAAGTGCCATGAATAATCCGTCATTGTCATGCGAATCATCACATAACCCGGATAAAATTTACGAGTGGTGGTGCGTTTCTTGCCGCCTTTCCCAAGTTCTACAACTTTTTCTGTTGGCATTACTACTTCGTGGATAAGACCTTCGTCTTGACCAAGACGCATCATTTCATGCAAAGTTTGAACAACTCTTTGTTCAAAACCAGAATAAGTATGTAAGATATACCAACGACCTATTTTAGATTCTTCAGAAACTTCGTTGTCAAAAACTTCTTCAGCTTCAACTTCTTGTTCTTCTACATCTTCGATAAGTTCGTTATTTTCAGCTATTTCGTTAACTTGTTCTAAGTCGGTATCCTGAGAAATAATTTCTTTATCCATACAATTGTCCTCAGGAGAGTATAAATCCTACTAAAGATGAAAGACCTAAATCTACAAGCCCTAACAAGACTGCCATAACGACAACAAAACCAAGAACAACCAAACTTGTTGCCTTAGTTTCTTTATAGGTAGGCCAGCTTACTTTACGTAATTCAGCTCTAGAAAGATGAAAATATTCAATCAAGCTAGCAAGCTTAGATTTTTTTTCAACTTTTTCAGCTGTTTGTTTTTTATCTTGATTAGCGTTGCTCATAGTTCTATTTCACTCTATAGGAGGTAATTTTCAAAATAAGTTCTAACGGTTTTATGACCAAAGTCATAAAGAGAAAAAAAATGGCAGGCCAAGAGAGATTCGAACTCCCAACACCCGGTTTTGGAGACCGGTGCTCTAACCGTTAGAGCTATTGGCCTGCGCTATAAAGAACTACTTAGTTTCTCTATGAAGTGTATGTTTATTGTCCCAAGGGCAATATTTTTTAACTTCTAGTCTACCAGTAGTGTTCTTCTTATTTTTCACCGTTGCGTAATTGCGGCGCTTACATTCAGTGCAAGCGAGCAGAATATTTACACGCATGGTTATTACTCCGTAATTTCAGTAACAACGCCTGAACCTACTGTACGTCCACCTTCACGAATAGCGAAGCGAAGACCAAGATCCATAGCGATTGGAGCGATAAGTTCAACAATAAATGTTGCGTTATCGCCAGGCATTACCATTTCAACGCCTTCTTCAAGGCTGATGATACCGGTGATATCAGTTGTTCTGAAGTAGAACTGTGGACGATATCCTGAGAAGAAAGGAGTATGACGTCCGCCTTCGTCTTTTGCAAGAACGTAAACTTCAGCTTTGAATTTTTTATGTGGAGTGATTGATTTAGGAGCTGCAAGAACTTGTCCGCGTTCTACATCGTCACGTTTTACGCCACGAAGAAGAGCACCAACGTTATCACCAGCTTGACCTTCATCAAGCAATTTACGGAACATTTCTACACCTGTACAGGTTGTTTTAACAGTTGGTTTGATACCAACGATTTCAACTTCGTCAGAAACGTGAAGAATACCACGTTCGATACGACCTGTTACAACTGTACCACGACCTGAGATTGAGAAAACGTCTTCGATAGGCATAAGGAATGGTTTATCGATATCACGTTCTGGTTCAGGAATGAAGTTATCACATGCTTCAAGAAGTTCAAGAATACATTTAGCATCATCTGATTGCCAGTCGTCGCTTTCAAGAGCTTTAAGAGCTGAACCACGGATAACTGGCGCGTCATCACCTGGGAAGCCGTTAGCTGAAAGAAGTTCACGCATTTCCATTTCTACTAACTCAAGAAGTTCTGGATCGTCAACAACGTCACATTTGTTCATGAATACTACAAGATATGGAACACCAACTTGGCGAGCAAGAAGAATGTGTTCACGTGTTTGTGGCATAGGACCGTCTGTTGCAGCAACAACGATGATACCACCGTCCATTTGTGCAGCACCAGTGATCATATTTTTGATGTAGTCGGCGTGGCCTGGGCAGTCAACGTGAGCATAGTGACGTTTTTCAGTTTCGTACTCAACGTGAGCTGTTGCGATTGTAATACCACGTTCTTTTTCTTCAGGTGCTTTATCGATTTCGTCGAAAGCGATGAATTTTCCTGAACCTTTTAAACCAGCAACTTTAGTAATAGCAGCTGTAAGTGTAGTTTTACCGTGGTCAATGTGACCAATTGTACCGACGTTTACGTGCGGTTTGGTTCTACTAAATTTCTCTTTACCCATGATAGAGGTCTCCCTAAGAGTTGAGTTTATTAGACATGTCGTATAAACAAAAAATGACACGTCAGCTTAGCCCCATTTGATTAGGTGGCTTTCCTTTCGTGCTATGGCAGTTATTATGTAGTAAACGCTGAATCTAATGAATTGGAGCGGGAAACGGGATTCGAACCCGCAACCCCCAGCTTGGAAGGCTAGTGCTCTAGCCGTTGAGCTATTCCCGCCTAGGTTTCGCTTCGCCCGAAGGCTCAACTATGCAGAATCTGCACAATTCATAATCCAACTGTAGTTAATAGACCTAGCGATTGTCTCCTACAGCATAACCAGCCCATACTCTCGCACAAAAACGGATAAGGCTGGTGGAGGGGGAAGGATTTGAACCTTCGAAGTCACTGACGACAGATTTACAGTCTGTTCCCTTTGGCCACTCGGGAACCCCACCACGCTACATTTTCCAACGAGTTTATAAAAAACTCACCATGACAAGTTAACAACAAAATAAAAATCATTTTGCACTTGCCGCGTTGCAAGCCTTTATGCTTTTATGCAAAGAGCCTGCCTTGTTACCATTTCCACCTACATGGGCATGGTTGTCGAAATCTTCCGACAGTTTTTTAAAGGCAGTAAAAACTGCCTTCAAAATTTGCTCACAATATTTTGTGAAAAATATGGAGCTGGCGATGGGACTTGAACCCGCAACCTGCTGATTACAAATCAGCTGCTCTGCCAATTGAGCTACACCAGCACAGGAAGAATATTTATAACTCTTCGCTGAATTTGTCAAGCAATTTTTTCAATTTTTTTAATTTTTTTAATCCCTTGACTTGATATTTTGTATAAGTAGCTAAAATAAAACATTTTTACTTTGTGATATTTTAGAATTCTAATTTGTCAATTTTCTTCTTTTCGGGCTTTTTTTGCTCTTCATTTTCAATTTTAAGTTTAATATTTTCTTCTTTTACTTCTTCTTCAGGATAAGTTTCATAACTTACCATTGCTTCAGTGAGTGGAATTTCTTTTGCTTCTTCTTTCTCGTCTTCTTTTTCTTGCAAAAGATTTTCTTTCATTGAAGGCAAGTCAATTACTTTATTATAATTTGGATAGAAATTGTCAACTTCTTTCACATTTTGATTTTGAGGAATAAAGATTTTCGTCACACCCTCGCTTTCATCTTCTTCTTTTGTGGGTAGCATCGAAGGCATATGCTCTTCATCTTCTTCACTAAAATGTAAACGAAGTTCCTGCTTTTTCTCTTCTTTTTCATCATACTGCTTATCAAAAGAAAGAATTTCTTCTAATTTCATGCCCTTTGCAGTAATATATTGAGGATTTGAAACCTCATTAAGATATTCTTGCACTTTTTCACGCAAATTAAAGCGGCGTATGTTTTGATCTAAAACATAATCAGAGCCTATCCTTAATAAGTATTCTTTATGCACTTCATCTCTTGAAAGCGAGAGTATAAGTACATGAGGCAAGGAATTTTCGCCTTCAAAAGTTCTAATTCTTGCGATAAAGTCGGCTATGGTATCTTCGTTGAGATGCGCATCAAGCACTATAATTCCCGAAGGTGCGTGCGTGTATTGTACATAACAATCGTCTAAATCCATTGCTTCAAGCACATGGCATTGAATTTTTTCTAACTTGAAAGAGAGTAGATATCTTTGAGAGCTTGCTTCGGCGACAACTAATATAGTGGAAGCATCTCTTTGTAAGTCGGGTGAATTTGCTTCGATTTCCTGACTTTCTTCGCTCACAGTATTCATATCAAGAGGCACTCTTTTTTCTGTTTCGCCGTCTTCTTCTAATGCAATAAAGGCAAGCACAAAGGAGTATTCAATCCCTTCGTCTGTGGTTTCTACTTTAAAATCGCCGTGATGACTAGCTGTGATTTCCCAAATTTTTGATAAAAGCGAAGAGGCACGAGAATTTGGCGGTTGCCCCTTACCTGAATCTCCTATAGTAAACTGTAATCGTCCGTAATTATTACTTGTTTCATCTCTCTTTACATTTACATAGACAAGACCTTTTTGTGTTGCCCTTATAGAGTCAGATAAAAGCTGGTATAATAATGATGCAAGAGCATCTTTTTCGCCTACATACCAAAGGCCTAAGTGTGGTGCGCAAAACCATGAGAGAGCAATTTGCTTTGCACTTGCTTCATAGCGCACTTTTTCATACACTTGTTTTAATAAATCTTGCAGATTAAATGCTACTTTGACTTTTGAATTCATAGGTTTATTCAATACAAGCTTCGGCAGGGAAGTGGAAATAGTGCTTATATCTTTTCCTATGCTCAAAATTTTCTGCACATGGTCATTGATCTTTGCTCTTTGCTCAAGATCTTGCACTTGCATAACTTGTTGTTCAAGGAAATAGACTTGATGCATAAATGTATCGAGTGAAACTCTAAATGATTGTTCAATTCTTGCAAAAACATTGGCTGAGCTAAAATCAATATGGTCATACCATATATCAGCATCTGGTTTCGCTCTATTTTGCACTTCGCCCACGCCTTCTTGCACTTGTGCTGGAATACTTGTAGAGGATACATTTTGCTCTACCGCACTTGAAAGGCTTTCACTTGTTTTTTCAACTTTTAATTCAGCTTGCTTTACAGCTTGAACTTTTTGTTCAGCTTTATTGTCATGATTATCAAGTTTGAGATTAAAGCCTGCATTTTCTTTTTCTTTTTTAGTCGGTAAATTATCATGCATGGAAAGGCTTGGCTTGGTAATAACTTCACCTATTTCCACATCAGACTTGCTTTGCCTTGCTTCATTATTTGTATTAAGGGCAAAATCATTTTCTTTTTCCCCTTGTTCGTGTTTGCGAACATTTTTTCTATTGTCATTTTTTTGCGCACTGTAATGGATTGTAGGACTTATCAAAAGAAAGAAAACAGCGAGGAATAAACCAAAAATAGGTAGGTTTGTCCATAATTTGCTGTAGCTTATACCGCCGATGCCCAATAAAGCTACCGCTTCTGTAAGGAATAAAATAAGAAGTACGAGGAAATAGCGTGCGCTTGCTTTGATGTTTTTTATCATTAAATAGAAAGTAGGAATAAGCAATATTCCGCATAAAAGTGGCCACAATTCGATATATCTTACAAGCCAAGCAAAAGAAGGAATGAAAGGTAATAAGGAGAGGGCTACACCAAGTAGGCTTAAAAGAAGAAAGAAGAAATCTGCTCTTTTGGCATAAAGAAGTAAAGACATACAATATCTTCCTACAAGCATGAGCGAAAAGAGCGTTGCAGAAAGAGCGAAAATCGATTGTAGATTTGCGGGGATAATTGTGCCGGCAGGAGTGGCCGGAATGCCAAAATAAGCTAAAGCTGCGCCAGAAAGACCGAACACGCCAGACCAAAAACGCCAGCCTCTTTTTTCTTTAATCGCACGTAAAAAACAAAGAAAAGAGAGAAAGGCTGTGGCAAGCAATAAATAGAGCTTTGAATTTTCTAAAATACCTTCTATACTATAAGGATTAGTCGCATAGCTATCCGCATTCACCAAGAAAGGGGCAAACCATAAAGAAGGAAGGCCCTCAATAGCTATATAGATATAGCCGCCTTTTTCCAAATTAATTTTATTAATGCCAAGTTCACTTTCTTCTTCACTTGGGCCAGTAAGTATTTGCTCTTCTTCATTTGGGTGTGTGGGTAAATTTACCACATTCTTAAAAGCAAAACGATTTTTAGCCTGCATTGTGAGCAGAAGAGCATTGTTTTTCGCATAAGAAGAAGCATCTGTGATAATACCTGAAATATTTTCAACAGGATTTTCCTTATACCAAGCTTTGACTAAGCCTTGTAGATTATCACCTAAATCAAGCACATAAGTATTATTTTCAGTATTTGGGATAAGTTTATCAAAAGGAATGCGAAGCCATACAAGGCCTTGAGTATTCGGCAAATCTAAGCTTAGGTAGGGCTTAAAAGTCGAAACTATTGCCGCATCACTCACGCTTGAAATATTCATTTTTGCTTCTCTATCAATATAATATTCAAGATAGGGCATAAGTGCCAAGGGCAAAACTAAATCTTTTTGCGTGATCTTCTTTTTTGCTTCAAGACTTGAACCTAGTGTGCTTTCATTTATCTTAGTAGATGAAAGTCCTTTTTCGTCTTCGCCTTTTGTTTGCTCTTCTTGTCTTGCTTTTTCAGCGTCCTTTTGGGCTTCAAGGGCAGCAGCAGGCAATTCTTTAGGCGGTTCAACTACTTGTGTAGCCATGCCTACAGAAGCTAAAGATATACATACAATCGAAATACTGAGAATAAAAAACTTAATGCTTTTCATTGTTCACACTCTTTTTCTACTAGTTTTTTTCTAAGTCCTCAATAAAGGCGGCTAAAGGACGGCCATCAGGTGCTTTGATATCTGGAAATTTGCTTATTAAAATTCTCCAAGTATTAATGCCTTCTTCTTTTCTGCCTAAATCATAGATAAGCACAACGCCACGATTGAGGCGTGCATTTTGATGATTAGGGTCAATAGCAAGCACAGCATCATAGGTTTCAATGGCTTTTTCGTATTGTCCCATAGCTCTATACATTGTGCCCATATCTGTCATTCGATTAGTATTATTTGGCGCAATAGCCAAAGATTTTTGGTAAGCATCAACTGCTTTTTGGTATTGATCAGTGTCAAAATACAAATTAGCCAAATGCCCCCAAGTGTCAGCATTATTAGGATCTTGGGCAACTTTCGCTTCTTCTTGCGCTATATGTTGCAAAAGTTGATTATCAACATTCATAGCTTGATTCATATTGCCGCCACCACCAAGCACTTGCTTTTGAACAAGTTCTGTTTGCCCGCTAGAAGAAGGCAAAATGAAATTTCCTACAAATATTCCTATAAAAAAGGCTAAGGCAATAGCAAGATAAGCTGTTGATTTAGGCATAGTTGGAATTACATTTTCTTTTGACATAGTTTCCCTCAATATATTAATTGGTTAAAGTTCTTAAATCAGAAAGGCTTAATTGGCAAAGCACTTCATAGGAAATAGTATCCCACCATTTAGCCAATTCACTCGGCGAAATGGCATTTTTGCCCTCTCCTCCGAGAATAAATATTTCTTCGCCCTCACGCGCATTTGTACCAGTCACATCAAAAAAAGAAAGCTGCATACAAACATTATTCACTCTTTCAACTCTTTTATCATTATATAAGCCATACACAGGTTTTGGCTTTATGCCCTCTGAAACAACAGAACGCCTATAGCCATTTGAATAACCAATGGCAGCCACGGCAACTTTACAGTCTTTTTCCATTCTTGAGCCAATGCCATAGCCCACAACTTCATTTGCCAAAACTTCACGTACAGACACTATAGGCACAGAAATCGACATCACTGGCTTTAGTTTACTGCCTAAATCTTCCCATTTCGTATTATAGAATGGATTTGCGCCATACAAGGAAACACCAGGGCGTGAAACGTCAGACACAGGATTTTCATTAGCAAGCACACTGCCGCTTTGCCCTATGGAAGAAAGAATATGTGGAAATTTCTCTTTCAAAGCCTTTGTTATTTCATCAAGCTTTGTGCTTTGATTTTGAGTAAAAATATCGGCTTCAGGGCTGAGAATATCACAAGAAGACATATGCGAAAGATTGTATTTGAAATCTGCATTATTATTCTCTACATATTCCATAACAAAGGCTAATTCATCAAAAGAAAAACCAAGGCGATTCATGCCCGTATTCCACTTCAGCGCAAAGGGAATGCCATTTTCAACAGCATTTTTCAAGCCTTCTTTATTGTGCACTACAGTGATAATAGAATGCTCTTTTGCTAAGTATATATCTTTCTCATTGAGCTTTTCAAATAAAGGGATTTCACCAAGTAAGGCAAGAATGTCAATATTTGCATTATTTTCTAAAGCCAAACTTTTACGAAGACGCACGCCTTCTTCAATATTCCCCACTGCAAAAGCTATAATTTTCTTTGCATAATCGTAATCAAGACAAAGCTTTGCTATGTCTACAAGACCATGCCCATAGGCATTAAATTTTACCACAGGCATTAAATAACGCGTGTTTTTTGATAAAATTTTAATATTATTTTCAAGCGCAGATCGTGAAATATGCAGCTTGTGCATGGCGTGCAACATGAAAAGCCTCGTAATAAAAAGAAAAATATATAGGAAAAAGAGCGAACTTTTAAAAAGTTTAGATTTTTTCTAGCATAAATCACGAAAGATAGCAAGTTTAAAGTATGAGCCATTGCCAAAAGAAAAGAGTTGAAGTTTATGCAAAAAAAGACTATTCATTTAAAAAACATCAAAAACAAACTGTTTTACTAAAGGTGCTATCTTGCTTTTTAAACTATATAATAAAATATTTGGCAGTAAAGCTCTCATTACTTTGACTTATTTGCTTCTTACTAGCTTGCTTATCGCTAGCTCAGGAACACGCACAGCCTTAGCTGACAGCTCTTTTAATCTGCCTATCGACTACGATACTTCGACAAATCAATGGAAATTGACTGCCGATATAGTTTCAACTCTTGACAATGGCGCAATCCTTGAAGCAAGGGGAGATGTTATTTTAGAAAGAGGCAAAGATATACTCAAAGCAGATTTCATACGTTATTATGTCGCCACAGAATGGGTTTATGTTGAGGGTGATGTTTTTGTAAAGCTTGGCGAAGATGAACTTACTGCAACAGAAGCCGAGTTTGACCTTGTCACCTCTACGGGCTTTTTGAAAAATGGCAATGTCTTTATGTCTGGCCCGCATATCTATTTTGAAGGCGAACACGTCAATAAATACCAAGGCGATACTTATTCTTTTGTCGATGCGCACATAACCTCTTGTGACCCTGAAGATCCAGTTTGGGGAGTGAGAGCAAGCTCTGCTACAGTTGAAATTGATGGCTATGCAACTTTATCTCACGCAAATTTAGTTTTGGCAGAAACAGACTTGCCGCCTCTGCCTTATATGGTGCTTCCCGTGAAAGTGACTAGACAATCAGGGCTTTTATTACCTGATTATGGTTATAGTTCCTTGCACGGCACTTATTATACACAACCCTATTTCTGGGCTATTGACGAAGAAAGAGATGTCACCTTATACGGCTCACTTTTCACAAAGTCTGGCATTATGCTTTCAGCGGAATACCGCTCACACACAAGAACAAATAATAAAACTTGGTTTGGTGTAGACTATTTATTTTCTACTTTTGGAAGCAAGGAAGACGATAGAGTTTGGCTCCGTGGTATGAGTGATGGCGAAATTTTAAATTCTTCGTGGAAATACAAGCTTAATGCCGACTATGTTTCTGACCCTAGCTTCTTGCTTGACTATGATAATAATATGACAGGCTACGAAGAAACAAATGAAAGTCTTGAAGACTTTTTCGGTCGTGGCTTGAGCGAACTAGATAGAAATAGAATAACAACAGGCTATGTATATAATAGATGGAACTGGCTTGAATTTGCCCTCGGTTTTCAATATACACAAAACCCATATTATGGCAAAGAGTTAAAACAAAGTACAGATCCCACCGTGCAAAAACTACCCGAAGCAAGTGTTTTTGTCTATCCACTTGCAAGCGATATCTTGCCCATACAATTTGATGCGGGCATGACTGGAAGTTACAACTACAGGCGCTATGGCTCATCAGGCGCTAAAACTGAATTGACTCCAAGAATTACCATTCCTTTTGATCTTGGCTTTATGACAACAATGGCTCAAGTTGGCATCAATCATCGCAATTATTTTGGCGGTTCTACTCAAGGCACAGTTGCCCCGCTTGAAGGTGACGATAGGGCTGATATCAACACAAGTTCTACGCTTCTAGATATGAAGTTTCAGGCCTCTACTGAATTAGCGCGAGTTTGGGAATTTGGCACAGCTTCTACAGAAGTATTGCGCGATGGCAGTGAATTACTAGCATTAAGGCATATTCTAAGACCTAATCTTTCCTATACATATATAAGCCACGAAGATCAAACGCATCTGCCTTATTATTCGCAGGAAGACAGAATTTATTCACGCAATGAATTAGATCTTACTTTGCGCAATACATTTACAGCAAAAAGTCAATACACTGCTTTTAATCAAGAAGACAATACCAGTCACACTTCTATACATTATAAAAACTTTGCCTATATTGATTTAGGCTTTGGCTATAATTTTGAAGAAGCCTCAAGAAAAACTAATCTTGACCGTTTTGAAAGACGTCCTTTTAAAGATGTCACTCTAGATGCAAATATAAATGCTTTTGGACTTGGCTTTAATTCTAAAGTAAGCTACTCCCTTTATGGCGATGGCATCACACGCTTTGACCTAGGTACAAACGTTCCTCTCTTCGAGCTTGAAAAGTACCTCACTTGGAGTGTTGCCTACAGCTATCGTGATAAAATGTATGACTATCAAAATATTTTACGCTTTGCAGAAAGTGATGATATTTCTCTCTCGCGTGACGTTGCTTTATTAAGAAACTCTTTCACTATCAAGCCTACTTCTTATCTTGACTTTGAATTAGTGCACTATTTAGATTTGCACGAGAAAAATAGCTATGAAATTGACCTGAAAGCAAGTTACCGTCATCAATGCTATGTAGTAAGCGCAACCTACACACATACGCACAATGAGCAAAGATACGGCCTTAGCATTGTATTGCCAGGCGTTTTTGAATAGATTATTAGTTTATTAAAATACATAAAGAAAGATTTTGCATACACTTGCACATACTTGCATAAAGAATATTAAGGATTAATATGTTTTTAATTATATCGTTTATTGTTATCGGTATTCCCATTGGTTATTTTTTAAGAAAGAATGAAAAAGTGAAAAAAATTGTTGCTGATTTAAGCACCTATACAGTCTACGCACTTTTATTTTTCCTAGGCATTCAAATGGGCGCGAATGATGATATTATGTCAAGCCTCGGCTCTATAGGCATAAAAGCATTTATCCTTGCGGTATGCATAAGTTTAGGCAGTGCGCTTGCGGGGCTTGTAGTGATTAAATACCTCAAAGGCTTAGAGGATAAGAGAGGCAATATATGAAAAGTTCACTCATTATTCTTTTCTTTATGTTTCTTGGTATAATTCTTGGTTATTTTGGAATATACCCTGAATTTGTGCTCGATGGAAATATGAGCCTTTACGTTTTGTATGTATTGCTATTTTTAGTGGGTATAGGGCTTGGCTTTGATTTAAAAGCGCTTTTAGTAATTCGTGAAATGAAATTGAATATCTTACTTGTTCCGCTTGGCATTGTGATTGGCGGATTGGGTTTTGGCGCAATTACAGGATTATTGCTTGGCTATGGCATAGTTGAAGGGCTTGTAGTGGCTTCTGGTTTTGGCTATTATAGTTTAGCCAGTATTCTCGTTACAGAAACTGGCAATACAGAACTTGCTTCGATTACTATGATTGCAAATATGCTGAGAGAAATTTTTACCATAGCTTTTGCCTATTTCTTTGTAAAATATTTTGGCAAGCTTTCACCGATTATGGTTGCAGGCGCAGCGGCAATGGACACTTGCCTTCCAATGATAGCAAAAGAATCTGGTGAAAAATATGCGCTTATAGGCATTTTTTCTGGTGTTGTTTTGACGATTGTTGTACCTTTTTTATTGCCAGCATTACTGCTATTACTTGATAAGTAGGGCAAAGCCCAAAATCTTTCTTAA
>CAYJFE010000068.1:0-2333 GCA_964369165.1 uncultured Desulfovibrionaceae bacterium | reverse complement strand
AAAAAAAACCGCCTCTTACGAAGCGGTTCTTTTATTTTCTTATTTAGGCTTTTATTAGCCGATAAGTGAAGCTGCCATTTGTGGCATTTGGTTAGCTTGAGCAAGCATTGAAACAGCTGATTGTGTGAGAATTTGGTTTTTCACAAATGTTGTCATTTCACTTGCTACGTCAACGTCACGAATACGTGATTCAGCAGCTTGCAAGTTTTCAGCTTGGATTTCAAGGTTTGAAATTGTGTTTTCCAAACGGTTTTGAATTGAACCTAGGTGAGCACGAACATTATCCTTTGAAACAATAGCTGAATTGATAGCTTCAAGTGCTAATTGTGCATTCTGTTGAGTTGAAATATCATGGCCTGCGCCTTCAGCAGAGTCGTTACCAACACCAAGTGCGGAAGCTGTTACGTTTTTAATTTGGATGTAGTAGTAATCTTCAGCAGAGTCGTTAGCAGGTCCAAAGTGAACTTTGAGTTCGCCAACACTGTCAAGACCAGTGTCACCACCGCCATAACCTACGTGATCGCCACTAAGTGAACCATCAAGCAATTTGATGCCGTTGAAGTCAGTTGAGTTAGCGATACGAGTAATCTCTGAAGCCATTTGTTGGTATTCTGAATCGATGATCAAACGTTGTGTTGAATCGTAAGTACCAGTTGCTGCTTGTTCGGCAAGTTCTTTCATACGAATAAGTTTTTCATCGATAACTTGCATAGCGCCGTCAGCTGTTTGGATAAGAGAGATAGCGTCGTTAGCGTTACGAACACCTTGTTTGTATGCAGAAATATCTGCACGCATAAGTTCAGAAATTGCTAGTCCAGCTGCATCGTCTGCTGCTGAGTTGATACGCATACCTGATGATAATTTCTCAATAGAGCTTTCGAGGTTTTTGTAGTGATTGTTCAAAAGTCTTTGAGTGCTATTAGCCATTAAGTTGTTATTAATTACCATTGACATGATGAATTCCTCCGTGAATTTCGATCATTAATTTAATTTGAATTCGTACTGCGTCCGTGCTGTACTTTTCTCATTCAGTTACTTACCTTATCGGAGAGCTCTTTTTTTTTAATAGGCTTTTAATAAAACTTTTTCTAAAAAAACATAACAACTTGAATTTATGTATTATTTATTTTCAGAAATGTCATGTAATTGTAACAGTGCTTTGCTAAAACCTTGACAGACAGGATAGAAATAGATATCTCAATAATGAAGAAAAGGTTTTTTCTATTTGGTTTGAGCAATTGGCTTAACAATATATAAGTGAAAATTTAAAATAAGGAGAACTCAATGAGCAAAGTTCTTATTATCGGTGCAGGTGGCGTGAGTAATGTTGTTGTTCATAAATGTGCAATGGTGCCAGAAGTATTTTCTGACATTCATTTAGCAAGCAGAACAAAATCAAAATGCGACGCTATTGCTGAAGATGTTAAAAGACGTACAGGGCAAACAGTGAAGACATATCAGGTTGATGCTGACAATGTACCCGAACTTGTGGCCTTGATTAAAGAAATTCAGCCTGAACTTGTGATGAATATTGCACTTCCTTACCAAGATTTGACTATTATGGACGCTTGCCTTGAAGCAAATGTGCACTATCTTGACACTGCAAACTACGAGCCTCTTGACACAGCTAAGTTTGAATATAAATGGCAGTGGGAATACCAAGAAAGATTCAAAGAAAAGGGATTAATGGCTCTTTTAGGTTCTGGCTTTGACCCAGGCGTGACAAATGTTTTTGCAGCCTATATAATGAAGCACTATCTTGATACTGTAGAGGTTTTGGATATTATTGATGCAAATGCTGGCGATCATGGCCTACCTTTTGCGACAAACTTCAATCCTGAAATCAATCTTCGTGAAGTGACAGCAAAAGGCCGTTACTGGGAGCGTGGTGAATGGGTAGAAACAGACCCACTTGCTTGGAAAATGAGCTTTGACTTTCCAGAAGGTATTGGCCCAAAAAATTGCTATTTGATGTATCATGAAGAATTGGAATCGCTCGTCATCAACCTTAAAGGCCTTAAAAGAGCAAGATTTTGGATGACTTTTGGCGATGCTTATTTGAATCATCTCAAAGTTTTTGAAAATATAGGCATCACTTCAATCGAGCCTATGGAATACAATGGGCAAGAAATTGTGCCAATGCAATTCTTAGCAAAACTTCTTCCTGACCCATCTTCACTTGGCCCACGCACAAAAGGTAAAACTTGCATTGGCGATGTGATGAAAGGCGAGAAAAATGGCGTTGAAAAAACTTACTATATCTATAATATATGCGACCATGAAGAATGCTATAAAGAAGTTGGCTCTCAAGCAATTTCTTATACAACAGGCGT
>CAYJFE010000067.1:2642-15292 GCA_964369165.1 uncultured Desulfovibrionaceae bacterium | reverse complement strand
ACAAAATATATAAAAAATCCCCTGACTCATTTGAATCAGGGGATTTTTTTTACTTAGTCATCACTTGCCCTATATAATCAGTTTCATACCCACCTAGAGAATTAATTCTCTCAATAAAGGCTGGCTTTCTGATTATTTCTAAAACTTTTTGAATGCGATGATCTTCCATATAAGCTGTTGGAATAACAATGTCGTATCTTTCAAGCGCTAAAGGCACAAAGTCTAAATCTAAAGCTTTTGCTGCTGCTTGAATGCCCATTCCGCAATCAACGCTATTTGTCAAAACATTTGCAGCAACTGCCATATGCGTAAACTCTTCTTTTTGATAGCCTTCAATTTCAGATGCTTTTATTCCAGCTTCTTCAAGTTTATGATCAAATAAAATGCGTGTTCCGCTACCCTTTTGCCTATTGATAAAGCGCACATTTTTCAAGTCCTCAATGCCTTGTATATTTAATGGATTGCCCTTTGCAACTATAAGGCCTTGATGGCGCAAAACCAAATTAATCACAGTTAAATCTTCATTTGGAAGCATGGAATCAAGGAAGGGAAAATTGAAAGTCTTTGTTTTTGGGTCAAATAAGTGCATACCTGCAAAATGACAGGCTTTATTTTTTAATGCTGTTATTCCACCTGAACTTCCTACATGAGAAGAAGTAAAGGCATAACCCTCCTTCATAAGCTCATCATGCAAAAGATCAAGTATATTGTCATGACTGCCCACACAAACAAGAGTATTCTCTAATAAATCTTTATGAGTAGTGAGCTTAGCTTCTAATTTTTGACCAGCGGCTATGCCTTCAGTATTGAGTGGAATTGCGGCCACAGCTTGAGAGCGGCACACTGAAGTTATATTGCCAGCCCCTTTTGAAAGAGGGGTCGCGACTAATCTATTTTCAACTTCACCAACGGCAAGACGTATAAATTCTTCTGTGCCTAATTTTGAAACAGTATTTCTTGTCAGCTCAACTTCAATTTTGTCTTTAATAGGCATATTTTTATGCATTATTTTTGTAAAAAGTGGAATGACTAATTCTTCAATGCAAACAAGAGTCGAAACAGGGTAACCAGGCGCTCCAATAACAAGTCTATCACCAAAAAGTGATGGGCATTTGCCTAAAAGTGAGGGCTTGCCTGGCATAGCCGCAATGCCATGCACCAAAACTTCGCCTTTTTCTTCTATAATGCTTTTGGTATAATCTTTTGAGCCAGCAGATGAGCCAGCGCAGAAAATAACAGCATGATAGCCTTCGTCTAAGGCTTTTTCTAGGGCATTTGATAAATCTATTTGATTATCCTTTACTGGTTTAACTCTTGTCGAAACACAGCCAATTTCTTCAAGTAATGCCGAAATCAACTGCGAATTTGATTCAATAACTTCGCCAGCTTTCGGGCTTGGTTTGTCAACAAAATCTAAAATTTCATCCCCACTTGGAATGATACAGACTCGAAAATCTTCGTAGACCTCCACATCCCAAATACCTGCAGATAAAAGCGCGCCTATATCCCATGGCTTGATGTAAGTTTGTTGCGGAAATAAAAGCTCTGTAGCGACAATATCCTCGCCAATGCGCCTTACGTTCTGATAAGGAAAGACAGGACTTTCAATAAATATGCCATTATGCGTGTCTTTTTCAATCACATTTTCAATCATTACAACAGCATTGAAATCGCTTTGTAAAGGATTGCCTGTGTTGACAGCTTGACATTCTGAGTGCATATGCAAAAAAGTGGGATTATTTTCACGCGCCATAAAAGTGCTTTCAGCCTTTACAGCATAGCCGTCCATTGCCGCGCAGTGGAAGGGAGGTGAAGAATGCTTTGCATAGACAGGTTTTGCTAAAACCCTGTGCAATGCTTTATGTGCTGGCACAATTTCTGTTTTAAGATAATTTGATACATCAAAAGCTTGAGCTGCTTTTTCTAAAGCTTCTTCTATTTTTAAAGTCTGCAAATATATATTTCTTTTCATGCGAACCTTCCTTTATTCTTCTTAGCTTAATATTTTAGCTTGAAATGCCAAAAAGTCAAGTTTATACTATATTCAAGGCAAATTAAATCCTTTCCTATTTGAAATTTTGAGTATAGTATAGCAACACAAAACGAGTAAAAGAAGGTTTTTTATGTCTCTAAAAGATAGTTTTAATTTTCAACTTCCTCCAATATATTTGATGGACGCGTCTGCCTTTATTTATAAAGGTTTTTACGGCAATATGAAGATGACAAGGGCTGATGGCTTTCCTACTGGCGCAATTTATTCGGTAGCAAGAGTTTTATTAAAACTTCTAAAAGAAGAAAAACCAGAATATTTTTCCTTTATCAAAGACGGCAAAGATAAAAATTTCCGTCACGATATTTATCCTTTATATAAAGCAAATAGATCTGCTACGCCAGAAGAATTAGTCCAGCAATTCGAGCCTATAGAAGAATTAGTGAAAGCCTTTGGTCTTCACCTTGAAATTTCAAAAAATTGCGAGGCCGATGATTGCATAGCCTCCCTTGCAAAAAAATATAGAGAAGAGCGAAATGTTGTTATTGTTGGGATTGATAAAGATCTGAAGCAATGCCTGCATAAAAATGTTATGATGTGGGATCCTTCAACTACAAAAACGAAAGAATCAAAAATAATCACTTTAGAAAGCTTTGAAGAATCTAGCGGATTAAAACCTGAGCAATGGCCTGATTTACAAGCAATTATCGGTGATTCTAGCGATAATATACCTGGAATTAAAGGCGTTGGCCCAGTCACCGCTGAAAAACTATTTAAAGAATTTCCAACTCTTGAAGCTATTAAAGAAAATTTTGAAAATTTACCCAAAACTGTGAAAGCAAAATTTGAAAATAATCTTGATGCAATGTTCCTCTATAGACAGCTTACGACATTAAGCACCGACTGTTGCAAAGAAATCGCAAAAGAAGATTTAGCTTTAAAGGGTATAAATATTGAAGCTTGCAATGAATTTTTCAGAACCTATGAAATGCCAAGTCTTCATAAAGAGCTTATGTATTTAGCGCAAAAAGGCATTGTTCCGATTTGCGAACCATCAAGCATTGAATTGGCTGACCATAAAGAAAAAAGTGCGGAAGAAAAGAATAAAGGCACTCAAGAGCAAGAAATATCTTCTCAAACAAATAATAAAAAAGCCAAAGAATCTAACCAAATGAGTCTTTTCGATTCGCTTCTCAGTGAAGATTCAAAAGCGCCAACAATTGAAAAAAGAACTTTTCTTCCTAGCAGTGATGAGATAGCGGACGTTAATGAAATTGCTCTTTTGCAAACTTCTTTGATTGATAGAAATGGCGAAGGTTTTTATATTGCCTATAAAGCAAAAGATAAAGTCGAATTTATCTACGAAGGCGATAAAAATGCCTTGAAAGAGTTTCTTAGCAATTTTGAAAATTTTGTTTGCTTTAATGTAAAAGAAATATTTAAAGACGATGCGGATTTGTTCTCAAACGTGAACTCGAACAACAACACATTTAAATTATACGACTTATCTCTTATTTCCTATCTTTTAAATCCTGAACAAAGGGATTATTCTTGGCCAAAAATTTCTTCATTCTTTAGAGATAAAACAAGGCATATAGCTTTTGAAAAAGCAGGCACACTTGCGCTAGCCTTGAAAGATATTTTTCTCAAAGAAATGGAAAAATCCAAGATTACAAATCTTTATGAAAAGCTTGAACTTCCATTAGTGCCTGTGCTTGCAAGCATGGAGAAAAAGGGCATTTTGCTAGATATTCAAAGCACACAAGAATTTTTAGAAGAAGTGAATAAAGAACTGCAAGCTCAAACAAATGAAATATACAAATTAGCGGGCAAGGAATTTAATATACGTTCAGCACAACAAACTGGCGAAATTTTATTCAACCACCTCCAATTGAAAAGTCTTTCAAAAACTAAGGGTGGGCAAATTTCCACTTCGCAAGAGAATTTAGAAAAGCTGCAAGACGAGCATCCTATTATTGATGCCATTTTAGATTTTAGGAAATTTGAAAAATTGCGTTCTACCTACCTTGAGCCTTTACCAAAGCTAAGTGACGATGAGGGACGAATCCACACCACTTTCAATCAGATGGCAACAGCCACTGGCCGCCTTTCTTCATCAAACCCGAATTTGCAAAATATCCCTATAAAAGGCAAGCTTGGGCAAAGAGTGCGCTCTTGTTTTATTGCTGAAGAGAATCGTGTACTTATCTCTGCCGATTATTCGCAAATCGAGCTTCGAGTACTCGCGCATTATTCAAGAGAAGAAAGCCTTGTGCAAGCTTTTAAAGAAGACGAAGATATACATAAATCAACGGCAGCTTTATTAAATAATGTTGCACTTGAAGAAGTGAGCCTTGAGCAGAGGCAAGCTGCAAAAACTATTAATTTCGGACTTTTGTACGGTATGGGAGCACGCAAACTAGCTCAAGATATAAAGGTTTCCACAAAGGAAGCATCGGCTTTTATTGCCCGTTATTTTGAAAGATTTTCTGGCATTAAAGCTTTTTATGATTCCACGCTTGAAGAAGCAAAAGAGAATGGTTATGTTGTAACCTTAGCTGGGCGACGTCGCCAATTGCCAGATTTATTTAGCCAAAGCAGAATGGCGCAAACGCTGGCAGAAAGGCAAGCTATCAATACCCTTATTCAAGGTTCTGCGGCGGATATAATAAAGATTGCTATGCTCAATGTTTATAGTGACACAGAACTCAAATCTTACGATGCACAGCTTCTTTTGCAAGTGCATGACGAATTGATTTTGTCAGTTCCTCAAGAATTTGCTGAGCAAGCTGGCAAAAGGCTTGAATATCTTATGTCAAATGTGAAGTTTCATGATAATTTAGATTTTCTTGTTCCATTAAAAGTTGAATATTCGGCAGCTCGGAATTGGTTGCTCGCGCATTAATAGAATAAAAAAAGGCAACCTAGTTGCCTTTTTTTATTCTATCAATATATTCTTATTTTCTACTTATGTAGCATTACTGCAAATATCAGCGGCTGGATTTTACAGTATAGATTTCTATGCTTCGCATACAAAATCCTCACTTGCAAGAAGCCTGGTTCTTGCTGCGTTCGCTAAAGCATTTATTCGCTAAAGCTCATTCTATTATTTATGTAGCATTACTGCAAAAATTAAAGGTTGGTCATAGAAGTAGCGGTTGATCCAGTGGACTGTGCCAAAGTCATTGCTATGTGTGCCGCGAGTGCGTGAATTTGTTTCAGCAATAAAGTCTATTCCAGATAATGGAGTTTGTCCAAGGCTATAGTCGCCAAGCCAAAGCGGTGTGTCGCCAGCCATAACGAAAATCGCTGGATCCATTTGCACATATTCTAGTAGAGCACGTATATCAAAATAAACGTTGAAAACACCTATCAAATTGCCTTCATTATCAAATGCTGGTCTTCCTGCAATAATTGCTCTGCCATCATTAAAGTCTTGGCTTGAAAGACGAACTGTTCTTTTATTACTGCCATCGCCTTCTCTGGCGTTAAGCAAAGCTGAAAAATCAAGTTCTTTTGGATAATCTTCGGGGAATGCGCCTGTCACTTCGCCACTAGCATTGATAAGTGCTACACCGCTGATCCAAGGAAATTGACCAAAAAATGCATTTAGTTCAGCACCTGATGGCGGCATGGTAAGCTGATCAAGGCGGTATTCAAAATCTGTTAATTGCTTGTCAACGCGCATAAGGTTAGTTGAAAGCAAATTTTCTGCATCTGTCATTGTGATAATAGCATCATAGTTGACTTCTGCAGGCACGTTAATATAGGTATAGTACAATTTGCGAGTTTCTTTCCAAGTGTTTGAATCTTGAATTGATGAACAAGCTTGCAAAGAAAGGCTTGTAATTAAAAGTAGAGCAGATACAAGAATTTTTTTCACAATATATCCTTTGTTTATGAGGTTGAAGCTCTTTTTTCTAGGCGAGAAGCTAAGTTTTCGAGCATATCTAACATCTTAGGGGAAAGCGCATCTTTTTGCTTTTTGCTTTCTTTCACCTCTTGTTGAACAGTATTTTCACTTTGATTTTCTATAATGTCAAGCGAATTTAGAGTGTCATCTTCTATAATTGCTTCTTCTGCATGGCTATTTGAAGGCTCTTCACTCACTACTTCTTTAATAGTAGCTTCTGCCTGATGGCGTGTATGCGGGTGGTCACGCAATTCTTCTAATTCGAGCATTCTTTTTTTCAAGTCCGCAAACTGATTTTTTTCTTTTGCGCACTCTAAAAGTTCTGCATAGATTTCGATAGCGCCGTCTAAATCACCTTGCTCAGCAAGTAAATCTGCCATGGAGCGAGTATGTGTTGAAGTTTTGGCTGAATAATTTGTGTTTTCACTTTCTTGGGCAAAATTATATTCAGCAGAACTCTCATAGCTAGAAGCATCTTCTTGATGAACTTCTTCATCGAAATTTTCTTCCTGCGAATAAGTAAAGATATCGTCAGCTTCTTTCTCAAACTCTTCATATACTGCACTTTCTTGCTTGACTAGAAGATTAGCCTGGCCTTCATCATTCTTTATTACTTCTTGAATAGCCGCTACTTGCTTTGGAGGAAAGTGCTTCACTTCCTGCTTTTGTGTAGAGCCTGAAAGATGGTAGATGCCCGCTTGCAAAACTTCCATAAAAGTTAAAGAAGGGTTTGAAAAGAATGTAGAAAGAAGGGCAAGAGTTGAAGAAATAGTTGTATTTTCTTCTTCTGCTAATTTGCTCCATATTGTCCAAAATGCAGGATATTTTTTAATTATATCTGTGAACTGGCTTAATTGAATTTGAGCAGACTCGATTTTGTCATGCCTAGAAAGTAAGTCGATGTAATAAAGCCTTGCTTCAAGATAATCGGGATGTTTTTCAAGGCCTTTTGCTAAAATAGTGAGCGCTTCATCTATATTTTCTTCTTGCTCGAGAAGTTGCGCATAAAGAAAAAATGCGCGTGAAGAAGGGTCAATTTCAAGTATTTCTCGATAGATGGCGAGTTTATCTATATTTTTTTCTGATGCTGTGGAGTGGTTATTGGACATCTGACAAGACTCCTTCAGTATCTTTTTTATTGACTTCTAAAATGGGAAGCGGGGCCGCTTTGTGTTCAAATACATAAAGAATTTCAGTGTCTTTAACATATTTGAGCTCTTGACGTATAACTTTTTCTAAATAGGCATTGTCTGATTGCAAAAGGCGAATTTCTTCAGAAAGAAGAGAGTTTTTTTCATCTAAAGCAATTAATTTATTATCAAGATTATCTGAATCAGCTTGAACATCTTGCCAATAGCCTATGCTTTGATCGCCAAATAAAAGAGTGGCTGCCGCAAATAAATTGAAGCTGAGGCAAATGCCTAGCACAGTCAGCTTAATAAGGAGGCTCATATCATTTTTTATTTGCATAGTGATTTGTGGCCTCCTTAAGATTTTTTATCGATGTTTACATCGTTTTTACACAATGCATCATAGAAATTATAGAAATATCGTATGCCTGAATAAACAGTAAGAACAAGCGCAATGGCTAGCAATAAATAGCCTAAGGGATTGAAGTTTATTCCAAAAAGTGGGTAGTGAAACATAAGAGGCCCAAGGGCGACCATTTGGAAAATAGTTTTTAATTTCCCGTATTTATCGGCAGCAATAACAATGCCTTCATCTGCCGCTACTGCACGAAGCCCTGTGACGGCTAATTCTCTAATGGTGATGATAATTGTTACCCATGCAGGAATCCAAGCAAGCTCAACAAGCACTACGCAAACAGCTATTATCAGAAGTTTATCCGCTAAAGGATCAAGGAATTTACCTAAATTTGTAATCAGCTGTGACTTTCTTGCTATATAGCCATCAAGCATATCGCTTATGCAAGCAAGGGCAAATATTAATGTAGCCAAAAAACAGGTGATGGGGCTGGGGAATGATAAGAGAAGCACAACAGGAACGAGGGCAAAAATGCGCAAAATAGTGATTTTGTTAGCTAAATTCAAATTATTCCAAAGCGCTAGACCCTTGATCTGCATACAATTCCCCCTTTAAGTATAGAAAAATTAACATAATTTTCTAGAAATATAAACATTTTCCCCTTGTTTTGCAAGCATTATTTTGAGCTTTTTAAATTTTAATCCTATGTCTTACATAACTTAGCACCTATTTTAAAGCTTTTTTAAAATATTTAAGCAAGTTATTTAACTTTGACAAATCTTGAAAAAGTCTTTATTACAACGAGAATTCTTTGTTGAGTGGCGAATATTTTGCCCTCAAACGTGAGGGAAAATATGGCGAATTTTTATGTTGTCACTTTTGGCTGTCAAATGAATGTGAACGATTCATTATGGCTTTCACGCGCTTTAATTTCTAAAGGGCATCAAGAAGTTGGCATTGATAGAATAAAAGAAGCGGATTTTTTTATTTTGAACACTTGCTCCGTGAGAGATAAGCCAGAAAAAAATGTCCATAGCACAATTGGGCGATTAAAAAAAGCTAATCCTAAAATGTGGGGACTTGTGATGGGCTGTGTTGCGCAGCAATTAGGAAAAGAACTTTTTTCGCGCCACACAAATCTTCGCTTAGTTCTTGGCACAGATACTTTGTATAATGCACCTGAATATATAGAAGAAGTTATAAAACGCGAACACAATAAGAAAAAGAAGAAAAATGTCTTCACCGAATTTTCGCCCACTTTTCCAGATAGGCATCACTATCTAAAAAAAGAAGAAAAAAATTCACCTCTTGCCTATGTGAACATCATGCAAGGTTGTGATAATTATTGCTCTTATTGCATTGTGCCCTATACAAGAGGAGTGCCAAAATCTCGCTCAACTGAATCAATTTTAGAAGAGTGCAGAGCTTGGATTGAGCAAGGTGCGAGCGAAATTCAGCTTCTAGGGCAGAATGTGAATGCCTTTGGACTTGATAGACTGAATGACGGCTCTTCTTTCGCTGATTTGCTGAGAAAAATTGACAAATTAGAAGGCGTGAAGAGATTGCGCTTTATGACGCCGCACCCTAAAGATTTGGCTGATGACACTATCAAACTCTTTGGTGAACTTCAAAGCCTTTGCCCTCGTGTGCATCTTCCTTTACAAGCAGGCGCAGACAGAACTTTAGTGCGCATGAATAGACCTTACACAAGGCAGAAGTATTTAGATTTGATACACAAATTACGTGATGTGCGCTCAGATATTTGCATCGGCTCTGACATAATTGTCGGCTTTCCTGGCGAAACAGAAGAAGAGTTCTTAGACACTCTAGAAATCATGGAAAAAGCACCCATTATTTTTTCTTATTCCTTTGCCTATTCAGACAGGCCGGGCACAAAGGCTTCATTAATGCCAGACAAAATTCCTCAAGAAATTCAAGCAGAAAGACTTGATAGATTACAAAACTTCCAGCATAAATTGAGTGCGGATTATCTGTCTTCATTTATTGGGCAAGAGCTTGAGCTACTTATTGAGGGCGAAAGCAAAAAAGCAGGCACTGTGCAAGCAAGGGATATTTATGGAAATACTGTACATATTGACTCAAAAAAACCTGTTGGCGCATTTGTAAGAGGCAAGATAATTAAAAGCTTCACCTATTCACTTTTAGCTGAAGAAGCTTAAAAGAAAACCTAGCGAAACAATTAAAAAAATAAAGAAATTATGGAAAAAACATACGACGCAATAGCTCTTTTTTCTGGAGGGCTTGACAGTATCTTGGCAGCTTTGACCATTCAAAATCAAGGCTTAAAAGTTAAATGCTTGCATTTTACTTCACCTTTTTTTGGCTTTCCTGAAAAAGTTGAGCACTGGAAGCAAATTTACAATCTTGATATTAGCTGTATAGATATAGGCGACAGCTATGCAGATTTATTGAAGAATATACCAACCTATGGCTATGGCTCTACGCTCAATCCTTGCGTTGACTGCAAGATTTTAATGATGAAAAAAAGCCGCGAACTTCTTGCTTTTTACGGTGCTTCTTTCATTATTTCTGGCGAAGTTTTGGGGCAAAGGCCCATGTCACAAAGGCGCGACACCTTGAATGTCATACGCAGAGATGCCGAGATAAAAGATATTTTATTGCGTCCTCTTTGTGCTTTGCATATGGATATAACCGAGCCTGAAAGAAGTGGCCTTGTGAACAGAGATTTATTGCATAATTTTTCTGGACGCGGCAGACAAGAACAGATGAAACTAGCTAAAGAACTGAATATACAGGAAATTCCAACTCCTGCTGGTGGCTGTAAATTGACAGAGCAAGATACTTCCGCAAGATATTGGCAAGTATTGTCAAAGCATAAACCAAGCAAAGAAAATTTTACTTTAGCAAATATTGGCAGGCAATTTTGGCATAAAGAAGAAAATATATGGCTTGTGATTGGCAGAAATCAGGAAGACAATAAAAATCTTGAAAATATTGCGAGTGAAAATGACATTTTATTGAGAGTGGACGGCTTCCCTTCCCCTCTTGGTTTTATCAGATTAGAAGAAGACACTGAAATAAATGAAAAAATTCTTTTAGCAGCGGCTGAATTTGTAGCCTCTTACTCTCCTAAGGCTGTGAAATATTTTGATGAGAGTGGGGAAGAAATTTCTGTGCTTTGCAAAAGTTCGAAAGAAGAAAAAACAATCAAACTTTCTCCACAAAGGCATGATTTTTTTAATGAACCTAAATGGTTAATCGCACAAAAAGAGATCAAAGACTTTATGAAAGTGAGCAAATCCAACGAGATATAGTGACAAAAATAACTAGAAACTTAAAGCCAGAAAAAGATTTATTTTGCTTGACATAATGCCTTTTTTTTGCAATACTGAGGTTTCAAAAGTGATACTTGAACAGTGTTTTTTCTATTCCCATCTGTTCATCTTGCTTGTGTAATCTATTCTGTGAGGTTTAAAATATGACTAAGTCTTTGTATGTTGGCAACTTGCCATGGTCAGCAACTAACGAACAAGTTCAAAGTTTGTTCGCTGAGTTCGGATCAGTCCTTTCTGTTAAATTGGTAAACGATCGTGAAACCGGTAGAGCCCGTGGCTTTGGTTTTGTGGAAATGGAAGAACCAGGTGCTTCTGCAGCTGTAGAAGCTTTGGATAACTCTGCTTTTGGTGGTAGAACACTTAAAGTAAACGAAGCTAAACCTAGAGCTCCGCGTCCAACAAGATTTTAATTGAGTTTAAGATTTTATATAAAGCCCCAGTCTGTATAGGTTGGGGCTTTTGTTGTTTAAGTTTTTGGAAAGCAAAAGCCTAGCAAAATTTTACTAAAGCTTAACTGTTGACTCTTAAGGAAAAAAAATTTACTTCTAAAGAAATTGAAAGATAATCCTACTAAATTAAAACTAATTATGTAGATGATTCAAAAATAGGAAATGAAAAATGTCAAAACTCTTCAATAAAATACGTTTACTTACCCCTGGTCCAACCGAAACACCAGATCGTGTGCGCCTTGCAATGGCTGGTCCCATGATTCACCATAGAAAGCCCGAATTTGTACAAGCTTTGGCAGAAACTCAAATTCTATTGCAAAAATTATTTGGCACAAAAGAAGTTGTTCTGCCTCTCGCAACTTCTGGCACTGGCGCAATGACAGCCGCTGTTCATACTCTTTTTAGCGCTGGTGAAAAAGTTTTAGTAATCAATATTGGTAAATTTGGCGAAAGATGGACAAAGATCGCACAAACACATGGCCTTGAAGTTGTTGAGCATATTTTAGACTGGGGCAAAGCAATAACTGCAGTAGAGTTAGAAAAACTTTTGAATGAGCACAAAGATATAAGGGGCGTGCTTCTGCAGATAAGCGAAACAAGCACAGGCGCGCAAAATCCTATACAAGA
This sequence comes from uncultured Desulfovibrionaceae bacterium, assembly GCA_964369165.1. Taxonomy (GTDB): domain Bacteria; phylum Desulfobacterota; class Desulfovibrionia; order Desulfovibrionales; family Desulfovibrionaceae; genus CAYJAZ01. The sequence goes on along the minus strand of CAYJFE010000067.1, from coordinate 3,511 downwards.
AATTGCTGCCCTTCTACGCACAAAAGATATTTTACTTGTGGCAGATGGCATTTCCTCAGTAGGCATTTCGCCTTGCCCAATGGATGAATGGGGCATTGACGCGCTTTTAACTGGTTCGCAAAAGGGCTTAATGCTTCCTCCTGGCCTTGCTTTAATTTCTTTATCAAAAAAAGCTTGGGAAAAAGCTGAAACGATTCCACAAACGTGCTTTTACTTCAATTTATTGAAAGAAAAAGAAAATTGCCTAAAAAACCAAACACTTTTCACTTCTCCCATAAGCCTTATCCTTGGCCTGCGTGAAGCTTTAACAATGCTCTTGGAAGATGGCCTTGACGAAATTTATAAAAAACAATGGGCACTTACGCAAATGGTGCGCACAGCTTGCCTTGAACTTGGTTTTGAGCTTGCGGCAAAAGAGCATTTTGCGTGGGGAGTAACGGGTTTATTTATGCCAAAAGGTTTAGACTCAAAACCTGTAGTAAAGCAAATGTATGAAAAATATGGCATTATCGTAACACAGGGGCAAGCTCCACTCGCAGCCGAAATGATCCGCATCGGCCATATGGGCTGGGTTGACTGGAGCGACATAGCCGCAGGACTTTTTGCGCTTGCCGAAAGCATGAAAGAAATCTATCAAATTGAAATACCCGATGGCTACTTAGAAAGAGCAATTGCTAAAGCTTTTGCAGTAAGGTAGTTCAAAGGTAGCTCATCTGCGAGCAATCGCGAATAAATCTTTAGCGAACAAGCAAGAACCACGCTTCTTGCGTAGTGAGGATTTTGCGCCAAAGGCCAAAATCTATATGATAATGTTAAAGAGCAATTGCTAAAGCTTTTGCAGTAAGGTAGTTCAAAGGTAGCTCATCTGC
>CAYJFE010000067.1:0-2542 GCA_964369165.1 uncultured Desulfovibrionaceae bacterium | reverse complement strand
GAGCAATCGCGAATAAATCTTTAGCGAACAAATCTTTAGGGCACAAAAAAACCTCAACCACTGAAAATAGTTGAGGTTTAAATTTTTGTTGTTTTTATCCTATGCTTGCGTATTTAAAACCGCGCCAAGCATTTCGTCTTGCGCATGAATTGTGGCCACATTGGCATCAAAGCCATTTGAATAAAACATTGCGTTCGCCATTTCTTTTTCCACTTGCATGGTATTCATGTATTGATTTTCAAGCTCAGCATTGACACTAGCATTTTTACTTTGCGAATCTGAAAAGTTTTTTGCTTCTCTTTCATGACTTAATCTTTGATTTTCAAGATAAATTTCGTCACGCTCTTTAGTTATTTCTTTAGAATTATAATCTTGCTCTTCAATATATTTTTCGTCTAATTTATTTTGTTCGTACTGATCAGCAAAGTAAGCATCGTCATAATCTTTTTGTCTTTCAACCCTATTAAATTCTTCTGAATTTTGAACAGTTGCTTTCACTCCAGGATTTTGATCTGAAAAAGTGGTGCGTTGTGGCGCAAAGTTGTTTGTATTGACATTGGCTACATTGTGCGCTGTCACTTGCATACCTATTGAAAAGGCATCTAAAGCAGAAAGTGCTGATGAAATTGCAGTCATATGGCTCTCCTGATGAGAATTGAGCATAAAATTAAATTATAGAAATAGTAGCAGTGCTCTTCACTTGTTAAATATATGTTTTTTGACAAAAGTCAAGTTTCCCTATAGGGGGAAGCTTTACAAAAAAAACTTGATACTTAAGAAGAAGTCTGTTATTATTTCACTATATTGTGAATGTTCAATGTATATATTTTGGAGGCTTTGATGAAAAACTTTCGCATTCTCGCTTTACTAGCCATAATTTTTGCTTTAAATGTGCCAAGCGCACTTGCTGAATACACACCTAAGGTTGACTCTTTTGATTTTTTTATAGATGCTTCTTCTTCAATGAAAGATAAGAATTCTGAACTAGATATGAAAAACTCTGTCGCTGTAAGAACCCTTTTATCTAAAATCAATTCGATGATTCCAAACATTCCTTATGAAGCTTCAATGCACACTTTTTCTGAAGTGCAAACCATTGTTCCCTACAACATTTGGTCAAAAGCGGATATGGAAGAAGCCATTAAAGAATTCGATTTTGACTCTAACGGCGATGGTATGGGTGACGGATTTTTAGATGTAGCGCCTGATTTTTATAAAATGGCAACACCTGCCGCAGTCATTCTTTTCTCTGATGGCGAAACAAATAGCGGCGTGAACCCAATCACTGAAGTTCGTATGCTTTATGAAGTGAAACCAGATTTGTGCGTACACGTCGTTTCATTTGCAGATAGCGTGACTGGACAAGCTCTACTTGATGAAATCGCGGGTCTAAAACCTTGCTCTATAAGCGTAAATGCTAAAGACTTATTGGCTTCTGATCAATTGACAGAGCAATTTGTAAAAGATGTATTTTACTACGATGCGAGTGACATTTTAGTGCTTCGCGGCGTTAACTTTGCCTTTGATTCTTCTGTCTTAGACGCAAATGCTAAAGCTATTTTAGATGAAGCGGCTCCTATTTTGATGGCAAGCTCAAAGAAAATTATACTCACAGGCTGGACTGACTCAACCGGTTCAGAAGCATACAATCTTGGTCTTTCTGACAGAAGAGCAATGGCTGTGAAAAAATATCTTATGCAAAAAGGCATTGCCGAAGACAGATTATTTGTCGAAGGTAAAGGTATTTCACACAAATTTGATAATGGTACAAAAGATGGGCGTTATATGAACAGACGCACGGAAGTATCATTCTAAATATTCAAAGGCTTTGCCTTACTTTATAAAAAACAACAAAAATCCGATATCTTATAGATGTCGGATTTTTAAGTGTATAGGATTATACTTATGAAAAAACTGTTCTTTTCCCTTCTTTGTCTATCTTTTTTGTCTAGCTTATTTTGCACCGCAAGCCTTTCTTTTGCTGAAAGCTCTTTAGGCTCAAATGCCAATCTCAGCGCGGCACAGATTAAAGAAATAGAAAAAATTCAAAAAGAATTGCACGCACTTGTAGATAATTTCCTTCTGCGTTCCTCTGAAAATATTATTCCAAGCAAAGCAAATCCAAAGATTGAAGAATTGACAAATGGCAAAATCCGCGTGACTTATATTGATTTTGACAGAGAAAGTATTGTGCTTAATGTCTACCCTTCTTCAAATAAAAATGCAAAATATTTTGCGAAAATACATTATAAAGAACTTCACTATAAAAGTGAGAAACCGCGCGGCACTCGCTTTAGTGAAGACGCGTTCACCATAGAATCAGCACGCAATGTTTTAGAAATTGCTAGTTATAGAAATGGGAAATGGGATTATAGCAAGTAATGATTTTGGCTCTTAGCGCAAAATCCTCACTGCGTGAAAAAGGTCCTTTTCACTTATTCGCTAAAGATTTGTTCGCTCTGCTCTCACTACTCACTCTCGCCTTTCAGTTGTCCACAGGCTGCCGCAATGTCAGAGCCTTTTGATTTTCTGAAGACTGCGA
>CAYJFE010000066.1:0-15900 GCA_964369165.1 uncultured Desulfovibrionaceae bacterium | reverse complement strand
TGGTAACGCACACCAGGTAAATCCTTTACACGACCACCGCGAATCATTACAACGCTGTGTTCTTGTAAGTTGTGGCCTTCACCAGGGATGTAGGCAGTTACTTCCATTCCGTTTGTAAGGCGCACACGAGCAACTTTACGCAAAGCGGAGTTAGGTTTTTTTGGCGTTGTGGTATATACACGAGTACATACTCCACGACGCTGTGGGCATTCTTGCAATGCAGGAGTTTTCTTACGCTTTGCAAGTGCCTTACGCTCGTAACGAACGAGCTGGTTAATAGTAGGCATATCTTCTCCGTAAAGAAAAAAAGGTTAATCAATACTCCTTTACAGCCTATCCGTAAAGAAGTGAACAAATTATTTAGACTAAGAATGCGCTAATTGTCAAGCTTTTTATCACATTTTTAAATTTTTTCTATAGAAAAAAGACGAAAGAATGAATTTAGAAACATAGCCTAGAAAATCCTTGCCTATTAATAAGGATAATGCTAAATACAATCAAAAGAAAAAATTACTCTATTAATAGGATATACATATGCTTGTTTATTTAATTGGTGCTGGCCCTGGTGATGTTGAATTGCTAACCTTGAAAGGCAAAAGAGCTTTGGAAGAAGCCGATGTTGTTGTGTATGACGCTTTAGCCTCTGAAAGCTTGCTTGATTTTGCAAGAAAAGACGCTGAAAAAATATATGTGGGCAAAATTTCAGGCAATCACGCTATGCCACAAGATGAAATCAACCAATTATTAGTCGATAAAGCTAAAGAAAATAATGGGCAAATTGTCGCTCGCTTGAAAGGTGGCGATCCTTATATCTTTGGTAGAGGCGGCGAAGAAGGCGAAGTGTTGCACGCTAATAATGTGCCTTTTGAAGAAATTCCCGGTATTTCAAGCACCATTGCTGGCCCTGCCTATGCAGGCATTCCTGTAACGCATAGAGCTTATTCTTCTTCCTTGACAATTATCACAGGGCATGAAGACCCTAACAAACCTGACAGCGTTCACAATTGGGAAGCATTAGCAAAATCTGCCTCAACCTTAGTTTTTGTTATGGGTATGGCGAATTTGCCTAAAATCTCAGCTTCTTTAATTGAGGGTGGACTAGATAAAGACACGCCTGCTGCATTGGTTTATAAAGCCACAACTCCGGAACATCGCTCTATTACAGGCACTATTGAAGACTTGCCAAGACTTGCCAAAGAACATCATTTTACTAATCCTTGCCTTATTGTTGTGGGTAATGTGGTGAAAATGAAGGACAAGTTAGATTGGTTTGAGAAAAAACCTTTGCTTGGCAAAAACATTGTTGTGACTAGAGCAAGAGAACAAGCAAGTTCTATCGCGCTTATGCTTTCAAGCCTTGGGGCAAATGTTGTGCAATTTCCAACAATTAAGATAGTTCCTGTTATGGAATTTACAGAAGTTGATACTGAAGTCAATAAAATGCAAGAATACGACTGGGTAGTATTCACTTCAATAAATGGTGTCGAACATTTCTATAATCGCTTATTTACATTAAAAAAAGACAGCAGAATCTTTGCAAATGCAAAAGTTTGCGCAATTGGCCCTGCTACTGCTGATGGATTGAGAAAAAGAGGCATTGAACCTGACTTTATTCCTACTGAATATAAGGCTGAAGGCATTGTTGAAGGCTTGAAAAATCTTGGAGTTGCAAGTAAGAATGTGCTTATAATTCGTGCAAAAGAAGCAAGAGAATTACTTCCTACAGAACTTGATAAATTGCAATGTAAAGTAAAAGTGCTTACAATCTATGAAACTGTTTCCACTGTAAATAATCAAGAAAAACTTCAAGCTATGATTGAAGAAAACACTATTGATTGCGTATCATTTGGTTCTTCTTCAACTGTGAAAAATTTCTTTGATCAAATTCCAAAAGAAGTTGTTGAAAAATCTGCAAAAAGTGGCAAATTGAAATTTGCTTCAATTGGCGATATCACTTCTGGCACACTTGCTGAATTTGGCTTCAATGCAGATATTCAGCCAGATAACTTCACCATTCCAGAATTAGTTCAAGCGATTAAAGAACATTATACAAAGGATTAATCTATGCGACTAAAGCTTGCTATCTTGGCTTCTGGCTCTGGCTCAAACGCTGAAGCTATTATAAAAGCCGCACAAGCTGGTATTATTGATGCCGAAATATGCCTTGTTTTTACGAACAAGGAAGAAGCTGGCGTTATTGAAAAAGCAAAAAAATTGAATGTGCCTGTTGAAGTTTTGCCGCATAAAAATTTTAGCAATCGTGAAGAATATGATCGAGCTGTAATTGCATTACTACAAAAATATCAAATAGATACTATTGCAATGGCTGGCTATATGCGCCTTGTCACCCCTGACTTTATAAATGCCTATAAGGGGCGAATTTTGAATGTGCACCCTGCCCTCTTGCCTTCTTTTAAAGGAGCACAAGGCATTTTAGATGCTAAAGATTATGGAGTGAAGATATTTGGCTGTAGCGTGCATTTTGTCGATGAAATTATGGATAATGGCGCAATTATCATTCAAGCTGCCCTGCCTGCAGATTTTGAAAATCAGGAGGCTACAGTTCAACAATTACACACGCTTGAGCATAAAATTTATGTGCAAGCTTTGCGCTGGCTAGCTGAGGATAGACTTCATATAGACCAAGAAAATCCTCGCAAAGTTCAGCTGCTTTCAAAAGAAAATATAAATTATGATTATAATTGTGGAACTTGCCTTATTTATCCACCTCTAGAAGTATAATCAAGTTTTAGATAAATTCACCTAACAAAACAAATCAAAATCATTAAGCCAAGCCTAAAACTTGGCTTTTTTATTATTTCACACCTAACTTTGGACAAAATTCATTCATTTCACACTCTTGGCACAAAGGTTTTTTGGCATCGCAAATATGCCTGCCAAACCAAACCATTTTATGATTCACATTGCCCCACTCTTCTTTTTTAAAAATACTAAGAAGATCTTTTTCCACTTTGTCAGGATCTGTTTCGGCTGTGAGTCCAAGCCTATAGACTATTCTTTTGACGTGCGTATCAACGGCTATGCCAAGATTTATGCCATAGGCTCCTGAAAGCACGCAATTCGCAGTTTTCCTGCCAAGTCCTGGAAGTTTTACCAATTCTTCCATAGTCTTAGGCACTTGATTTTCAAAATCTTTTTCAATAATTTTTGCAGCGGCTATAATGTTTTTCGCTTTATTCTGATAAAATCCTGTTGACTTCACATAAGGTATGACATCTTCTAGCTCAGCTTTTGCAAAATCGTTCACCGTCTTAAAGCAATCAAACAAGGCTGGCGTTACCATATTCACCCTTTTATCTGTGCATTGTGCAGCTAAAACCGTTGCCACAAGCAATTCCCAAGGGCTATTTGCATTTAATAATGTTTCAGGCTTTTCGTAGCGTTTATTTAAAAGTGCGATTACTAGTGCCGCTCTTTCTATTCTATCTTTCTTACTGATTTTATATATTTTTTTATCTTCAATTTTTTTAGACATCTAGTAAAACCTCATTTTTTTTACTCTATAATTATTTATTGCATTTAGAGAGTTATTTCTATATAATCTGTACGCTTTCAGGTTTTATACCATATTTAGAAACTAAAATAAAGGAAATACTATGATACATATTTCAGGCTCAATCGCATACGACAGAATTATGACCTTTCCTGGAAAATTTGAAGAACACATTTTACCAGAAAAACTTCATGTTTTGAACGTCTCATTTATGGTTGATAATGTAGTTGAAATGCGCGGCGGCACAGCGGGTAATATAGCCTATAACCTTGCTTTACTTGGAGAAAAACCACAAACTTATTCTTCAGTCGGTAAAGATTTCACCTTCTATGCTAAAGCATTTGATCAGCTAGGCCTTCCTCTTGACCACATTTTTGTTGACGAAAGTAATTTCACAGCTTCTTGCTATATCACTACTGATTTAATGGCAAATCAAATTGCTGCATTTTCCCCTGCAGCCATGTCGAATAACCTCAATCCAGCTTTCTTTCCAGAAATTGATAAAGAGAACGATTGGGCAATAATTTCACCAGGGAATTTAGACGACATGATTTCGCTAGCTCGCCACTATAAAGACAAAGAAGCACGCCTTATTGCTGATCCAGGACAACAAATTATTGTTTTACCGCATGAGCATTTAGCTGAATTAGTTAATGCTTCTTCAATTCTTATAGGCAATGACTATGAAATTTCACGCATTTGCAAAATCCTTGACTTGACAATTGAAGGTCTAAAAGAAAAAGTTGATTATATTATAACAACTTATGGAGAAAAAGGTTCTTCGGTTGACTCTAAAGAATTTGAAAAGAAATATATGATTGATGTAGTGAAAGCTGAAAGAGTTGTCGATCCAACTGGCTGCGGCGATGCCTATCGTTCAGGCTTATTAAAGGGTTTACATTCTGGCCTTGACATTATTACTTCTGCACAATTAGCCTCAGTTACAGCTTCTTTTTGTGTTGAACAAAGCGGCACGCAAGAACACAATTTCACCAATGCTATGTTTATCGAAAGATATTCAGAAACATTTGGAACATTTCCACTTTTAAAAATATAAATTGATTTCAGCACTTCCAAACTTACAGAATTTGTTCTCGCATTTTCTATAAGTTTGTATTTTTATAAAGGCTTTTTTCATGACAAATACAATGGGTATAGCCGCACTTTTGCTTGCAATAAGCATGCTGATTTCGCGTTTTATGGGCCTTATACGCGACAAAGTAATTTCTTGGCAATTCGGTTCAGGAACTGATGCTGACATCTATTTCACAGCCTTTGTTATTCCAGATTTTATCAACTATCTCCTAGCTGGCGGCTATCTTTCAATAACTCTTATACCCTTTTTAGCAGATAAATTTGAAAAGGAAAAAGAGAACACTGATCCTTTAGATATAAGTCTAAACCCTAAAGATTCTTGGCATTTTTTTAGCACTGTTTTTTCCTATGCAGCAATCGCAATCACATCTCTCACTATTTTTGCTTTTATTTTTGCCGACACTTTGACAAAATACATTGCTCCAGGCTTTAGCATAGATGAACAAATCCGCCTTGCCTATTTCCTTCGTATCATTCTTTTTGCCCAAGTTTTCTTCCTTCTTGGGGCTTGCTTCACATCAATATTATATATTAGAAAACTTTTTTTAATTCCTGCCCTTATGCCTTTGATTTATAATGGTTTTATACTTCTTTTCGGCATTGCTTTTCCCTATCTAGGCTTAGCTCAGGGCATGGAAGGATTCTGCTATGGTGTTTTATTTGGGGCCTTTGTTGGCGCATTTTTATTACCTTATCTGGCTGTAAAAAAAGACGGACTTGAACTCTTTTTTTCTCTCAAGCACAAAGATTTTAAGAAATTTTTACTTATTGCCCTGCCTTTAATGCTTGGACAGTCAGTTGTTGTTTTAGACGAACAATTTGTGCGTATATTTGGCTCTATGGCAGGAGATGGCGCAGTTTCTCTCTTAAATTATGCAAGAAGAATTATGCTTGTGCCTGTCGGAGTGATAGCGCAAGCGGCAGCTGTGGCTTCATTTCCTTTCTTAGCTTCATTACTTGCAAAAAAAGCTTATAAAGAATTTGATCAAACCTTAGTCAATGCTATAAACTCTTCATTAATATTGATAATTCCTATTTCAGCCTTTATGATTTTGCAAAGTGACACTATTATAGCCTTTATTTTTGAGGGTGGAATTTTCACAAAGGAAGACACTATAAAAGCCGCTCCACTTCTGCAAATTATGCTTCTTTCTGTTCCATTTTGGGCCATTCAGCAAATTATTGGTCGTGCCTTCTATGCGAAACAAGATACTATAAGCCCTGCCTTAATTGGTTCGTTTGCTAGCTTGATTGTTGTGCCACTCTATATTTATTTCACTCCTATGTATGGAGCTAAAATTGTTGCATTTTTTACCACATTTTCACTTATCATTTACACAACACTGCTTTTATTGTATTGGCAAAAGAAGAATAGTGCATTTATTACTTTAGCCTGTGTAAAAAGCTTTATGCGCTCATTATTACTTGTGATTCCGCCTACTTTCTTTGCTTGGTATCTTGATATAAAACTTATGCCCTATTTAGAAAACTTTAGCCCTATAATGCAAGAAATTTTAGAATTGACGCTTACAGGCATTGTTTTCTCATTCATTTGGCTTGTACTTTTTTATAATCTTTGCAAAGAAGACTATAAAATGATTCTAGCCCCAATTTTAAATAAGCTATTAAGGAAAATAAAATGAAAGTAAAAATCGCTCGTCAAGCTGGTTTTTGCATGGGCGTTGACCTTGCCCTCAAAAAACTTGATCTAGCCCTTGAAGAGTCAAAATCAAAGAGCATAAAAGTAGCGACCATAGGGCCTATCATTCATAACCCGCAAGTCTTGAAAGAATATGAAGAAAAAGAGGTGCAAGTATTCAATACTCTTGAAGAAATTTTCTCTTTCAATAAAGATAAAGAACTTTGTGTCATCATTCGTGCGCATGGCATTCCAAAAGAAGACGAAGAAGCAATAAAAGCGCACAATATCACTATTGTAGATGCCACTTGCCCAAAGGTAAAAGCTGCGCAATTAGCTGTTTATAAAGCAACTTTGAAGGCAAAAGAGCAAAATTCACAATCCTTGCTTTTGCTTTACGGCGAAGAAGAGCACCCTGAAGTGAAAGGACTTTTGTCTTATTCTGCTCTGCCCTATATTGTATTTTCAGAGCCAAAGGAAATTTTAGAAAGAATTGACACTTTTCCTAAAAACTTTATCCTTGCTTCTCAAACAACTCAAGACATGGAAATTTATAATATTTTTTCAAATAAACTTAAAGTAATAACCGAAAAAAATCAAGGTTCTTTGCATATTTTAAATACCATTTGCAATGCCACAAGAGAAAGGCAAGAAGCCGTGAGAGAGCTTGCGCAAAATGCAGACAAAGATTCTGTTGATGCCTTTATAGTGGTGGGGGGAAAAACAAGTGGAAACACAAGGCGCTTGGCTGAAATTGCTCAATCCTATGATTTACCCACCTATCATATTGAAACCGCAAGTGAATTGAATTTTGAAAATTTTAAAAACATGAACACAGTTGCCCTTACGGCAGGAGCTTCAACACCAAATAAATTTATCGAAGAAGTGAAAAATTATTTTGAAAATTTGTCGCAGAAAGAGGAATAGTTAAACTTGCTTATTTCCCTTTAATTCTATATATATTGAAAACAAATTCTGAACTTAGATACGATCTTAAATAAAGAGGACTACTATGGAAATTTCATTTTTCAGAGGCAGACGCCTAAGACAAAATCCACAAATTCGCGCGCTTATGCGTGAAATCTTACTCACCCGTGAACATTTAGTTATGCCTTATTTTGTTGTGGATTCGCCTGACCCTAATTATAAAAAGCCTATTACTTCAATGCCTGGCATCTACCAATATTCTCTTAAATCCCTTGAAAAGCATTTAGAAAAAGTAGTGGATAGTGGCCTACATTCTCTTATCCTTTTTGGCATTCCTAAAAAGAAAAACCCTACTGCTTCAGAAGGCTATCATCAAAATGGCATAGTGCAACAAGCCATACGTATGATCAAGAAAAACTGGCCGCATCTTATTGTTATTACTGATGTTTGCCTTTGTGAATACACTGATCATGGGCATTGTGGCATCTTGACACAAACAAAAAATAAAAACCAAGTAAAAATAGATAATGACGCTACTTTAGAATATTTAGCCCGCATTGCTCTTTCTCATGCCGAAGCTGGAGCTGACATTCTTGCTCCTTCTGACATGATGGACGGGCGCGTTGCTGTCATTCGCTCTGCTCTTGACGAAGCGGACAAAGGCTTTGAAAATATTCCTATTATGTCCTATGCTGTGAAATATGCTTCTGCCTTTTATGGCCCTTTTAGAGAAGCGGCTGAATCTGCCCCGCAAATGGGCGATAGACGTAGCTATCAAATGGATTTTTCCGTAGTAAAAGAAGCCACAAGAGAAGCAAATGCTGATATTCAAGAAGGTGCAGATATTTTAATCGTAAAGCCAGCTGGCGCCTATCAAGACATTATCCATACACTTGCAACTACCTTTGATACTCCAATCGCGGCCTACCAAGTAAGCGGTGAATATTCCATGATTAAAGCTGCTGGAATGCAGGGCTGGATCGATGAAAATGCTGTCACTTTTGAATCACTTCTTGGACTAAGAAGAGCTGGCGCACAAATCATTATTTCTTATTTCACCGAAGCCCTTTTAGAAAATGGCTATATCTAAACTATTCTGGACTTTTATATGAACGAAACACATTCACATATCAATACAAATAAGCCTAGTCACCCAATTGATGCGCCTAATTGCCGCCTTATCGCTTGGGAAGTGACAAGATCTTGCAATCTTGCTTGTAAGCATTGCAGAGCTGAAGCGCATATAGAGCCTTATGAGGGCGAATTAGACACAAAAGAAGCAAAAGCACTTATAGACACATTCCCAAGTGTGGGTAATCCTATAATCATCTTCACTGGTGGCGATCCTATGATGCGTAAAGACGTGTATGAGCTTGGCGCATACGCTAAATCAAAGGGGCTGCACCCTGTTTTGTCACCAAATGGAACGCTTATCACTGAGGAAAATGCCAAACAAATCAAAGAAGCTGGTTTTGGCAGATGTTCTATCTCTATAGATGGTAAAGACGCACAATCACACGATGCTTTTCGTGGTATTCCTGGTGCATTTGAAAAATCATTACAAGGTATTGAATATTTGAAAGCTGCGGGTGTTGAATTTCAAATCAACACAACAGTAACAAAGTCAAACCTCCATACCTTTAAAGAAATTTTCCAATTGTGTGAAGAGCTTGGCGCAGTTGCTTGGCATATCTTCCTTCTTGTGCCTATGGGTAGAGGGAGCGAAATTCAAGACGAAGTTATAACTGCCGCAGAGTACGAAAAAGTATTGCATTGGTTTTATGATTTTAGAAAAACCACCTCCATGCATCTTAAAGCAACTTGCGCACCACACTATTACAGAATTATGCGTCAAAGAGCAAAAGAAGAAAATGTCCCTGTAGATCGTGAGAATTTTGGAATGGACGCAATGACAAGAGGTTGTCTTGGCGGTATTGGTTTCTGCTTTATTTCTCATGTTGGGCAAGTGCAACCTTGTGGCTATCTTGAGTTAGACTGCGGAAATATCAAAAAAGAAGCATTTCCTGAAATTTGGAAAAATTCTAAAGTATTCAACCAATTTAGAGATCAATCTACCTATGATGGCAAATGCGGCGTATGCGAATACCATAAAGTATGCGGTGGCTGTAGAGCTAGAGCTTTTGCTATGTATGACAATCATTTAGCCGAAGAGCCACTCTGTCAATATATTCCTGTAAAAGCAAGATAATTATATGAACACAACAAATTCTATTAATTGGCCTATAAAGCTTTCACTTGTATCACTCAAGCAAGATTTTCTAAACAATGACCTTCTATGTCTAGCCGCTGATTGCACGGCTTTTGCCTGCAAGAATTTTCATGCGCGTTATATAAAAGATCATACACTTCTCACGCTTTGCCCACGCTTAGAAGATAAGGAAGAGTTAGCACTAAAGCTGAGCGAAGTCTTACTTAAATCAAGGCCAAAAGAAATAGAAATAGTGAAAATGACTATGCCTTGTTGTGTTGTGCAAAAAATACTTGATAGAGCACTAGAAATAGTAGAAAAAGAGGAAAACAATTTCCATAGACCGCGCATAAGCATAAAAGCTATCAATCAACATGGTTTAGAACTTATGCCCTCATTCAAAGTTCAAAGGTAATAAAGATGAAAAATTCAAGCTTTTTAGACGCAATAGGCAATACACCCATAATATTTTTAGAAAAATATTCACAAATATATAATTGCAATTTATTTGTAAAATTAGAAAGTTCTAATCCTGCTGGTTCTATAAAAGATAGAATTGCAAGAAGAATGATTGAAAAAGCTGTTGAAGAAGGAAAAATTTCTGACGGTGCAACTATAATTGAGCCTACAAGCGGAAATACTGGTATTGGACTTGCGGCTTGTGCAAAACATTTTGGCTTTAGAACAATATTAACTATGCCTGAATCAATGTCACTTGAAAGGCGCAAGTTATTGAAAGCATTTGGCGCGCAAATTGTGCTCACACCTGCTTCAAAAGGTATGAGTGGAGCTGTGGAAAAAGCGAAGGAATTGCTTACAGAAATACCAAATTCTTTTATGCCAAATCAATTTTCTAATCCTGAATGTGTGTTTGCGCATTATGAAACAACAGCGCCCGAAATAGATGCTTTTTTCACTGCACAAAATATAAAGCTTGATGCATTTATTACTGGAGTAGGCTCTGCTGGTACTATAAGCGGTGTAGGCAAATATTTCAAAGAAAAATATGATGATATAGACATTATCGCCTTAGAACCTGCTGCATCTGCTGTCTTGTCAGGCGAAAGTGCTAATCCTCATGGTATTCAAGGCATTGGTGCTGGTTTTATACCTGACAACTATAATTCCGATGTGGTGGACGCTATCTACAAAATAAAAACAGAAGATGCCTATAAAGAAGCGCAAATCTTGATGCATATGGAAGGCATTTCTTGCGGCATTTCAACTGGTGCAAACATTGTTGGTCTTATTCAATATGCCAAAAAGCACCCAAATAAAAATATTCTTACCGTTGTGCCTGATTCTGTAGAAAAATATCTTTCTACACCTTTATGCGACTAAGATCTAGAATTTATATAATTCATACATTTGAGAGGACTGCATGAAACTTTCGCCAACTAGAATTTCTGCCATTGATGAAATAACAGAAGAACTTTGCCAAACAGCACAGCTTGATGGGGTTTTACACACTTCTCTTTGTGATTCGCCCATGCCTTCTATCACAGCTTTAAATGAATTTGTTGAAAGATTAAAAGCTATTATATTTCCAGGATTTTTTGGAACTTCACGCATCTATCCTGAATCAATGCGTTACCATATTTCTGCTAGCCTCGATTCTGTTTACCGACTTTTAAAAGAGCAAATTGTTCGTGGCGGCTGCTTTGCTTGTGCTGATTATGCGAGTGATTGCCAAGGCTGCGAAGGCTCTTCACACGATATGGCTATAGCTTTTTTGCAAACATTACCCAAAATTAGAGATTTACTGGCAAAAGACGCAAAGGCCGCCTATGAGGGCGATCCTGCCGCCACTTCACCTGGTGAAGCAATATTTTGCTATCCCTCACTTCTTGCTATGACGCACCACAGAATTGCACACGAATTGTATAAATTAAAAGTCCCACTTATTCCGCGAATTATTGCTGAAATGGCGCATTCTAAAACAGGAATAGACATTCACCCTGGTGCGCAAATTGGCGAATATTTCTTTATTGATCACGGCACAGGTGTAGTTATTGGTGAAACCTGCGTGATTGGCAATAATTGTCGCCTCTATCAAGGTGTGACACTTGGCGCGCTTTCCTTTCCTAAAGAAGAAAATGGTATGCTTGTTAAAGGCAATCAAAGGCACCCAACTTTAGAAAATAATGTAGTCGTTTATGCTGGAGCAACTATCTTAGGAAATATTACTATTGGGCATAATTGCGTGATAGGCGGTAATGTTTGGGTGACTGAAGATGTAAAACCAAATTCAAAACTTATTGTGAAGAATTTCTAAGTTACAAAATTATCTTTAGGGAAGAAAAAACGCAAAAGTTTGAATTTAGGCGAATAGGTATTTGTTCTTGCCTTCCCTCTTCGCCTTATAAAGAGTATTATCCGCTTCAATCATCAACTCTTCGTAAGTCTTTTTATTTTCAGTAATCATGACAATACCCGCACTTACGCTGACACAATTCAAATCAACACCACCAAGAGTAATTTGACGTATATTATGGAAAAGCTTATCGAAGACTTTTTCAACTTCTTCCATATTCTGTGCATCATTAATAAGCACTAAAAATTCATCGCCTCCAAGACGGCCGAGAATATTGCCCGGTTTTAAAGCTAATTTTACACTAGAAACAAATGATTGTAAATAAATATCGCCAGTATGGTGGCCATATGTATCGTTGATATATTTAAAATTATCTATGTCTAAAATCGCCATAGCATGCACAATGCCTTTTTGATTTTGTGTTGAAATCACATTACTTATCTTTTCAATAGCTGTTGCCCTCGAATACGTTCCTGTAAGCGAATCTTTTTCAATGCTTAATTGTAAAGAATTTGAAAGGGCTTGACTTGCTTGTAAAGTATCAAGAATAATATTTCTATGTTTCCTGAAAACATGAGCAACAAGCATAAAATAAAGCAGATAAAGAACAACAATAAATGTGATAAAGTATATAGTACTTCTGTTCGTTGTTCTAAGCATTTGCGTATTGATTTCATTCAAGACAATGCTCACCAAGCACCAATCAGTATGCGGCACACGCACCATAACAGCGGAACGCTCTTCACCTTTAAGGTAGTAATTCAAAAGAACAGTTTTGCCTTCATACATATTTTCTTTAATGCTTGCAGAGGTGTGCCCATTGAAAATTTCTAATGAGCCAATAAAGTCATACATATCACCGCTAGTAAAGGCATTTTCTCCCCTACCACTCAAGTAAATTGGTGTGCCATCTACTTGACTTATATGATAAAAAGCTTCACCGCCAAAACTTTCTAAATTCAGTAGACTAGAAATTTGATCGAGTTCAAAAGTGCCATACACTTCACCCACTTTCTTTTTATGCATATAGAGATTAGCTGCAAATAGCAGCATTTTTTCGCCATTATCTGCTTCCATAATAGGAAGCATCACCACATCATTATAATCAACATTGCCATAGATTTGATCTATAGGAATGCCTATATATTCGCCTTCTGAATTAATAGCTGCAGTTCCGCCATAAGAAACATAAATATCGTTAAATTTTGTCGCTTCTTTTAAGCTAGAAAGTTTCTCTTTGCCTGCTTCTAAGCTATCAAAATTTTCTACATATTCTGACATAGCCGCGCTTATAATCTGTGTTGAGATTTCAGCTTCTTCAGCAAATAACGCTACTTTATCTGCAAGGCCAGTCGCTAATTCAACCAAGAAGGCATCGTTGATATCTTTAAATTCATCATTATTATAGTTGACATATTTCACTAAGGAAAACATGGTAAAAAAGGCAACTAAAAAACCGCCAAAATAGAGAAAGAAATTATCTAAATTTGCTTTGCTTTGAGAAAAAGCTTGTTTCTCTGGTTCTTCTTTGACTTCATTTTGATTTTCAATTTTTGCTTTATTCTCGCGTGAAACCACAATAAGCTCAGAAAATGGCATTGGCTTAGAGAAGAAATAGCCCTGTGAATAATGCACACCACTTTGAATCAATAATTTTTGTGTTGCCGCAGTTTCAACAAATTCTGCAATAAGTTTGACGTGCATTTTTTCGCCCATAAAGGCAATGCTGTTCAGAATATGCTCATAGTTAAAATCTGTGCCAAGAAGTTTTGTTAACGAACCATTGAGCTTGAGATAATCTACATCTAAATTACCAAATTCAATGAAGTTCGAATAGCCTGCACCAAAATCGTCCACTGCAACTTTACAGCCAAAGAGTTTCACCTGATGTATAAAATTCTTCACACTATCTAAATCAGTGAAGGCTTCTGTTTCAAGAAGTTCAAAAACAAAATTTTGCGGCCTTTTCATTTCTCTAAGACTTTCAAAAACAGCTTTGACAAAGTCTTCAGATAAAATATCGTAGGCTGAAATATTGAGTGTTATAATTTCTTCTCTATCCTTGAAAAGTTCAAAAACCTTTTTCACCATAAGAAGGCTAAGGGTAAGATAGAGATTATATTTTTTTGCTATATCCATAAAATCATTAGGGAAAAGCATTTTACCGTTCGGGTGCTGCAAGCGCATCAAAGCTTCATACATATGAAAACAATTACGATTATTATCGTAAATGCCTTGAAAATAAGGAACGACAGCCTTTGTGTCAATAATTTCTTTTAACGCAGCAACCATTTGAAATTCATGGTTCAAGTCATCTAAAGCAGAATTAGTTTTTTCGAAATGATTAAAGCGTTTTTCGCCTAATTTCACATCTTTAGCTTCGATTGACTGCAAAAGCTTTTGTATGGAAAGTCCATCCAGCGTAAATGTATAATTATTAAAAACACTTACACTTTCATCAAGGAGCTGCATTTTGCCCAAATTCTTATGTAAAGTTTTTACAATATTCTCAAAGACAGTATCTGAAATATTTTCTTCAACAGTAAAGAAGAAGTGCACAAAATCGTATTTATAAAAACTAAAATTAAAATACGCATATTGTTTTTTTAGGTAGGTACAAACTTTTTCTCTATTTTCTTTACAAAGCTCTTCAAACTTTTCTTCACCAAGTGTTTGGAAATGCTCTTCAAAGTTTTCAATAGCAATAAGACAAATCTGTTCTTGCTTATTTACTGATTGCTGCTTTAGAAATTGTGAAATATTTTTAAATTCGCCGTCTTCAATATTTAGAAGCCTTTGCTTTACTTCTTTTTCATGCTCAAGAAATGAATTGAAAACCTTAGAATTTAATTTTTTGTCAACAGTATGTATCAGCTTTTCTAAATCTTCATTTGTTTCAAGCAATGAGTCAATAGAATCAAAAACTGTTAAATCTGGTTCTATATGTACGGCTTTTTCGGCCAAGGTAAAAAAGCAAGCCGAGCCATTTAAAAACTGCACTTGATTATTTTTTGTGCCTATTTCACCCAATAAAAATGCACCAGCTATATGGCTATCCTTAAAAGCATTCAATTCCCAATTGGATATATCATTAGAATAGTGATTTCTAAAGGTACAAGAATAGCAGAAAATGCCTTCAGCAGAAATCATTTGCAGATTATGACAAAGCTCTTGTAATTCTTCAGCACTTTTTAATGGGCTTAAGTAACCTAAGCGAAATTTTTGCCCTTCGGGTAGCTTTGTAGCATAAAGGCATAATTTCTTTTGATCTTCATCGTATCTTAAAAAGCGTGTAGTAGAGGTATAGCCTTCTAAAACTAAAGGAAAGCGTAATAATATATCTGAGCCTACTGCTTCTATGTAATCTTTTGAACCTGAAAATTCAGAAAGAGCAAGGTTTTGCTCAAACCATTCAAAAGCTGGAATATTGTCAATTTCTTCTATACATTCGCCAGTCGATCTAGTGATTGTGAGTATATCGCTTATAGGAGGGTGTCCAGTAATAATGTCTGTATGGTTCAATACATAGTCATGCGAAATAAAGTTCACATAAAAAGATTCGCGGTAAGAACCATGCTCATCAAATAAATAAGAGTCCGCCTCACCATTTGGCAAAAGTTTACCAGCAAGTCCACCAACAAAATTCACATCAGGCAAAAGTTCATTTAATTTATTTGTTATTTCAAAGGTATGTTCTTGAGAAAAATCAAAGATCAATACACCAAAATGAGTTTCAAATTGTCTGCTAATATGTGCTATTGATTCAGCAATTTGCTGTGCTTTTAGATTTTTTGTGGATTGAATTTTTGAAAAAAAACTGCCCTGCTCAAATTCTACTATACTTATGAGTGTGTTTTCACTATAACTTTTTCCCTCATAGATAATACCTGTTACTGAACAGCCTTTGATATCGGACTGTGGCAAAATATCTTTAAGTTTTTTGGCTAAAGCAACGCTTTCTTCTTCCGTTAAGATACTTGTATGGATCATAACGTGGTAATGTTTATGAGGATTTAAACTATTTTTTTCAATCCAAAAGGATAATTGATTGAAATCTTGATAGAGAAGATTAAAAACTTTCATAAAACCTCAATTGAAAGACAATGTTACAAACATAAAGACATATTAAACACACAAACTAAATAAGTATAGATTAAATACTCATTGTTTGCAAGTTTTTTTATTCAGTAATCATTTAGACT
>CAYJFE010000065.1:14439-15931 GCA_964369165.1 uncultured Desulfovibrionaceae bacterium | reverse complement strand
AGAACGACGCTTCTTGCGCAGTGAGGATTTCGTATGCGAAGCATAGAAATCTATACAAATAATGTACAAAAGCCCCCTCTATGCTGGACAATAGAGAGGGCTTTTTATTTTTACTAAACTTAATATGCTTTTTATTAGCCGAGAAGTTGTTGTGCCATTTGTGGCATTTGGTTTGCTTGAGCAAGCATTGAAGTAGCTGATTGAGTAAGAATTTGGTTTTTCACAAATGTTGTCATTTCGCTTGCTACGTCAACGTCACGGATACGTGATTCTGCGGCAATCATGTTTTCAGCTTGAATTTCAAGGTTAGAAATTGTATTTTCTAATCTGTTTTGCATAGAACCAAGGTGAGCACGAATACTGTCTTTTGATACAATAGCGGCATCAATAGCTGTGAGTGCTTTTTGAGCATTTTCTTGTGTAGAAATATTGTGACCTGCATCAGTAGGATCTGATGCGTTACCAACACCTAGAGCAGAAGCTGTTACATCACCAATTTTGATGTAATAATAATCTTCAGCAGAGTTGTTTTCAGGGCCAAAGTGGATTTTCAATTCACCTGTGCTTGAAAGTCCATCAGTAACGCCAGGGCCAGTACCTGAACCATCGTGTGCACCGCTGAGTGTCCCGTCAAGAAGCTTGATATTATTGAATTCGGTTGCGTTTGCGATACGTGTGATCTCTGAAGCCATTTGTTGGTATTCTGAATCGATAATTGAACGTTGAACCGCGTCATAAGTACCTGTGGCAGCTTGTTCGGCAAGTTCTTTCATACGAACAAGTTTTTCATCGATAACTTGCATCGCGCCGTCAGCTGTTTGGATAAGTGAAATAGCATCGTTAGCATTTCGCACACCTTGTTGATAAGAAGCAATGTCTGCACGCATAAGTTCAGAAATTGCGAGCCCCGCAGCATCGTCAGCAGCTGAGTTGATACGCATACCAGATGATAGTTTTTCGATTGAACTACTGAGGTTTGCGTAGTGATTGTTCAATAAGCGCTGAGTGCTATTCGCCATTAAGTTGTTGTTAATTACCATTGACATAAGTTATTCCTCCATGAATAATTACCGGCCACAATGCTTCCATGCTTTGCGACAATAAGTTTTATAAATATTTACCGTCTACGAAAAGTGAACAGTAAATTTTAGTCCGCTTTTCTTTCTATTGAGTGGAGAAGTGTATAAACTTTCCACTTCTGCTCTCTGTATGTTTCTCTTATAGCAAATAGCGTGCCAAAGTGTTTTATTATCTTTTTTGCTAAGGAAAAAATTGCCTGTCTTTATGGGGTGTTCTAAGGATTGAAATAAAATTATGTAAATATATTAGATATTTATAAAAATATTTTTAATTCGATTTTATTTGGAATTATTTCTAAAATCTTGAAAAAATATCGAAATTTTATATAAAAAGTCTAGAAAAATAGAGCAAAGGGAAAAAATTACCGTCTTATTTTTATATTTTTTTGACAGGCAAATATTGCCGTATTATA
>CAYJFE010000065.1:0-14339 GCA_964369165.1 uncultured Desulfovibrionaceae bacterium | reverse complement strand
TATATAATGTTAACTATTATGAATATTCAGCTAAGAGATGGCGCATTTTTGCTAAAATGCCTTCTTTTAGATTTTCGTCTTGCAGGCCAAAATGGATGTTTGCGGCAATATAATCCACCCAGTCGCCGCCATCAAAACGCATTCCCTGCATTTTCACAGCAAGCATACCTTCTTCTTTGCATAAAGTATTGAGAGCATCAGTAAGCTGAATTTCTCCGCCATGCCCAGGTTTTAGCTGTTTAATATGATCAAAAATCTTAGGGCTGAGAATATATCTTCCTATAATGGCAAGATTTGTAGGAGCTTCGCCTATATTGGGTTTTTCAACCAGTTTATCAAGCTCTAAAATGCCTTCTTCAATTTCTTTGCCTTGCACAATGCCATAGCGATTTACCATATCTGGCGCAACTTCCATCACACCAATAACGGATTTATTATATTTTTTTGCTACTTGAGCTAATTGGTTTAATCCAGGATTTTCACCAAAAAACATATCATCGCCAAGCATAACGCCGAAAAATTCTTTGGCAACAATATGTTCGGCACATAAAAGCGCGTGCCCAAGTCCTAATTGTTGTTTTTGGCGAACTGACATAACATTAATCATTTCAGCCACTTCGCGCACAGATTTTAAGAGTTTGTCTTTGCCAGCTCGTGTGAGCACTTCTTCTAATTGTAAATTATAGTCAAAATGATCTTCAATAACCTTTTTCTCTTTGCTTGTCACAAAGATAACGTCTTCGATACCTGAATTTTTTGCTTCTTCTACAACGTGTTGAATCACGGGTTTATTGTAAATCGGAAGCATTTCTTTGGGTATATTTTTGCTGGCAGGCAAAGAACGCGTTCCCCAGCCAGCGACGGGGATAACAACTTTTCGAATTTCCATTGCAATAACTCCTTGAATAATATATTTTCACACTATAGTAGTTTAGCTTTATTAGCAAGAGCTAAGAAGCAGAAAAAATAAATTGCTATTTGATGCAAAAATTGATTTATCTCTCCGCCTTGACAATCTTCGTGAAGAGAAATATATTAATTGATGTCAATCCCTATTAATTAGGTTAACCTCTTACCCATTAAAAATTATGATAAAAAAATATATATTTCCCCTTTTTATGCTTATTACTTGCTTACTTATTCAAGCTGAACCTTCTTTTGCAAATGACAAAGAACTTTTAGAAAAACTTAGCGCAAAATATAAGTCTATGCAAAATTTTACTGCTGACTTTAAGCAAAAGCTTTACCATAATGAAAGCCAGCACACGCAAGAAAGAAGTGGCATCTTTTATTTTCAAAAAGAACTGTATATCAGATGGGAAACTACAAAGCCAGATCAAGAAATTTTAATTGTCAATCCAAATGCTGTGTGGAATTATATTCCTGACGAAGAAATTGCCTATAAGTATAGCGCAGATGTGGCAAAAGAAGGGCAAAATATTCTTTCTATTCTTACGGGAAAAACAGCTTTAGACAATGACTTTGAAGTTGAAATCGCTGCGAATAAAAAGATAGAAGGAAAAAATTTCCATGTGCTCAAACTCTACCCTTTAGAGCCTAGCCTTGACCTTGTAGAAGCTGAAATTTGGATCGAGCCATCTTCAATGCTGATTACAAAAGCAATTATCTTTGATTTTTATGCAAATAAAAATGAAGTGATATTTGAAAATTATAAGGTTGACAGCTCCTTAGATATAAAACTTTTTGATTTTACACCGCCAAAGGATATAGATGTGGAAGATCATTCGCAAATGCAAAATTTCCAAATCAAAGGACTTTAATATATGCTCTTCGATATGAAATCACTGCCAAAAAAGATTAAGGATAATATTAATGATTTGACTGGAATAGAGCAAGAAGAGGAATTTTCCTCACACCTTCTTGATTCTTTACCTATGCTTTTTCCTTCACAGTTGCCACAAGTGGCTCAAAGCGAAGGCCTTGTTGAGCGATTAAAAGAAGAAGTTTCCAAGTCCGATAAAAGTAATATCCAAGACTGTATATTAGCTTTAATGGCGGCAGCAGTTGGCGAGCGCAAAATATTTACTATACACGATTATGAGCGTATTTCCGAATACGCTAAAGAGCTTTTTGGCGAAGAAAGTATGCACGCACGCTTTCAAGCAAAATTGAATGCCACTTTATTAAGGGATTATTCAAAAGAAGAATTACAAATTGAAGCTTTAGAAGATTTTCGTTCATTTTTATCCTTACATTCTGATAGTATAAGTTTTAATCAAGATTTTTTAGATGCTTTATATGCAGTTATTTACGCGCTTACTTTGCAGGATAAAAGAGATTTATACGGCATTGCTTCTCAATTTTTTGAAAAAGTAGAGCTGATTTTTATGGAATACGATATTCAAAGAAAGAAAGAGCAGATTTTTCTTTCCGCACGCTCTTCTCAATTATATAAATCTGCGAGGGCGGATATTTTTGAAAAATCAAGCAAATCTACAAATGCTTCGACTCGTCAAAAAATACGCTCTACAGCTTCAAAACTTCTTCCTGGTAAAGACTTAATCCATAAAGTGACGGGACTTGCTTCTGATTCAAATGAGCAAACTTATTCAAATACTTCAGGGCTTTTTTCTTTCAGTAGGCAAAATAAAAAACAGAAAACAATGCAAAATTGGGTGCAGTCAGATGTTTATGATAAAGAACTTTCTGCTCTAGAAAATTACGGCCTTGCTTTTGAAGACAATGTCTTGCTTGAGCAGATTAAAGCTTTTAGGAATTTACTTATTCCTCAAGATTTTCGCATAGTTGTGCTTGGAGAAGGAAAGAGGGGTAAATCATCAGTTGTGAACGCACTTTTGGGTAAACACATCTTACCTACAAAGGCTATTTTGCCAGAAACAGCTACTTTAGTTGAACTATTTTATTCGCATGAAAATAGTTTTGAAATCGAGTGGATAAGCAAGGAAGAATTTATTGAGCTTGAAAAAGTTCTTTATGCTGAAGAAGCAAATCTTCTTTTGCAAAAGAAATTTGAAAATCTGAGAAAGATATTTGATAATAAAGAACTTTTTGAAAATTTGCAAAAATTATCTATCAATAGAATGGAAGATTTGCACGAATTTGTGTCGGCCGAGGGGCTTTATACGGCTCTTATAAAAAAAGTACGCGTAGGCATTCATAGCTCAAATATTCCGCAAGGTATTTTACTCATAGACACGCCTGCTTTAAATGCGAGCGATCCTTTTTATCATGCCCTTACTCGTGAAGAAGCGCTGAAAGCGGACTGCCTTATTGTAGTTTTAGATGCAAGAAAACCAGATAGTTATAGCGAAATTGCCTTTTTGAAAGAGTTGGCGAAAAAGGGTAGAGTGCTTAAAGTTATAGGAGTTTTATCTTATCCGCCTGATTCAGCAAGTGAGCGAGAGCTTGCTAAAAAAAGAGCATTGCAGACTTTACAAGAAAGCATAAGAGAAGTTGAAGAAGTTGAAATTGTTGATGTTTTCATGTTTAATCCTAAGCAGATAGTGGAAAACTATGAAAAAAATATCATTCTTTCCTCTTTATCAAAAATTCAAAAACAGCTCTTTGAGGGCGACTATCTTGCCTTTGTTGAAGGTATTACAAAATGCGTGAATGAAGGTATACAGTCCTCTTTGTTTAGCCAAAGGTTAGAAAGCACTTTTCAGCATTTAGTCAGCTTTGCTGAAACAAATAGAGAAGAATTTTTAGGGCAACACGAGAAAAATTTACCTATTAAACAGCATCAAGAAATGCTTTTGAATCATTCAAAGCATCTTGCTACTGCTACAGAAAAATATGCTGATCATGCAAGGGCACTTGTTTTAAATGTGCATCATGACATTGAAAATTGGCGCGAAAATTCTGAAAGAAATATTATGCTTTTAGAGGAGCGCATTGTTTTGCATATTACAAGAGCTATGCATAAACACGCAGATTCATTAGGAGATAATTTCTCAAAAGAAGCTAATTGGACAGAGTTTGACACAGAAGAAGCGCCGCAAATTGCTCGCTCTTTGATTGATGAATTTGTTACAGAGCAAAGGGCAAGCTTGCATTCTTGGGAAGAGAAAATTCAGCTTTTCAATAGCAATATGCAAGAACTTTCACTCGAATGCTTTGAGGAAATACAGAAAATTTCTCATGATATATCTGCACTTGCCGCAACAAAATCGAATATGGATCATATGATAGTAAAAAGCTTTAGTTATATGAATAGACTTACGCTTTTCTTAGGCGGTGCAGGAACAGGACTTTTGGCATCTTCGGGCATTTTGAATGCTCTTGCCTTAGGCACAGCAACTTTAGCTTTTCTTACTTCGCCAATAGTCATTCCCTCTGCTCTTTTGATAGGTGGAGCGGCCTATGCTTTACGATCTTTTGCAAAACCAAGCAAGAGAAAGGAATATTTTTTTGAAAAGAAAGAAGTGAAAGTGCGTGAATTTGCAAAAGAAATCACACAAGAGCTGAATAATCAACTCGATCAAATTCAAGAAGAGCTCATTCTCTCTTATTCTCAAGCTGTGCATAAGTCGCTTGTGCCAGCCTTGGAAATTATGGCTGGAGAAGCGGTAAATATTCATCTTTATTTGCAAATTGTTCAAAAGCAAAATAAAGAACTCACAAAATCTTTAAAAGAATTGAGCTTTTAATGCACCACACAAGAGAATCACGGAATGTGCGCATTCAACTATCCTTTTTAATCTTACTTGGACTATTATCGCTTTCATTGATTTGGGCTTTGTCCGCAGGGGCTTATGCCATATCTCCAAGCGAAATTTTTCAAGTTTTAGTAAAGAAATTAGGCTTGATGGATTTGCCTGAAGTGCCTGAAATTCAAGAAACTATTATTTGGAAAATCAGAATGCCACGCATTGTTTTAGCGATATTTGCCGGCATTGCTCTTGCTTCTTCTGGCGCCTGTTATCAAACTGCCTTCAGAAACCCCTTGGTTGAGCCTTATATCTTAGGCGTTTCCTCAGGAGCGGCCTTTGGCGCTGCTCTTGCAATTGTCTATCCGCACACTTTTGGCAATGTGCAGATTATGGCTTTTTTCTGCGCGCTTTGTGCTGTGGGCTTGGCGCATCTCTTAGCCATGAAAAATAACGAACGCTCGCCAATTACCTTAGTTTTGGCAGGTATTATTATAGGTGCGCTTTTCACCGCTTTTGTGGGTATGCTCAAATATGTAGCACCAGATACTGCCCTTAGGGAGCTGACTTTTTGGACGATGGGCGGTTTTTATCATGCCTCTTGGAAAGATGTTTTGATAAATGGCATTGTCATTGTGCCTTCATTCTTTTTGATTTGGTCGCTTTCATGGAAGATGAATGTGCTTTCGCTTGGTGATGAGGAAGCGCAAAGCCTTGGAGTTTCACCTTCTAAAATGCGCCTGATTATTCTTATTATTGCCACTTTAGTTGCGGCTGTGTGCGTGTCAACTGTTGGAATTATTGCTTGGGTAGGGCTTATGATGCCTCATGCGGCGCGTTTTATGTTTGGGCAAGATAATCGCTGCGTTCTTCCTGCCTCTGCTCTTATGGGGGCTCTATATATTGTTGTGTGCGACACTATTGCAAGAACAGTTACGGATGCCGAAATTCCTATTGGCATTATCACTTCCGTACTTGGCGCGCCTTATCTTTTGTGGCTTTTAAGAGCTAAAGGAAATGATCTTTATGATAGATAATAAGCTTGCGCCCCAGAATAAACTTTCTTCTGCGAGTGATAAAATTCTTCGAGTCGAGAGGCTTTCGTATAAGTACCCTTCAAATTCCTCAAACACTTTGAATGATATATCTTTTTCTGTATCAAAAAATTCTGTCTGTGGCCTTTTAGGCCCTAATGGATCAGGCAAAAGCACGCTCTTTCGTTGTTGTATGAATTTTTTGAAATTTCAAGAGGGGAAGGTTTTGGTTGAAAATCATGATATACGCACACTCACACCTGCGAAATTGGCGAAATATATAGCCTATGTCCCTCAAGAGCATAAGCAACCCTTTCCTTTTTTAGTGGAAGATATGGTGCTTATGGGAAGAACAAGCCGTATGCATTCTTCTTTTGCGCCAAAAAAAGAAGATATTGAAATAGCGAATGCTTGCATGGAAAAAGTAGGCATAAGTCACTTACACCATAAGCCTTTTAATCAATTGAGTGGCGGACAAAGGCAATTAGTGCTTATAGCAAGAGCTTTAGCACAAGAAAGCCCAATTATGCTTCTTGACGAGCCTTCAAGCGCCCTTGATTTTAGCAATCAAATTCTTTTGTGGCAAAGATTAAAAGAATTAGCAAATGAAGGCATTGCAATTTTAGTGTGTTCACACGACCCTAATCATATACTTTGGTTTTGCGATGAAACTTTGATTGTTCATCAAGGAAATCTGATAGCAAAGGGGCATCCGCATAAGCTTCTAGAAGATAATATCTTTTCACAAGTTTATAAAATGGAATTAGAGAGCATGAAAGTAGCTGATACTTATATGCTTTACCCTAAAACTTGCAAATGACAAAATTGTAAAAAATCTCCTAAAGCACAAAAATGTATATATTTTGTAAAATCAAAAACCTATGCTAAAAAAAGCTTGCTTTAAATCATGAATTGCGTTATTTTTATAATGCAAAACAAATTTTTATGAGGAGATTGAATTATGAAGTTTTCAAAAATGCTTGCCATGCTTGGCGGCCTTGCTTTTACAGCAACTGCATCACTTGCCTTAGCTGTAGAACCAATCAAAATCGGTGTGTACGAGTCTTTGACAGGACAAAATGCTTTCGGTGGTCAACTAGAGCTTGAAGGTATGAGATTGGCTCAATCTGTTATGCCTGAAGTTTTAGGTCGTCCAGTTGAACTTATTGTTGTTGACAACAAATCAGACAAAGTAGAAGCAGCAAATGCTGTTGTACGTTTGACAGAAAAAGATAAAGTTGTTGCAATTATTGGTACTTATGCTTCATCTTTGGCTCTTGCTGGTGGTGAAGTGGCTGAACAAGCAGGTATTCCTGTTGTTGCAACTTCAGCAACTAACCCACTTGTTACACAAGGCAAAGAATACAATTTCCGCGCTTGCTTTATTGATCCTTACCAAGGTTCAGCAGCTGCAGCTTATGCATTTAAAGAATTAGATTATAAAAATGCTGCTTTATTGGTTGATATCGCTTCAGATTATGCTGTTGGTCTTTCAGCTTTCTTTAAACGCTCATTCGAAAAACTTGGCGGCGTTATTGTTTCTGAACAAAGATACAGCTCAGGCGATTCTGATTTCACAGCTCAACTTACTGAAATTATTTCAAAAAACCCTGATGTAGTATTTATGCCTGCTTACTTTGCTGAAGGCGCTATCATTATGAAACAAGCGCAAGAACTTGGCGCTGATTTCACATTTATGGGCGCAGATGCTATGGATCACCCTGACACAATCACTATTGCTGGTGATGCTGCTGATGGCTTTATCCACACAGCTTTCCCATACGATATGCATATGCCAGACATGCGCCCAGAAGCTAAAAAATTCACAGATGCTTGGGTAGCGATGTATCCTGACAAAGCTCCTAATGCTAACGCAACTTTGGGCTATAACACCTATATGATGGTTATGGACGCTATCACACGTATGAATTCAGCTGATCCTGAAGACATCAAAGATGGTCTTAAAAGCATTAAAGATTTAGCAACTCCTCTTGGTTTGGTTACAATCGATGAAAATAATAACCCGCAACTTCCTGTTGGTATGATCCAATACAAAGGCGGCACACGCAAATATATCGGTCAAATTTCTGCCGACTAATTTAGCTTGATTATTGTGAGAGTGGGTTTTGTGGCTCACTCTCATAATATTTACGCTCTCTTTTTTGACAGTAGCCATTGCTTTGCATAGTGCATAATGAATAGTTTAAAAGTTTTATTGTAAATTTTTCATTATAGACTATGCTGTTCGTAGAATATTTTAGAAATAGTGGACGAATATGACTATAGAATTATTTTTTCAGCATTTTTTTAATGCACTTACTTTAGGCTCTTTATACGGTTTGATCGCTATCGGTTATACTATGGTATATGGCATATTGCGCCTTATCAACTTTGCCCATGGCGATATTTTGATGCTTGGCGCTTATCTTGTTTTTTATGGCTCTTCACTTTTTATGTTGCCTTGGGCCCTTGCTATTGTGGTGGCTATTGTAGGCGCAAGTGTGATAGGTATTACCATAGATCAAGTGGCTTATAAGCCATTACGTGAAGCCCCTAGAATTTCAGCACTTATTTCAGCTATTGCCGTTTCTTTCTTTATTGAAAGTTTGGCAGTTGTTATTTTTACTGGTCTTCCAAAAGCTGTTCATCAGCCTAAATGGCTTGTAGATGTCATTGAAGTTGGCGCAGTTCGCATATTGCCACTTACTTTAATTGTGCCATGCGTCACGGCTACCTTAGTTATGCTTTTATTGTGGGTTGTTTATAAAACAAAGCCTGGTCTGGCTATGCGTGCTATCTCAAAAGATATTGAAACTACTCGTCTTTTAGGCGTAAATGTGAATAAGATTATCGCGCTTACCTTTGGTATTGGCTCAGCTCTTGCGGCTGCTTCGGGTATCATGTGGGCTCTTCGTTATCCGCAAATTCAGCCATATATGGGTATTATTCCTGGATTTAAAGCCTTTATTGCTGCTGTGTTTGGTGGTATTGGCTCAATTCAAGGTGCTGTTGTAGGCGGACTTATTCTTGGCTTTATGGAAATTATGACTATTGCTTTCTTCCCTGAACTCTCTGGTTATCGCGATGCTTTTGCTTTCGTTTTACTTGTTTGCGTTCTTTTAGTGAAACCAACAGGCCTTTTTGGTCAAAAAATCAACGAAAAAATATAAGGAGGGCATAATATGAATGATACGACACAGCAAATAAATTCAAAGCAAACAATTTGCCCGCCAGCAAATCCGCATGCTTTGCGTGATACTATATTAAACTGTCTACTGGTAGGCCTTTTGTTTCTCTTTATCTTTTGGGCAGAGGGTGACTTATTCAAATTTCTTGGTCGTCCAGAATGGCTTCCAAAATCACTTGATAGATACAGCATTCAGATATTAAATCTTTGCGCTGTCTATGGTATATTGGCTTTATCGTTGAACCTTATCTATGGTTTTACTGGAATGTTTTCACTTGGGCACGCGGGCTTTATGGCTATTGGCGCCTACACTTCAGCTCTTTGCGTGCTTAGCCCTGAAACAAAAGAAATGATGTGGCTTCTTGATCCTATTGCTTATCCTTTCAGTATATTAGAAACTCCTTTTTGGTTTTCAATTATAGCTGGCGGCGTGATAGCAGCTTGTTTTGCTCTCATTATTGCCTTGCCTGTGCTTCGCCTTGGTGATGACTATCTTGGCATAGCAACATTAGGTTTTGCTGAAATTATTCGCGTGCTTATCCTAAACTTTACCACAATAACCAATGGTTCACTCGGTATTAAGGGTATTCCGCGCCATGCCGATCTTTACACAAATTATCTTTGGCTTATTATAGTCCTTTTCTTTGTGGTTCGTCTATTAAGAAGTAATTATGGTAATATTTTCAAATCGATACGTGATAATGAAATAGCTGCAAATGTTATGGGTGTGAATGTTTTCCGTTATAAAGTTATTTCCTTTTGTCTTGGTGCATTCCTTGCTGGTATTGGCGGTGCATTGCTTGGCAATATTCTCACAACTATTGACCCTAAGATGTTCAACTTCCAGCTGACTTTTAATATTTTAATGATTGTTGTTGCTGGTGGGCTTGGTTCTGTAACAGGCAGTGTGGTTGGCGCAGTGGTTATCACCTTTGCTCTTGAATGGCTTAGAATTGTTGAAGAACCTGTAAGCCTTGGTTTTATTGATATTCCTGGCATTCCGGGAATGCGTATGGTTGTGTTTTCCTTGCTTTTATTATTCATTATTCTTTTTAGACGTGAAGGAATTATGGGTATGCGTGAAATAACATGGCAAACTCTCTTTAATTTCTTTGGCTCAAAAAAGGGGAAATAGCATGAATAATCAAAAAGAATACGCACTAAAAGCTGAAGGCATCACCATGACTTTTGGCGGTATACGCGCTGTAGGTGATGTGGATTTAGGCATTGAAAAAAATTCCATCACAGGACTTATCGGTCCAAATGGTGCAGGCAAAACTACTATTTTTAACGTGCTTTCAGGCTTTTATACTCCGCAGCAAGGAAAAATTATTTATGAAAATGAAGATATTAAAGGTGTTTCACCAAATAATATTTGCAAAAAAGGCATAGCGCGTACTTTTCAAAATATTCGACTTTTCCACACAATGACGGCTTTAGAAAATATCATGATTGGCCGCCATGTCAGAAGGAAGAATTCTTGGCTTTATACCTTGCTTGGTCTTCCTGGGGCCGCTAAAGAAGAAAAGGATATGCGTCAAAAAGCTTGGGAACTTCTTGAAAGATTAAATCTCACGCATTATGCGCATGAAAAAGCCACTTCCTTGCCTTATGGCGAACAAAGAAGGCTTGAAATTGCCAGAGCTTTAGCAACTGAACCTAAAGTTTTGATGCTTGATGAGCCAGCTGCAGGTATGAATCCTCAAGAAAGCTTAGAATTGCTTGACTTTATCAAACACATTCGCGATGAATTTAATCTTTCCATTCTTCTTATCGAACACGACATGAAGGTGGTTATGAATGTTTGCGAAATGATCTATGTGCTTGAATACGGTGAACTTATTGCAGAAGGCATACCTGAAGAAATCAAAGTAAATAAAAGAGTTATCGAAGCCTATTTGGGTGAAGACGCTCACGCTTAAATATGAATGTAGATAGAATTATTATCTCAGCCCTGTCTGGTGGTGGCGGAAAAACCATCACCACACTTGGGCTTTTACGCGCTTATTTGAAAAAAAATAGGGCAGTATTACCTTTTAAAAAAGGGCCAGACTATATCGATACCACTTGGCTCTCTTTAGCTGCGAAAAATAAAGCCTATAATTTAGATCCTTTTTTTCTTTCACAAGAAGAGCTTGTTGAGCATTTTTCTTCAATTTGCCAGAAAGAGGAAAAAAATCCTCTTGCAATTATTGAAGGAAATAGAGGGCTTTACGATGGTAAGGATATCTACGGTTCTTCAAGCACAGCTGAATTAGCCGCGATTTTAAAAACCCCTGTAGTCTTGGTTATTGACGCTAAAAAAGCCACGCGCACCCTTGTCGCACTTGTACAAGGTATGACAAATTTTGATAAGCGTATCAACTTTGCTGGTCTTGTTTTTAATAATACGGCTTCAAAAAGGCATGAGAAAATCATACGCGATAGCATAGAGCATTATTGCGATGTGCCTATCTTAGGTTTTATTCCACGCTTAATAGATAATCCCTTGCCAGAGCGTCATCTTGGGCTTAGCCTTGAGCCAAATCATCCACAAAATGAAGAAATTTTGGAAAATCTTGCAGATATTGTGACAAGCAATCTTTCCCTTGAGATTTTAGAAAAATCTTTCAAAAATCTTGATGAATTAGTCTATAAAGAAAGTGAAAAGATTGAGTATACAGCACATAGAGAGAAAGTGCGCATTGGCTATATTATGGATAAAGCTTTATGGTTTTATTATAATGAAAATTTAGCTGCTTTGAAAAATGGCGATAAAGATGCTGAAGTTGAGCTTGTGCCTCTTTCATTATTTTGTGAAGAGGATTGGCTAGAGAATATACACAGTCTTGATGCTCTCTATATTGGTGGCGGCTTTCCAGAAGTCTACGCTGAGGAAATTTCGCAATCTAAGGCTTTAGAAGTATTGAAGAAAAAAACGGAAGAAAATTTCCCTGTCTATGCTGAATGTGGTGGCTTTATGCTTTTGACTCATTCTATAGCCTATGAAGACAAACGATATGCTATGGCAAATATTTTTTCTATTGATTTAGATTTTCATAAAAAACCTCAGGGGCTTGGCTATGTTGAGGCAGAAGTAATTTCAGAAAATCCTTATTTTGAATTAGGTACAAAGATAAAGGCGCATGAATTTCATTATTCTTTAGCAAGGTCTACCTCAGAAAGTGATAAGGACTTGAAATATTTATTTAAGTTAGATAAAGGGCAGGGCATGGGCAATAAAAAAGACGCTCTTTTATATAAAAATGTATTTGCGGCCTACACGCATATCTACGCGCTTGAAAGTAAGGATTGGGCGAAGAATTTTATAGCTTTAGCAAAAGCATATAAAGAAGGCAAAGAGGCTTAGATGAAAGATATCAACAAATTACAGAAAAAAATTGGCTATGCTTTTCTTGATTATGATCTTTTATGGACGGCTTTAACGCATTCTTCCTATGTGAACGAGCAAAAATCTAAGGAAAAAGCAAAAGAGAATGCGCTAAAAACTCTGCCCCATAATGAAAGACTTGAATTTTTGGGTGATGCAGTTTTGGAAATTGCGATTTCTGAAGAATTGTATAAAAGATATCCGCACGAAAGAGAGGGACTTTTAACGCATACACGTTCAAATCTTGTCAATGAAAACACTTTAGCTAGCCTTGCTAAAGAATTAGATTTAGACACATTTTTGCTTTTAGGAAAAGGTGAGGAAAGTCAGGGCGGCAGGCAAAGACCTTCGATTTTATCCGATGCTTTTGAAGCTCTTTTAGCTGCTATTTATCTTGATGCAAAGAAAAATCCACACTATAAAGATCCAGCCAAGCCCATCAATGATTTGATAAATCTTTTGTATCAAAATCTTTGGCCTCAAGATTTGAAGCCTAAGGAAAAGAAAGATTACAAAACTCTTCTGCAAGAGCTTACGCAGACTTTATTTAAAGATGCACCTAAATATGCGCTTATTGCGAGCGAAGGGCCAGAGCATCAAAAATCTTTCACCGTAGAGCTTGTATTGCCGAATCAAGTGCGCATACAAAAAACGGCCCACAATAAAAAAAGAGCAGAGCAGGACGCGGCTTGTGAAGCCTATGATTTATTAAGCAAATCATTTGAGAGGCAAATTTAATCTATATTCCTCTATTGCTCTGGAAATGTTAGCTAAAGAAATAAGGCTGTGAGTGCGTGTTTTAATTTATACAAAGTCACTTCGACTTATACTGGTTTTTTATTCAGTCTTTCTTTGCCAGTAAGGCTTTTGATTTCAATGGCGACTACTGCAGTTTCATCAAAAAGTGCTTTTGGCGTAGGAAAAGTGCAATGCGCATTGTATTTTTTTGCTATAAGCTGCAAGGCTTTTTCCTTTGTTTCAGCATTTTCAATTATATGTGCAATGCCAGTGCCACACACGCTTTTATAGGCTGTGGAGGCTTTTTCCTCTAATATTTCTATATCTGTCATGGCACAAAAAGAAAGAGCAGGGTTTTTCTTAATTAAATCAATTTTCTTGCCAGCTTGTGCGCAATGGAAATAAAGAATATTGTCTTCGCACGCAAAATTTAAGGGGATAATATAGGGAAATTCTTCATCTTTTAAAGCTATGGTGAATTCTCTTGCTTTGTCTAAAACTTGATAGAAGAATTCTTTACCTGTTCTTTCTCTTTCTTTTTTTCTCATCTTATTCTTACCTTATGTGAGTATGTTATAATTATTTATTTTCTTCCTTTAATTCATTCAGCTCTTCTTCTAATTCTTCTTGTATAGATTTTAATTCTTCTCTTTTCTCTTTCTCTTCCTCTTCTGTGAGATGGCACAAAATATCGATGAGATAATTAAGAATTTTTGCTAAAAGAACTAAGATTATTGCACCAATTGCGCAAGGAAAAATAACATATAAAAAGCCCAATTCCTGCACGCCTGTTCCGCCAATCACTGCAAAAAGAGCGGTTGCGCCAGCAGGAGGGTGTAAGCAATTTGCTAAAAGCATATAGATAAGGGCAGAAGCTACGCTCACACCTGTAGCAAGAGGGTTAGAATAACCCATTATAAGTGCAGTTAAAACACCTATGAATGCAGCTGAGCTATGCCCTAAAATCACATTTCTTGGCTGTGCTATTGGACTTTGCGGCGCGGAGAAGAGAATAACAGCAGAGGCGCCAAAGGGTGCTATAAGTAAGGTGAAGTTTAAAGAGTTTGCAAAAATTTCTTCAAGCAAGCTGTCGGCATAACTAATAAAAACAATTGATATAAAAACAGCTATCCACATCAGATAGAGGCGGAGTGATTCTGTTTTTATCGCCCTAAAATGGGCAAATTGTTTTTTTGCAAATTCTTTAAACATATCATTTTTTATATAGATTTTTATGCTTCGCATACAAAATCCTCGCTGCGCAAGAAATGTCATTCTTGCTTGCTCGCTAAAGCCTTTGTTTGCTACGCTCACTTGGTTTCACATTGTATAGATTTTTATGCCAAAAGCATTCTGTCGTTATCCAATTCCTTATGTTT
>CAYJFE010000064.1:0-15952 GCA_964369165.1 uncultured Desulfovibrionaceae bacterium | reverse complement strand
AGGGGAACGATTTGGGACTTTGTAATTTTCTTTGGTGGTGGACCCACAAGGATTTTTATTTGTTTTCTATGCATTTGAAATATATTGTTTTTTATTGCTTTATTTTAACAAAATACCCCTTTAAATACCCTTTTTTAAATTTTTTTGTACTTTTTTTCTCTGAACAGAAACAACCGAAAGTTTTAGAACTCCATTTCTAGAATTTCTATGAAATACTATTTTTTAGAAATACTTTTCTAAAACTTTTAAAAATGGAAAGTTTTAGATTTACTTTTCTAAAACTTTAATTTATTCTCTTTTAATGAGAGGTAGAGAATGGTAACAAGAAAAACCTATTTAGACAAACTTATCAGCTTAAAGGACAAGCAGCTAATCAAAGTTGTTACTGGCATACGCAGGTGTGGCAAATCCACTTTGTTTGAATTGTATCAAGAATACCTTCTTGCAAATGGTGTTGAAGTAAGTCA
Source organism: uncultured Desulfovibrionaceae bacterium (assembly GCA_964369165.1). Taxonomy (GTDB): domain Bacteria; phylum Desulfobacterota; class Desulfovibrionia; order Desulfovibrionales; family Desulfovibrionaceae; genus CAYJAZ01. The sequence goes on along the minus strand of CAYJFE010000064.1, from coordinate 15,485 downwards.
AATTCAATCTATCAACTTTGAAGATTTCAATTTCTCAGAACTGACTGACCCGAAAAAATTGCACGCTCATATTTTAGAAAATCTTCAAGCAGACAAGAAAAACTATATCTTCCTTGATGAAATTCAAAGTGTTGCGCAATTTCAAAAAGTTGTGGACTCTCTTTTCATACGCAAAAATATTGACCTCTACATCACAGGCTCGAATGCATTCATTTTATCGGGCGAACTTGCAACACTACTTTCAGGGCGTTACATTGAAATAAAAATGATGCCGCTTTCTTTTCTTGAATACCAATCGCACTACAAGAGCGATAACCTTTCCTCACTCTATACTGATTATATTACAAATTCCTCTTTTCCTTACACTTTAATGCTTGAAAATGATAAACAAAATATAAGAAACTATATTGAGGGTATATATAATACTATTTTAGTGAAAGACATTGCAGACAGAAAGAAACTTGTAGATATTTCACAATTACAGAGAGTTATACGCTTTATGGCGCATAATATCGGCAATCTTGTTTCAATCAAGAAAATTGCAGACACCATGACAAGCGATGGGCAAAAAATATCGACTCATACAGTTGAAGATTATCTCGAATCACTTACGCAGTCTTACGTTTTTTATCAAGCAAATCGCTATGATGTAAAAGGAAAAGAATATTTAAAAACAGGCGCAAAATACTATATTGCAGATATTGCACTTCGATATTTCTTGCTCGCTGATAAAAAACAAGATTATGGGCATATACTTGAAAATATTGTATATCTTGAACTTTTAAGAAGAGGTTATCAAGTCTATGTTGGCAAAATAGACACGCAAGAGATTGATTTTGTTGCAATAAAAAATGATACAGTCGAATATTATCAAATCGCTCTGACTGTTCTTGAAGAAAGCACTTTAGAAAGAGAATTGCGCCCACTGGAAAAAATCTCTGACAACAACCCTAAGATATTACTAACTATGGATATTTTGCCAAACACAAACCATAACGGCATCTGGCAGAAAAATGTTTTAGATTGGTTGGTAGGCAAAGAATAATATAATTGTACCTTGCTTGATAACTTTCTGTAGAATTTATATTCTTAAAAATCTAGTCAATTTTGAAAGATTTACTCTCTACGGTTGTGAGCATAAACGCCCCCTACTGTGTCATTATACTCTATACAAAAATCTGTGTGAGATTTTCGCTCATGGGTGAGTGAACAAATTCCAACTTTTGAAATTCCGCCTTGCCAATTAAAACATCGGCGGCATTTTAAATCTGATTTTAGAGTGAGACAAGAGCCATCATTTTTGCTTGTTTTTGTCTCATCTTGAAATTTTGCTGTCTCATATCTGTCTTGTACCTTGTCTCTATTTAAAATCGCTTGTGCAAACAATTTCAGAGAACTTGTCTCATTCTTGTCTCTAGGCATGTCTCGCTTTTTCTCTTCTTGTCTCACTGTCTCACTCTTAAGGGAATGAGACAGCGAGACAAGCGCATTATTTTCGACAAACTTGGTCACTTAATTCCCCCTTTTGTCAAAATATTATGCTTTTTGCATAGACGATTCACCTTTGATTTATCGAGTTGAAGCTCTGTGGCTATATCCCTTTGAGAGTGCCCCTCGCTGGCAAGCAAGCGAATCTTTTCTAGTGTAACATCTTCGAGCTTTTTCACCGTCCACGATATTTTCCCGTTTACTGCATGTAGTTGTGCTTCAAAAGGTTCGGCATCTTCACCCATAAAACCACGAGATTTTGTGTAATGGACTTCAAACCTTGCGCCTTGTTCGCTTTCATAATCCTTGGGGCGTGTGAGCTGAATGACAGTATCAAGAACATCTTCCTTTGAGCTTGTGCCACGCTGAGAACCGCTCTTACTTGCGTGGTGGACGAGCAGAACAGCAATTCCACGTCTGCGAAGTTTGAGAATCCATTCTTGAACCGGGGCAAAACTTTCTTCATCATTTGCCCTGCCGTGCCTTGCAAGAGTTGCTAAGTTATCAATAACAACAAAGCCAACGCCCTCTAAATGCTCCTCAATTCGCTCTTGCCCTTCAACTGTTGCAATGTTCGGCATGTAGACCTCATCGTCCTGCAAATCAGGGTTGATAATATTGAAATTGCCGTTCGGCGCTTCTTTATCAAAATGCGTGATGATGTGTGCGAGCCTTTCTTGAATCGCCTGAGCTGGCATTTCACCATCAATATAAAGAACCTTTTTAGGATCGCCAGCCTTCCACTTGAGAAAATCAGAACCGCTTGCGATTGCGTATGCTATATAAAGAGCTAAAAAAGTTTTGCCAATTCCACGACTTGCAAAAAGCATGGATAGCGATTTATAACCAATAATCGGATAAAGAAGATATTCTTTTTGAGGAAGTTCAATCTGCATAAGCTCACGAATTGAACATACTTTCAAAGGTTTCGGCTTATGTTGCTCTATAAAAAAAGCTCTTTCTTCTTCGTCTGATTGAAAAATGATTTCGCCCTCTTCATAGACCATGTCTTTCACAAACAAAGGGAAAAAGCCTTCATCTTGTTCAAGGTCTGAAAAACTACTCATCTAAACCTCTTGAGCCATTTTGAAAACTATCAAAATAGTTGAGAATTTCTTCTTTTTTCCACATTGAACAACGTGCACTGAGGCTAATTTTTTGAGGAAAATCCTCACTCTTTGCCCATCTCCAAAAAGTTGAAATGCTGATTCCTAACATCTCACAGATTTCTTTTGGTCTTACATAGATTTGATTTTTTGACATATTAAAATGCTCCTTTTTTTGTTAGAGCCATAAAAAAGCCCTAAAAGTGTTTTTGAGACTTAAAGGGCTATCATGAAATGTCATAATAATGCAAATATCCTAATGTATTACATGGTATTTATTGGAGTTGTAAAAATCTTTCTGGGACTTTATCTGAGTGTAAAAACCTTTGCTGTTATTAATGGTGTTTTAGCGATTTGAAATTTTACATTCTGTAATAATTTGTTACGGTTCGACAGAAAAGATTTGTTTTTTTTATTCACTACTAACAAAGTCAGTGGAGCTAAAAGCTGAATACCCTTCATAGGCATAGCTTGCATCAAGACCTATGAGATAAATTTCTCTATCGTTGATTTTGTCTGTAAGGGCATTTTTCAAAAACACCTTTATTTCAATGTCTTTAGCGGGGCTACGTTCCATAGCTTGAAGATAATCTTCTTTTGAGATTTGACTCCAATCCACAACTCTGGAAAGCTCTTTTTTTTAAAATCAAATCAAGCCAAATTCGCCCACTTCTCCCGTTGCCTTCTCTAAAAGGGTGGGCAATATTTATTTCAATATATTTTTCAACGATTTCATCAAAAGTTGACTGAGGCATCTTTTCAATTTCAGTCAATGCCTTTTCAAGATATAGCGTTGAAGCAAAGCGGACATTTCCTCTAGAAATATTCACCGTACGTAGTTTTCCTGCAAAATCGTAAACTTCATCAAAAAGATAGGCATGAATAAAGGCAAGGCTTTTAAAAGTCCCTATCTCAAGAGTATCAAGCAAACCCTTTTCGTAAAGTTCAACGGCTTTCTGCTTGCTTATCTCTTCTTCTTTTCTTGCAAGTTCTATTTCATTTGTTATATTCAGTTTATTTTGAAGCATTTGAGTTCTTATGTTTTTATTTCTTTTAATTAGCAATTATTTATTATTTGTTTATGCACTCATGCTGAGGCATACTCCATAAATCAATTTCTTTATATTCTTCTAAACTTTTAATTTTATTAAAATGTTGATTTGCCAATTCTTTGTAGTTTTCGTATTCTTTAGTAGAACATGTGTTTTTTGCTAAAGCATAGTAGTTAAGGTATAAATTATAATCAATAGCTCCTAAGTTGTGAACATCAGATTGCACACGGATTAATGCATCAATTGATTTTCTAGCCATTTCATATTTTTTAGCACGAAGAGTATTTTCCTTACCTGTAAAATCTTTACATCGGTTGATATTATCTAATAATATATGTCCTACTACTCCAATATAGTAATTCGCCTGACCAATGTTGTTTTTTCCTAAATCTAAAAAATTTTCATATGCTTTTTCAAAGTATTTCAAACTCTCTAATGTATATTCTTTTCCTTCTTTAGGAATAGTTAGGGCATATTTAAAATTTTCTAATGCATAGCCATACTTAGCAACATCAAGTTTTGGATTGGTTTGCATTGCTTGATACCATGCATCAATAGCTTCAAGAGAACCGTTTATTTCAGTTGTAAGAATTGCTGAAGCAATAAAGATTGATGAAAACATATTTAAGTTTTCTTCAATCTCCCTCTTTATATCTTCATTTATGAGTTGGTAATCTAGTCGTTCACTATCTCCAAATTCACCATATAAAAAATCTAGTGATGAAATTTTTTTTAGATTTTCTAATGATTGAAAGCTTGTATTATATTTTTCCATAAGTGAAGAAACTAAATTTTGATATTCAATGTTTTGCCTTTTTAGATTTTCTTGATGCTCAGAACTTTGCTGTTCAGAAATTTTTTTATATTCTAATCTAATATTTTCAAGCTCTTGTTTTGTTTCTCTTATATCATAAGCATTATATATATTATAACCAAGCATACCAAATGAAATTGTAATTACAAGAGTTACTAAATTTTCAAAAGCTGAGAATGTGTGATTTGTAGGTTCACCACATTTATTTCTAAGTTTTGGTATGAATCTTAATAGTATATAAGCAAAAACAATGAGAATTGTAATAATAACCACAATATCTAAAATAAACTTAATCATATCCATAATAATACCTTACTCACTTTCATAAAAAATTTACACCCTTTTTTCGTACGTCACATTAAAAACAGCATCAGACAAATAATTCTTCAAAGATGGATTATCGTTAATTTGCTTATAAAGTTCAATGCTATCAGCCATAATACTTTGAACGGCATTTCTAAAAGCTCTTTCAAATTCAATACGGGCATTTTGCTTATCTGAATTTTTCATAGCATTTTGATAACCTTCATCTTTTATCACCATATCAGGTAATTCTTGAATTTGTCTTTTAACATTATCTTCGTCTTTCCATTCGATATTTCCAAAAATATCATTAAACGAAATGAGGATATTTGAAAGTGAATCAAGTTCTGGTTCTGGCTTTGTTCCTGCTGTAGATGTTGGAACTGGTTGAACTTCTCCGTCTTCATCTTCAAGTTGAATATTCACCATTGTTTGCGCTTGAACTCTGTAACTATCAAGGTCAATAGCTTCAAGAATACCAGCAGACAAGTCTTCTTCTTTTGGGCTTGGCAATTTTGGAACTAAAAATGTGAGGAAGATAGATAATTTTTCCCATTCAGCATTGCCATAAGGAAGAATTGCTCCTAAAAATCCATAAGTTCTTACAAAAGCCTTTGCTGAACTTTTGAAAACAACCTGTGCTTCTTCGTCAAGTTCATTGTAATTTGCAACACACATATCAAGCAATGGATCAAGCTGTGAGCGTTCTGCTTCACTAAAGTAAAGCTCGATAAAACGCTCAACTATTGCTGTTTCATAAACGTCATACTGTTCTAAATCTGCAATTAAATCATAGATTTTATTCGGGTCAGATTCGCCAACTAAAAGAGTGGTTTTATAATATCTTGAAAAAGCTTGCTGAATATCATCAATACCATTTGCAAAATCAAGAACAAAAGTATCAAATTTTTGAGGGTGCGCACGATTTAAGCGTGATAATGTTTGAACCGCTTTGATGTCACTGAGCGGCTTATCAACATACATTGTGTGTAATAATGGTTCATCATAGCCAGTTTGAAACTTATCTGCCACAACAAGAAAACGGTATTCATCTTCCTTGAATTTCTTTTCAATTTGACTTGATGCAAAGCCGTTTATACTTGATTCAGTAAGAGCTTTGCCACCGTATTCTTTTTCACCAGAAAATGCGACAATAGCCTTATATGGACTTCTTCTTTCTGCAAGTGCCTTTTCGATAGCATAATAATATTCAATCGCCCTTTCAATACTACTTGTTACAACCATTGAACGAGCTTTACTGCCAATTTTCCCTTTATTAATCACTTGCTCGTGGAAATGCTCAACAATAATATGAGCTTTCTTTGCGATTGTGTCGGGTCTGCTTTCAACATAAGAACGCAATTTTTTCTGAGCTTTTTTCTTGTCGTATTCTGGGTCGTCCGTGATAGTTTTTGTAAGCCTGTAGAAAGAGTTATAAGGAGTATAATTCTTCAAAACATCTAAAATAAAGCCTTCTTGAATTGCCTGCTTCATTGTGTATACATGAAAAGGCTTGTGTCTAACTTCGTCACCAATTGTAAAAGCTTCACCAAACATTTCAAGGGTTTTATTCTTCGGTGTGGCTGTAAATGCAAAGTAAGACGCATTTTTGAGCATTTTTCGCCCTTCGATGATAGCATTTACTTTATCTTCAATAGAATCTTCTTCTTCAGAAAATTCACCCGATAAAGCAATATTCATTTTAGCAGACATCGAACCGCTTTGGCTTGAATGTGCTTCGTCTATAATGATAGCAAAATTATTGCCGTTATGTTCCGTGCCAATGCTTTCAAGAATAAATTGAAATTTATGTACAGTTGTAATGATGATTTTCTTATTATTTTCAAGTGCTTTTCTTAAATCTGCTGAATGTTCAGCCCAAGCCACAATATTAGAAAGTTGTGTGAAGTTTTTGATGGTATCACGTATTTGTTTATCAAGATTTACTCTGTCAGTCACAACAATAACAGAATCGATAAGAGCTTTCCCTTGCTTTTCAAGCCCTACAAGTTGATGTGCAAGCCATGCAATAGAATTTGACTTTCCACTTCCTGCACTATGCTGAATAAGATATTTTTTGCCGACACCATGCTCAAAAACATCTGCTAACAAAGATTTTACTGCATAAAGTTGGTGATAGCGTGGGAAAATTTGAGATGAGCTTTTCTTTTTAGTATCTGGATCTTTGCTTTCAACAACTTGAGCAAAATTTTCAATAATATTAGCAAGTTCTTTTTTTGATAAAATATCTTTCCAAAGATAATCAGTCATTATACCATTTGGATTTGGCGGATTTCCTGCACCGTCTTTATAGCCTTTATTGAATGGCAAGAACCAAGAAGCTTTACCCGCAAGTTTTGTACAGAATTTTACTTGGGCATCATCTACGGCAAAATGCACCATACATCTTTTAAATTGAAATAAAAGCTCTTTTGGATCTCTATCTTTTTTATATTGATAGACAGCGTCTTCCACATTCTGCTTGGTAAATTGGTTTTTCAATTCGCAAGTAATGAGAGGTAATCCATTAATAAATATACACATATCTAATGATTGTGTTGTATCTCGTGAAAATTGTAATTGCCTTGTAACAGAGAAAATATTCTGCTCAAAATCTTCTTGCGCTTGTTTATTATTGTCAGATGGTGTCATATAAAACATAACAAGATTTACAGGGTAGATATTTATTCCTTTTCTAAGCACGTCAACAACACCACGCTTTGCAATTTCCCCTTGTAATCTTGTAAGAAATTGAGCTTTCTTTACAGAATTTTGTATGCCAAGTTTTTCAAAAGCTTCTTTTTGACTAGCCTCTAAAAAGCGGAAAAGACGAGCTTCATCAATCGCATATTCTTTATTGTAGTCAGTATTAGAGCCTTGCTCGTATTTATTTACATCTACAAGATGATTGAGAATAAGAGTTTCAAATCCGCTTTCTTTTGTGTTTGTTGGCATGGGGATTCCTTTAATTTGCTTGCTTATAAGCATTTAATCTTTTGGAAATATCAACTTGCTTATCTGCAATCATGAGCATTACTATACTTGTATAAATTTCATCATAGCATGTTTCTAAGTCTTCATCTGACATATTAATGATAAATTCTTTTTTATCTTTTCCTACCTTATTATTGTGTCGGATATGAAAGTTATTGAGATAAAAACCTAAATCTTTTTTTAAAGAGGCATAAGGAGTTGAATCAAGCTTTTTACCATTAAGTATTGGTTCAATGTATTGGGAAAGAGAATATAGTATTTTTCGCTTTTCTTCTAAATTTCCTTCTAATAGAACCCTGTTGTACTCAAGCAATTCTAATGCCAGTTGTTCATCTTCTGTGCTTTCTATTGCTTCTGTTGTGCTTTTATTTTTTTCGATGATATAAGAAAAGGCAGTATCTTCATTATAAAATTCGTCACAGTTTACCTTATCCAATAAAGTTAATATATGCTGATAAATTTGATTAATTTTGTTGTGTTCAGGTTCAGATATCGCAAACAAATTACATGTTCTTTGAAGAAGAGTAAGTATGGTTTCTAAATATAGTAAAAGCATTTTAAAGTCACAGTTTTTTTCAATAGAGTTTAGTCCAAGAGTAGAAAGAAAATCATTGTAATGAACAAACCCTACAAAGTTTAAATAAGGAAATGCTTCTTTAAATAAAATATTTATACGGCGTCGACTAAGCATTATCTCATTTGAATTTGGTTGTTCTTCTAACAAAAATTGTATTCTTTTAATTTCTCTATGATAATCAATTTCAAGTTTTTCAATTACTTCTTCTAGATGCATGGCCTATTCCCCTCCTCAACTTCTTCAATTAGTTCATCAATATCATTAAATTCTTCTTCTGTAAAATTTGGTACAACAACATCACGCACGTCAACTTGCCCAGTTACTACAGAAGAAATAAGACTTGTTTTGTATTCTTGAATAAGGTCGATTTCTTTTTGAGTTTTTGAAATGATAGTATCAATTGAAATAAATTTCTTCTGAACAAATTCAAGAAAATTGTGCTGTTCGTCAATCTTAGGAAGAGGTATAGCAAACTGTCCAATTTGTACAAATGTTAAACTCTCTCTGTTTCCTGCATTTTGTGAGTTTTTAATAAGGTTTTGCCCATAATCTGAATTAAGAATGGTGCATAAAAATTCGGGAAGTAGTGTTTCTATTTTAGTTCGTATAATACACACATGCTGATTTACATTAGCTTGAATATCTAAATTGAAAATAGCTGAACGACCTATTGAGCCACCTGTTATATTAAGTAGCACATCACCATTATAAACTCGTGTGCTTGCCATAGAATTATCAATTTCATCAGAAATATAATAAGCACTTTCAGTTATAATTTTATGTGGATAAACATTTTGACTACGAATAAATAAAACACCCTCTGTTATATAAACAGCAGAGCCACCTCTTGGTGTTTTTCCACTACCAATTTTTTTAGTGTGCGTACTTAATCTTGATTTAGGAGCACCATTTTTAATAAGCGTATCAAGCTCTTGATTAATCACAGCTTGTTTTTGCTCGTTCAGAAGTTCGATAAGCTTTTTCTTGTTTTTGATAAATTTATTTATCTTTGAGATTTTGTAGTCGAGGAATTTTACTATTTGGTCTTGTTCGTCTTTTGGAGGAACAGAAACACGAATATTTCTAATGTCTGCATAAGAAATTGACTGTCTTACTCCACCGCCTAGCCCATAAAACACTTTTTGTGTGTCAAACGAATGAAGTAAATAGTGCAAGTAAGCAGAGTTAGCTTTAGGTTTTAAGCAAGTGTAAGCAGATGTTATTATACCTGTTTGCGTTACTAAACCTGTTCGTAGACTTTTTTTGTCGTTTTGCAAATCAGTTAAACGCAAGATGATATTACCATTATGAACTATCTGATATGTGTCATATTCTTTAGGTACAAGCCCAAAATTTATATCTTTCTTATTGATAATATTTCCATAGCTTAATGATAAAACATTATTTTCTTGATTATTACTATTTTTTATTTGTTGTTCGCTTGAAGCTTGGGAAAGATAAAGCCAATCCCAATGCTTTGGAATCTCTGCAAGCCAATCAAGCCCTGTTTCTTTATATTCTTGATATTTTTTCATAAAGACCTACTCGACAATTTCTTTGAGTAAGCCGTCAGTCTCTTTTTCAAGAGCTTCAATGTCTGCAAGAATATCATCAAGAGAACGTAACTTTAGAGGCTTGTAAAAATACTTTGTAAAGCTGAGTTCATAGCCGATTTGAGTCTTTTTCTCATCAATCCAAGCTTGTGGAGCAAAAGGCTTTACTTCTTTTTCAAAAAAAGCTGAAATTCCACCCTCGTAAGTGAAAGGAACTTGTTCAGTATCAGTCAATTCTTTGTCAGGCTTGACTGCTCCTTTTTTATCTTTTACTATTTCGCCCTGTTCATCAAGAGTTGGCTGTAGCACTGTTATTTTATAGTAGCCAAATTCACTGTTATCAAAGATTTTAGAGTGCTCATTTTCAGCAAAATCAAGATAAATCTGCAAAATTTTATCTTTATCAGCTTTTGAAAGCTCGCAATTCTTTTTTCCTAAATTTTTACGCAAGGGGCTTTTAATACTTGTTGCGTCTATAAGTTGAATTTTACCCTTGCGCCTCTCTTCTTTTTTATTGGATAAAATCCAGATAAATGTGCCTATGCCTGTATTATAAAAGATGTTTTCGGGAAGTGCTATAATTGCTTCCACTAAATCTTGTTCTATAAGATATTGACGGGCATTGCTTTCGCCTTGTCCTGCATCGCCTGTGAAAAGTGAAGAACCATTATGAACTTGTGCAATGCGTGAACCAAGCGGAGTATCTTGTTTCATCTTAGATACATTATTGAGCAAGAAAAGAAGTTGCCCATCACTCACACGAGGAAGCATAGAAAAATCAGTATTGTCTTTATAAGTTGTGATAAAGCGAGTATCCATAATACCTTTTTTACCACCCATTTTTTCAGCGTCTGTTTTCCATGATTTACCATAAGGCGGATTTGAGAGCATAAAGTCAAACTGTCTTGATGCGTGCCCATCGTTCGATAAAGTTGAACCATAAGCAATATGTTCAGCTTCTTCGCCCTCACCCTTTAATAACATATCAGCTTTAGTGATTGCATAGGTTTCAGGTTGTGATTCCTGCCCGAAAAGATGTATTGATACTTTTTTATTATGCTCTTTTGCAAGTTGTTCAAGTCTATCATGCGCAACGGTGAGCATTCCGCCTGTTCCGCTTGCTCCGTCATAGCAAGAATAAGTACTGTCCATAATGTCATGGGCAATCGGCATAAAAATGCAGTCTGCCATAAGCTCAACAACATCACGAGGTGTGAAGTGTTCGCCAGCCTCTTCATTATTTTCTTCATTGAACTTTCTAATAAGCTCTTCAAAAATAGTTCCCATTGTGTGGTTATCAAGAGCAGGGTGTTTGACAGAGCCGTTCTCATTCATAACAGCTTTAGGACTTAAATTTATTGTAGGCGAAACAAATTTCTCTATAACTGCGCCAAGAATATCAGCATCAATCATAGTGTCGATTTGATTTCTGAATTTGAATTTATCTAATATTTCTTGAACGTTTGGTGAAAATCCATCAAGATAGGCAATGAAATCTGCTTTCAATCTTTGAGCTTGCGCACGTGAGGTTAAATCTTTCAGCCTAAAAGGCGAGCTGTTACAAAATGATTGCCCTGCAGCTTGGCATAGAGCTTCTGTTTGATTTGCGATTTCAGCATTATCAAGCATTTTCTTTGTTTCAAGAACTTTCGTTTTTGTTTCTTCAAGCACAGCATCAAGACGACGAATAACCACCATAGGAAGAATAACATCACGGTATTTTCCACGCACATAAATGTCACGTAGGCAATCATCAGCGATTGACCATATAAAGCTTACTATTTGATTATATATGCGGTTGTCCATGTTGTTATTCCTTTAAATGGTAAATTATAAATAATTTTAAGCTACTTTAAGAATGGTGTCAAATCAAGGAAGGAGTTATTTTATTTTTTGAATTTGATTAAGAATTTGGTCTCGAGCATTTTTCGGAATTGTTATAGATGCGATTGAGAGACTTTCTTCACTATAAGGTTGATTAATTTTTCTATTTCTAAAAATCTGTATATAAGTTTTTTTAAAATTCTCTAAAACCAATCTTTCGTCTGGGCTTTCACTTGAACCAGATATAATTTTTGATAAAAAGGGTATTCTAACAACTTCTTGCAGAATCATATCAAAATCTGCAGTTTCTCCAGAAATGAATTTTCGGTAATTATCATCATTATAAATTTTAAGGCAAATAAGGTATGGTATAAAAATATTATCTTTTAAAAAAAAGAAATTTGAAAGCCCCTCATCATAAGGATATGCAACAATTTTAGAAAAATGCTTTTTAATTTTCTGAGACATTTTCAAACTACTTCTAAGTGGCACATCATACTCTCTTATAAAATAGTGCAAGACAAAATCTTTATATTCTCGAGATGAAAAACCGTATAGCTTGATTAATTGCTCTGCTGTCAACTCTTGTAACTCATGTATTTCAACAAAAAACTTTTCAAGATATTTATATCCCCCGAAGTCGTTGCCATAGCACTGTTGAATTGTGTGTGAAAGTTCGGTTAAGTTCGTCGAAAAAACAAAGGTAATTTTTTCATGGATCATATAGTGCTTTATTCTTTCAAGAAGTTGTACGGCATAGTTTGGCTTACACCTATCAAGCTCATCAATAAAGATTACTATGCGCACATTTTCTTCGTTAATAACAAGGTTATCAAAGAACTTGTTTATTCTTTCTTCTATATTTTTAGACTTTTCAATTCTTTCAAAAAGGTTTTCGCCTTCAAACGTTTTTTTAATTGTGCCTGCTCTTCTAATACTAGTTTTAATAATTTTGTTTGCTCCTAAAGTTACACTTGTCGTAATTGGGTTATCAAGTGCAATATCTGCTATCTCTACAAATAGTTTTTTCCAATTTTCTTCACTTGGAAGTTTTATATCATAATTCTTTGCAATGCAATAAAGTATAGAAAGTAAAGGGTCATCATCATTATCGTTCGCCCAAGCATCAAAGTATACAGGAAAGTGCTTTAATTCATTCTCACGCAATTCTTGAGGCAGCTTATCAATGATAGTTTTATATTTATCTTCATAATCTAGGCTGTATCTCCCATCGAGAGCATCTAAAATCATAATGATCTGTTTGACAAAAAAGGTCTTGCCACTTCCCCATTGACCATCAAGCGCAATAGAATAATTTTCATTAATTTCACTTAACAGTTCAATAAAAGAAAATACATCTTCATTTCTATCGATTTTATTTTCAATAAAAGTAGAGAAGATATTTTTTATAGTGGGTTCTAAATCTAGGCGTTGCATAACGAACTCCTTGCTTGTACGTATAAAGCTAACGAAATAAGCTTTATTTTTATTCTTTCCCTCAGATTACTGAAAAACTAAATTAGTGTCAATTAATTGGAATGACTTCATAACAAATTCATTCCCATTTCCCTGTATTTCCCTAATCCTCTCATTCCTTTCAATTTCCCATTCACTAGGCGGATACATTTTATTCCAAGCGTTCATCAACTGTCTTTGTTGGGCGCTCATTTGGTAGCGTGGGTATGTGGCTTCCATATAGAGGTATGCTCTTGCGATTATACCTCTTGAGTACTCTGGGGGCTCTACTTTGCCGTCTTCAATTTTCATTTCGCAAGTTCCAAAATCTGATTCTTTATCGGGAAGCATTGCAAAATTGTAATTGCTTCTACTTGCGTTCACCGCTCCGATTGCAGGGTAAAGATTATGCAAATCGTAAGCCATCATGCGGTACTCTTCGCTTGCAAGTTCTGCACATTCTCGCCCGTTGAAAGGTTCGCCCTCATCGTCAATACACAGTGGGTGACCATCACGCCACTCGGGGAATGTGCGCCCAAAATTCTCTGCCGGGACGACGTGTTCCCATTCAATTTTTTCAAGTCGATTGAGGTAGCTATCCGCAGTGAAACCCTCGGGGAGAGTTACGTTGTTATCTTCATCAAATTGCGCCTGACAATAGAGCGTTATACGTTCGTCATCTGATTGATAGATGACTTCTTCCAAAATATTTCTTGCTTGATAGTAAGAGGTGATTGTCAAGTTTTGGGCAAGAGCAAGAAAAGGAACACTTATAATGATAAGTAATAATTGAAAAATTTTCATATTCATAGCCTTAATGTTTTATGAAAACACACATAGACGATAAATAAATAGGCAATTTATAACGTCTAGCCATAAATGTATTATTATTTCATAATTTAAGCTATGAGAAATTTGGAAGAAAATAAAATTTGCCCTTTTGGCTTGGCATTGCTCGAAGCGAGAAAAGCAAAAGGCATGTCATCAGCTCGACTGAGCATGAAAAGTGAAACTTTTTCAAGTCATTTACTGCATATTGAGCGTGGCACAGCTGAACCAAGCATTATGGTTGCTTTACGCTTGGTGATAGCTTTGAAAATTGACACATCTGCTTTTTTTAGAGCTTTGGCAGTTTCCCAAAGCATACTTCCGCTCGAGTCACAAATCGCTCCTGTAGATGAAAATTTTTGTAATACTATCGTTGAAAAAATTCTTGCAACCGCTTCTTTAAATTCAAGAAGTCTTTTTGGGCTCCTTTTTAAACAGGTAAGAAAACATTACAAGCTCACGCAAAAACAAATTTCTGAAAGTAGTGGTTATGCTATAAGAAATATTCAGAAAGTTGAAAATGAGGGGCAAAATCCAAGTGTTATGACTGCCCTTGCGATGGTTTGTGCCGTTGCTGAGAAATCTCAAACAGATATAGGCGTTTTCTTCAATGCCTATCAACAAATTCTTCAAGAAATATCAAAAGATTAATTCCCTTTAAAATGTAAGTCGCCGACTTTTTGTATGGATTTTACAAATGTAAACATCGGTACAAAATGTCGGCGAAATCGCGTAAGCGAAATGACTTTACAATCAGCGCAGTATTTTTATTTTGTAATGCTCTTGGATAGTGTATATAAAATGCCCCATTGAAGGATATTCGTGAGCGACTCCTGCTAAATCCACGCTTGGATTTATTGCGTTTTGATTAATTTTTCCTGTTGTGATTTGAAAATATGCGTCAAGAATACTTGAAGCTCGCCAATTCAAAGCGCAATGCACAAGAATATTTTTGCCCTCCACCCGTTTCATCAAAGAGATGAAATCTTTCATCGGGATAATGGGGTTTTCGTTGTCGTAGTGAACAGTATAATAGCGTAGTCCTGCCTTGTGAATAGCAGAGAAATCTGGCTGGTCGCTCGGAGGATTGAGCCTCAGCACATTAATCACCACTTCAACTCCTGCCTCTTTAAGTTTGATATATTGCTCTCCCGTCGGTTGCCCTGCACTTATCAAAGTGTCGCTAATTTTGTGAAAAGCTTTTATATCTTGAATAGTTGAAGTGTCTATCATACATACTCCTTGTTTTCTTGTATTAGTACCGCGTGCACAAAGTTACAGAACTACGCACTATTTGTCAAAAACTATACAGCCATAATTTTCTTTTTCAATATGTCCTTGGTACGTTCTATCTCACGCAGTATTGGGCGGATATTGATTTGCTCATCTGTTTCGGTGAGAGCAAGCTTCAAAAGTCCGCCAAGTCGCCCAAGGTCAGGGTAATACACCCATTTTTAGTGCATTAAATCAGTAGAAGATTCTGATTGTTTT
>CAYJFE010000063.1:0-16057 GCA_964369165.1 uncultured Desulfovibrionaceae bacterium | reverse complement strand
GAGTGCATCCTTGGTAAGGATGAGGTCAGCAGTTCAATCCTGCTCAAAGGCACCACAAAAGAAAATTATAGAGCCCCATGCAGTTCCACTATCAGTAGGAAAACTGCATGGGGCTTTACTTTTAGCAATATTGTAAGTTTCATGTAGTCTCATAGAAAACCTTTACATACTGCACAATCTGCAGTCTTATGTGTAATTTAAAAAAAATCTCCTACACTTATTTCTAGTGCAGGAGATATAAGCACTTAGTGTGCTCTTTTATCTTTATAGATTTATATTTTAGTTAATGTTATTGGCTATTAATACTGTAACATCAATCTCTTCTCCTGCTGAATCTTCGTATTTTCCTTTGTATTCGGTATAATCACCTTCAACTGCAGTAGAAGTTAAAACTTCGCCATCAACTTGGAGTTTTCCTTCATCGGTTTTTGCAATGCCAAGATCGTCGAGAATAGAATCTACAGTAAGGTTGTCTACATCTAAGTCTTCAATGCCTAAACCCTTGATAATTATTTCTACGTCATTGACTTTGTCCAAATTAACATCTTCACCAATAAATAACACATCTAAACCTTCACCACCGTCAAGCACTAAGTCATTTAATTCGCCGAAAAGAATGTCATCGCCTTCTCCGCCGTAGAGAGTGTCATGGCCCTCACCGCCTTTGAGAGTGTCTTCACCGTCACTACCAACAAGTAAGTCACACCACTTCCACCATCAAGATAGTTACTTGAGTCATCACCTTCGTGGTTAGTTCCTGTCATGGCATAGAGTTGATTGTCGTATTGAGATTCAAAGTTATCTAAGTTCGTTCCATTCATTTTATCAGAGTCGGCATTTCCGAAAAACACATTGTTGGCTGGCGTGCCTGTGCCAGTACCAGTTCCAGTTCCTGTACCTGCGCCATCGCCTGTGCCATCGCCTGTTCTAATATCTGGACCTTCTACCCCAGCTCGTGAACCCCTGCTATTATCTGAGGCATTTCTAGGCGGAGCTGATCTAAGTTGCGGATCAAAAAGATCAGGATTAGAGGTATTTGTTGCATTCAAGCCATCATTACTAGCGGTAGGCGCAGGACCAGCAGCTGGCATTAAATCAGGACTTTCTAAAACAGCAAAAAATGATTCGCCGTCAACTATACCACCATCAATAAGAAAATCAGGCATATTTACAGCTGTAAATAGCGTATAAAATTCTTCTAAGGTAATTACTGAACCATCATCAAACTCGAAAATCAAATCATTCTCGTCGCGAGAGACTAAAGGAACCTCATCAGCAAACTCAAGTTGAATCAAATCATCTGCTTGAGGGCTAAGATTAGTAATGTGTTACGCAGCTTGTTTCTCAACAACTAATGTGTTTTCATTTGATTGGCTACTACCGGTGTTGTTTAACTGAGACATAAAATCCTCCTAAAACAAAAAAAATAAGGACAGCTCAATCAGCAAAAACATAATATTGTCTAGTAAAACCGCATGGGGCTTAGCTTTTAAGCAGATCGCCAATCCCATATAGTAGGCTCCAATTTAAGCTCATATACACCATGAAGCTTTATTTTTTTAAAGCTCAAAAAAGCCTTGACAAATAATTCTTTATTCTGCATTAATTTGCAAGTGATTCGCAAATTCAAAAAAGGATAGAGAGTGAGCAAATACCAAACGGAGCAAAGGCAAAAATTACTGAAGCTATTTAAAATGAGTGATCATCAAACTTTGTCTGCGCGCGATATTTTAGATAAATTTAATAATGAAGAAATCAGCATCAGTGCTATCTATCGCAATCTCAAAGAAATGGAAAAAGAAGGGCATATCTGTAAAGTTGTTGAAAAAGGACGCAGTGAAGCTCTCTATCAATATGTGCACCCGCATTCTTGTGTTGGCATTATTCACCTAAAATGCGAGAATTGTGACAACACTTACCATATCAATCGTCATATTTCGCACATGATAATCAATCTTGCAAATGACGATTTTAATTTCACCATCAAAGACACGTCTGCAGTTCTTTATGGCTTATGCAACACCTGTGTGGAGCAAGGAAATAAACTCACCAATTAAGGATCATTATGAAAAATAAAATAATCACCACCTGCTTTTTGCTCTTCTGTTTAACTCTTCTACCTTTTACAGCCAAAGCAGAAGAAAGGATTGATATTGTTGTCACCTCCTTCCATGAATTTGATTGGCTTTCGCAAATTATCAAAGGCAAAGAAGACAATTTCACTGTAAAACTTCTTTTGGATAGCGGCATCGATCTACACAACTTTCAGCCAAAAGTAAGAGATATAAGACTTATTTGTTCTGCTGATCTTTTTATACACAATGGCGGAGTTTCAGATACTTGGGCAAATGATATTCTAAGAAATCCTGAAAATAGTAAACTTTTGGCTTTTAATTCCATGAAAGAATTAGGCGATGCAGTTAAAGCAGAAGAACTTGTCGAAGGTATGCAAGAAGATCATTCAGCGCATAAACACGCGCACGCAGAGCACGAACACTGTGACCACGACCATGGGCACGAAGCACACAATCACGAGGAACATGAAGCACATAATCCTCATGCCGACGAACACGTTTGGCTTTCATTAAAAAATGCACAAGTGCTTTGCAAAAAACTTGCTGACACAATTGCAGAACTAGATCCTGCAAATAAAGAAATATACCAAAAGAATGCAGAAAATTATATAGCCAAACTTCAAGAGCTAGATAAAAACTTTGAAACAGAAATTAATGCTTTGCCACAAAAAACTTTGATTTTTACCGATAGATTTCCTTTCCTCTATATGATGAAAGATTATAATATCGACTACTACGCTGCATTTCAAGGCTGCTCTGCTGAAACTGAAGCCAGCTTTGAAACCGTAAGTTTTCTAAGCAAAAAGGCAGACGAGCATAATGCAAAGGCTCTGCTTATTATTGATAATGGCCTAAGAGATTTAGCGCAAACTGTTGCAAACACAACTAAAAGTGCAAAACCAGCAATACTCGTTCTCGATTCTATGCAATCTGTCACTAAAGAAGAAAGAGAAAGCGGAAAAAGCTATTTGAGCATGATGCAAGCAAACTTAGAAGTTTTGAAAGAAGCTTTAAGATAGGTATTCGATGAATATAATTTGTTCTAATCTTTCGATAGGTTACCAAAACATAATCCTGCATAAGAATATAAATTTCACCATTTCTCATGGCTCTTACACTTGCGTCATTGGGGAAAATGGTGTGGGCAAAAGCACATTGATCAAAACTCTTCTTGGGCTTCTTGAGCCCCTAGAGGGAAATATCATTTTTCAAGAAGGTTTGAAAGCAAGAGATATTGGCTATTTGCCACAGCAAACGCAAGCGCAAAAAGATTTTCCTGCCTCCGTTTTTGAAGTGACGATTTCTGGCTGTATAAACAAAATGGGTCTTCGTCCTTTTTACACTAAACAAGAAAGAGAACTTGCCCTATCCATGCTTGAAAAGCTCAACATTGCAGACCTTTACAAGAAAAGCTATAGCGAACTTTCAGGAGGCCAACAACAGCGCGTGCTTCTTGCCAGAGCTTTATGCGCCACAAACAAAGCTCTTTTGCTTGACGAGCCAACAGCGGGGCTAGACAGCCAAGGCACAAAAGAATTTTATAGTTTAATCAAATCGCTCAATAATGAGGGCATTACTATACTTATGATTACGCACAATCTCAAAGAAGTCATAGACGATGCAAGCTCAATTCTCTCTATCACAAAACAAGGAATCGAGAGCTTGAGCGTTGATGCTTACCAGAGAGGAATGGAATAATGCTTGAAACTTTATCCGAATATCTTTCCTATTCCTTTGTTATATATGCATTTATTGTTGGAATACTGGTGGCTTTTTGCTCTTCCTTGCTCGGTGCTACCCTTGTTTTGAAAAGGCTTTCCTTTATTGGCGATGGACTTGCGCATATTGCTTTTGGCTCAATTTCAATAGCCACGGTTTTGGATATCGCAAACCAGGAAATTCTTGTTTTTCCCGTCACAGTTCTTTGTGCAATCATTCTTCTGCGCCTTGGGCAAAACACTAAGATCCGCGGAGATTCAGCAATCGCCATGATGAGCGTCGCCTCGCTTGCCATAGGCTATCTTTTGATGAATGTTTTTTCTGTATCAACCAATTTGGCTGGTGATGTGTGTACAACTCTCTTTGGCTCTACTTCAATTCTTACACTCACAAAATTTGATGTGCTTTCTTGCATCATTTTATCACTCTTAGTAGTCACTATTTTCTTACTTTTTTATAATAAGATTTTTGCCGTCACCTTTGATGAGAATTTTGCAAAAGCCACTGGAGTCAATGCGAATTTTTATAATTTAGTCATAGCTATCACTATAGGCGCAGTTATTGTTGTCGCCATGAATTTAGTCGGCTCGCTTCTCATCAGCGCCCTTGTTGTCTTCCCTGCCCTTTCAGCTATGCGCTTGTTTAGAAGCTTCAAGACTGTTATTGTTTCTTCATCTATTATTTCAGTATTTTGCGCATTTTTTGGTATTATTATTTCCATTTTATACGGCTCACCTGTCGGTAGCACCATTGTCTGCATGAATATAGCCCTCTTCCTTTTATGCAGTGCAATTTCAATGCTCAGGAGAACTTGATATGAAGCAAATACAAATTATTCTATCCCTTCTCCTCATTGTCTTCACTTTATCAGCCTGTACAGAAAATGATAAAAAAAATGAACAAGCAAATGAAAGCCAAAAAGAAATAGCCACTGATGTTGATTTTGACTTTACCCAAATAAGCCCTGTAATGGCCAATGGTCATGTCTTTGATATTCTTGAAAATCCTGACAACTATCTAGGCAAAACTTTTAGGCTTGTTGGCGAATTTGCAAGGCATAATGTAGAAACTTTGGGGCAAGAATTTTTGTATGTCGTTTTATACGATGCTCTATCTTGCTGCCCACAAGGCATTGAAATTATGTTCAAAGAAGGAGTAAAACTTCCTCAAGCAAAGTCAATAATAGATGTCAAAGCCACTTTCAAAAAAATTGAAGACAGGTTTCCTCGTTACTATATGGAAGTATACAGTTTAAAATAATAAAATCAAACAATTATAGAAACATTTCTTTTCTTCAACTCAATTTAGTCAATTCAAGCTTAAGATTGCTTTACTTTTTTTTATTTATTTGACATACTGCTTACAAAATAAATCAAATTGTAAGGAATATGCTTATGAGTCAAGACACAAAACTTTTGCATTATGCTTATAAAAGAATTGAGAAAAATCTACAAAATCAAAGCGATGCACTCCTTGCCTCACAACTTGAGGGATTGCATTTTGATAAAGTTTTTGCTGATGTATGCGATGCTTCTGAAAAAGAACGAAAAGAGCTTCTTTTATGCATGAAAGAAGTGGGCGAAGGCATTATGCTTCACATACAAAGCCTTGATATTCTTGCAAGAAACTTTACTCTACTTGAAAATCTTATACAAGAAATTATTGACACTGGCGCACATATTTATTTTCATAAAGAAGATTTATTTTTCAGAAAAGCCGCATCAAAAGAAGATTATTTGCACGCTTTACAGCTCAAACTTTTGAAAATAATGGCAGAATACGACACAGAAAACAAGAAATTCTTTCAACAAAAGGGCATAGCACAAGCAAGAGAAAGGGGTGCTTACCGCAATAGGCCTTCAAAACTCACAGAAGAAGACAGAAAAGAAATTGCTAGAATTGCAAATGCTAAAGATTTTGACACAAAGAAAAGAAATGCACTTATCAGTAAATACAAGATTTCAAAGCAAAGTATTTATGTGATCAGGCAAAAATATAAGATATAAAAGTAAATTAAAATAAAAAAACCGAGTCCAACAAAGTTATTTGTGGAGCTCGGTTTTATAATTTATTTAATCAAGCACTTTTAGATGGCTTTTTCTAATCTCTTTGCAGCTCTACCCTTTGTTGTGAGATTTCGAGAAAGGAATTTTGAAAGCTTTTCAAAGTAGATGAAGTAGACAGGCGTAATATAAAGCGTGACTAATTGCGAGAAGACAAGACCGCCAGCAATAGAAATACCTAATGGCATACGCATATCAGCACCTGTTGCCCCCATTCCTATAGCAAGAGGAATAGCGCCCATAATAGCTGCTAAAGTTGTCATCATAATAGGTCTAAAACGTATCAAACAACCCTGCACAGCCGCCTCTTCAGGAGGGAGATTATGTACTTTTTGTGCTTCAAGGGCAAAGTCAAGCACCATAATAGCATTCTTCTTCACAATACCGATAAGCAAAATAATACCGATAAAGCCCATCATATTCAATTCTTGCCCCGTAATCCATAAAGAGAAAAGCGCACCAAACACAGCCGACGGCAAGCCAGATAAGATTGTGATTGGGTGAATAAAGCTCTCATAAAGAATACCAAGAATGATATAGATGAGAAAGACTGCCGCGCCCATAAGCATCATCATGCCGCTTATAGAATCTTGGAAGTCTTGCGCTTGCCCTGAAGGTCTAAAGCTGACAGTATCAGGCAATACATTTCTTAAAGCTTCTTCAACTAATGGAGTAACTGAACCAATGGATTCGCCCTCAGCTGTGTTAAAGGAAAGTGTTACAGAAGGGAATTGCCCTAAGTGCCTTACCACAAGAGGCCCGGCTTTTTGGCTTATAGTCACAATAGTTTCAAGAGGAATAAGTCTTCCATCATTTGTTTTAAAGTTGAAGGAAGAAAGCACTGAATTGGTGAGTCCAAGTTCTGGCTCAATTTCAATAAATACACGGTAATCGCTCACAGCATCGTAAATAACTGAAATTTCTCTTTCACCAAAGGCAGAATAGAGTGTATTTTCAATTTGATAGAGGCTGATACCTAATGAAGTAGCTAAGTCCCTATCGACTGTGAATTGCATGATTGGATTTTTCAATTCCAAATCACTCACGACGTCGCGGATTTGCGGAATAGCTTGCAAAGCGGCTTCTGCCCTTGGCGCAACTTCGTTAAGCACTTCCGTATCTGTGCTCACTAAAGCATAGGAAAAAGCACCAGTAGCCGAACCGCCGCCTGTTGAGTTTCCGTTTGCCACAAAAACTTCAAGATTTGGCGTAGTATTGAGTTTTTCACGTAATCTTGCAATGACTACATTCATGTGATCACGCTCTGAGGGTGGGTGTAAGCCTACAGAAATAGTTCCTGAGTTTGCGGTTGAGTTAAAGCCAAAACCACCTACGGTTGAAACAAAGGTTTTTACAGCAGGATCTTCAAGCAAGATATGGTGTAATTCTTTTTGCGCTTTGGCTAAAGCGGCTGGCGAAATAGCTTCTTCTGCTTTTGTGGTGATGGAAAGGGTTGAGCCGTCCATATCAGGAAAGAAGCCTGTTTTCATTTGTCCTGCAATAAAGCCAGTGGCAACAATAAGGCTTAAAGAGCAAAGCAAGGTGATAAATTTAAAGCGCACGGCAACTTTCAAAGTTTTTTCATAGCCACTTTGCAAGGCATTGAACATTCTTTCAAAAAGCCCATATAAACCAGCTTGGTGATTATGCGCCACGTGCCCTGTAAGAAATTCATTACAAAGCATTGGTGTGAGCGTGATAGCAACAAAGCCAGAAAGTGAAATCGAAATCATGGAAACCGCGGCAAATTCAAAGAAGATTTTACCCACCATGCCAGGAAGAAATAAAAGTGGAATAAAAACGGCGGCCAGTGAAATTGTCATCGATAAAATAGTAAAGCCAACTTCTTTTGCGCCTTCCATAGCGGCTTCGTAAGGAGTTTTACCCATATCCCTATGCCTGATAATATTTTCAAGCATAACAATAGCATCGTCCACCACAAGACCAATCACAAGCACCAGAGCCATTAAGTTTACGTTATTCAATGTAAAACCAGCCATATACATAAAGGCAAAGGTGGTGATAATAGAAAATGGCACAGCGAGGGCTGGAATGATTGTAGCCTTCACGTCACGGATAAATACAAAGATAACAAGCACTACAAGACCAACAGTGAGCCAAAGTGTGAAGATAACCTCGGCAAGTGAATCACGAATAAAGATTGAGTTATCCTGAACAATTGTCATTTCAATCGAAGGCGGAAGATTTGCTTGAATATTTGGAAGCATAGCAAAAACCCTGTCCACCATTTCAACAGTATTACCGCCTGGTTGACGCACAACTTGCACAACTACGCCTTGCTCGTCATTGATCCAAGCAATTTGATCTCTGTCTTCCACATCGTCAAGCACTGTGGCAACATCTTTTAGACGCACAGGAGCATTATTTCGCCAGGTGACTATAATATTTTCAAATTCTTCGGCTGTCTTCAATTGCCCTTCAACACGTATATTTCTTATGCGGTTTTCGCCTTTAAGCACGCCAGTTGGCAAAATGACGTTTGAAGTACCCACAGCATTCATAATTTCATCAGTGCTGATTTCAAGAGCTGTCAATTTAGCTGGATCAATCTGCACACGCACGGCAAAACGTTTTTCACCGCTGATATAAGTTTGCGCAACACCTGGAATCATGGAAAGTTGCTGAGAAATATAGGTTTCAGCATAGCTTGTCAATTCTTCTGTTGTGAGTGCATCAGAAGTAAGAGCTATGTTGATAATAGGCATTGAATCAGGGTTTAGCTTGAAAAAGAGCGGAGGCGATGACATAGTATCGGGCATAAAGGCATAGGCAATACTGATAGCTGCCGAAACATCAAGAGCGGCATCATTGATGTCTTGATCTAAGTCAAACTCTAAGAATACAAGTGATTGCCCTTGCTGACTTCTTGAAGTCATGGTTTTGATACCAGCTATAGAAGAGAATTGGCTTTCAAGTGGCTTTGCAACAGAATTTGCCATAGTTTCAGGATCAGCACCTGGCATTTGGCCCATAACAACAATATAAGGAAATTCGATATCTGGCATATCGTTTACAGGCAACAAGCTATAACCAAACATACCAAAAACCAGCATACCAAGCATAATAAGCGTGGTGGCAACCGGTCTTTTGATAAAGAGTGATGACATATTCATAAACTATTCACCTTTTGCAACTACAGAAACTTTTGCTTTATCATAAAGGCGGACATGGCCATCAACAACAACTTTTTCGCCAGCTTCAACACCGCTTTCTATAACAATTCTTCCAGCTTCTTCAATGTCAGTTTCTACAAGGCGAAGAAGAGCTTCATTATTTTCAACCACATAGACAAATGGGCCATCAGGGCCTAGGCTTACAGCTTTTTCAGGCACGTTTCTCACTTGTTCTAAAATATCCATTTCCACTTGAACATTCACATATTGCCCTGCCCACAAATTCTGCTCGCTATTATCAAAATCTGCCTTCACATTGAAAGTGCCTGTTCTTGTGTCGATGTCATCAATAAAGGTAAGAATACCATCTGCTATTGTGCCATCTGCTGTTGTGGCAACAACCTTGATGGCTTTCACTTTTTCTTGATCGCGTAAAAGGCGAAGATAACGCTCAGGCAAGGCAAATTCAACAGTCATAGTGTCTATATCGCTTACAGAAGTAAGTTGTTGCTGATATGGAGAAATGAGGCTTCCTTGATCAACATTAATTGAGCCAACTCTGCCACTTATAGGCGCTTTAATTTCAGCATAATCAATATTGAGTTCGGCATTTTCTACATTCGATTGCGCAACTTTAATGCCCGCTTCTAAAACAGCAACATTTGTTCTTGCTTGCTGTAATTGTTCTTCAGTTGTAAAGCCACTTTTTGAAAGTTTTTGACTTCTTGCCAAATCGTCCTTTGCTTTTTTCAATTGCGCTTTATTACTTTCTAAAGAAGCTTGAGCCGCGTTTAAAGCCACATTCAAAGCCTTAGTGTCTAAACGAAACAACACATCGCCAGCTTCAACAAATGCGCCTTCTTTTGCAATAATTTCAAGAAGTTCACCGTTTGTGCGCCCGAAAATACCAACATTACTATGCGCATTAATGGTGCCTACTGCTCTTATATAGACAGGCACGTCAGCTAAAACTACTTCTTCAACATTCACCAATGCAGGTGGAACTTCTTTTACTGCTTCTTCGTTGCCAGAACAGCCCATTATAGCTAAAGACATGGCAGAAATTAGTATTAAACGCTTCATATAAACCTCATAAGTCTATTTTAATTAATATTTAAATAAGTTCTCTGTCTATACACACAAAAATGCATTTAGACAAGTAAAAAAAATGTGTATTAAAGGCAGTCGGCACTTTTTATCGATAAAAATTAAAGCAAGATAAATGTGCCTTCAGTAACAGCTTGCAATTCGAGTAAAAAATCTGCTCTTCTATCTTCAGGCAATGCTAAAGTATAGGTAATATCTGCTTGAAAATCTTCATGGACTATATTTAGCTCAAAATCTTCAAGCATTCTGTGTAAAAAACCTTGATGGCTATAGTCAAGAATAATCTGCACTTCAACTTTCTCAATTTTTTCTTGCCTTGGCAAAGATTCAAGAGCCTTTTGAACGCTTTCTTGATAAGCCCGCACAAGACCGCCTGTGCCAAGTTTAATGCCGCCGAAATAACGCGTCACCACAGCCGCAATCTCGCCCACATCAGCATGCAGAAGCTGGCTAAGCATAGGTTTTCCTGCTGTGCCATGCGGTTCGCCATCATCGCTATAGCCAATATGTAAGGTCGATTTTGGCTCATTCACCTGAAAAGCATAGCAATTATGCGTGGCGTCCTTATATTTTTTTTGAATGATATCTATGGCAAAGCGCGCGCTCTCAATCGAATCACAATGCATTAAGGTGCAAATAAAGCGTGAGCCTTTTATTATAATCTCATCTTGGTAAAAGAACTTGTCAAAGTACATTGATTCGTGTATATTTATATTCAAGAATGAAGCGGCAGAGATAAGCTCTAAGCGCGGTATAGCATACCTAGACATTCTATCTCCCCCTTTCTTATTGTTTTTATAGCGCTTTATACGCATTTTTTAAATTATAAAAAAAAATGCTTGACAAGGGAAGTCTTTTTTTGTAAACAGTAATTGTTCCTAATAACATATCGGACTCAAGGACAAAGCTGTTTATAAATCAAAAGACAGCACAACAATTTATAAAACCAAATGGAGAATAAAACAATGAGTAAAACACAAGAAAATTTAATGGCTGCTTTTGCAGGTGAATCACAAGCGAACCGTAAATATTTAGCATTTGCACAACAAGCTGACAAAGAAGGCCTTCCAGCTGTTGCAAAATTATTCCGCGCTGCTGCTGAAGCTGAAACAATCCACGCACACAACCACCTTAGAAATGCTGGTTATGTAAATTCAACAGTTGACAACTTAAAAGCTGCTATTGCTGGCGAAAATTTCGAACACACAAAAATGTATCCTGAAATGATTGAAGATGCAAAAGCTGAAGGCAATAATGTTGTTGCTGGTTACATGGAATGGGTAAACAAAGTTGAAGCTGTGCACGAAAATCTTTACACACAAGCTTTGAACAATCCACAAGCTTTTGCAGATGCTGATTACTACCTCTGCCGTGTATGCGGTTACACACACGCTGGTAAACACGACGCTGATTGCCCAATTTGTGGTGCTAAAGCTGCTGCATTTTTTAAAGTTGACTAATTTATCCCCCCTTCCTTGCTAAACTTTAAATTATAATCGACTCCCCCGTATAATTAAAATAAGGCAAAGACAAAATAAAAGCCGATTGCTCTTTTGAACAGTCGGCTTTATTTTTTAATGTGCTTTCATCTTAATAGTTCTTATAATCCCACACGCGATACCATGCGCCATTGTGGCCTATATTTTCCACTTCTTCGCAAGCATCTTCCTGTCTTCTCTCAATTTTTTCACAAAATCTTTCATTTATATAGCTTGTAATTATTTTATCATTTTCCCCTGTGATATGCCTTTGCTTGATATTATAAAGCCTATGCGCGCTATCGTATGGATTGAGTGAGCCTGTAAGTGGCGAAATATTATGGCTTTGCGTCCATCTTTCATGATCCAAAAGCCCTGCCACCGAACCTAAGAAAATAACATCGTCACGCTCAGAAGCCACGAGTGCCGCCGCGCCTCCTCCGCCTGAATAGCCAACTATAGCCACTTTTTCTGCCCCAACTTTTTCCTTTGCTTGGCTTATGGCAGAATTTAATGAATCAATTACTTCAGGGGCTAGGCGGTGGCTCGTCCAATATTTTTGCTCGCAAAGCTTCTCGTCTTCTTTATCTTGGCCACGAACATATTGACAAGGGCGCGCCAAGTATAAAACAGAAGAAGAGCCCTTATCATTCACGGCAAGAAGGCGTGTGACATCGTCAGTAGGCGTTGGATTATTTGAGGGCTGTGTGCGTGAAATCCAAGCTAAGCCATCGCCCTCTATATAGACATTCAATTGTTTGCTTTCTTGTGTTTTCAATAAGCCATAGAGTGTGAAATCATCGGTATAAAATTTCTGCACTTTCAAATCAAGCGTAGCAATCTGCTCTATTGTTTTTTGCCCACTATAGCCATTTTGATAATGCACATTTTGGCTGGCACAGCCTTGTAAAAAAAGAAGGGCACAAAAAATTGCAATTTTTTTCATAGCTTATTCCTTTGTTTTCCATATTAATATATTATCTGTAAAATCCGCTTCTAGCCTTTTATTATCGTATAAATAAGAGAGGAATGAGCGTATAGTGCTGCCCACTAAAACCTGCTGATTAAAGTTCATCACAAGCCCATAATGATTGAAAATTTTCTGCAAAAGCAAGTCAAAACTCAGCCCCTCTTTACAAAATTCAAGCAAAAGAGCGATAATCTTCTCAATTTTTTGAATATTGATTTTTGTAAGTTCTTCTATATTTTCGCTTGGCTCTGCGTGTGAAGGAATAAAAAGTTTTGCTTGCAAATTTTGAATTTTTTCAAGACTTTGAAGATATTTTTCCACATCTGCTAAATAAGGGATGTGGTATTTTTGCAAAATTTCTTCGCTTGTCACAGAATCGGCAAGAAAGATAATATCATCGCTAGTTTTTATTCCATTCATTTTAAAAGAGTGCCCGTCAAGTTCAATAATTTCAAGCCCTTTTGGCAGATTGTTTTTTGTCAACACTTCTGCCCTGCTCTCTTTTGCCAAAAGAAATTTATTGCGTAAATTCTTGCAAGGATAGCCCCCATAAAGATAGGAAGCCTCTAAAATAGGGTAATGCGTAAAAGCCTCTTCAATGGCAGGCACTAAGATTTCACAACCCGTTTTTTCTTCTAAATAGGCATTTCCGCCTATATGATCAGCGTGCGAATGCGTGTTAATTATCGTGCGCAAATTCCAATTATTTGCTTGAATTATTTTGAGAATTTTTGAAGCCGTGCTCTTATCATTGCCACTGTCAATAAGGCAGATATCCACTTCATTCATTGTATAGATGCCAATTTTTGCAGGGCATTCTATATAAAATGTATTGTCAGCCACTTGGATTAATTCGTACACTCTTACCGCCTTTTTTTTCTAATTTATACTTTATTGGAATTTTCTGCAAGTGTGCTTATATACAAAAAAGTAGTATATTTCCTTCTTGCCATTAGATTATTTCTGTGTTACTTTCTTGAGTAGTTATACTTAAATCTAATTTTTGTGAGGCCAATATGAATATTCAAGCATTAAAAGAACGTGTTCTTAATGTCACCTCTAGGCTCAGAAAGCCAAGATACACCCTGCCTACCATGGCAATAATTCTTTCCTTGGCAATGCCAATCAACCAAGCGTATGCTGTCACAGCAGAAGATATGATAAACTCCGTTTCTGGTGCCTATAGCTCCATTCACGGTTTTGGTACTATTGTTGGCTATGAAGACCCTACTACTGGAAACCAAACAGCAGATGCCTATAATGGCTTGAGTAGCTCAAACATTTTCCGCGTTGGCTCGCAAACAAAGATGATGACAACACAAGTTTTGTACAGCATGCTTGGCCAAGACTATGGCAATGGTAACACTCTTCAACTCAACACAACAATTGGCGAGCTTGTATCTGCGAATTCATCTATAGCAGGCCTTATGCCTGATAACATCTCTCAAATTTCAAATGTCACAGTGGCTGAATTGATGAATATGGGCACAGATATTGAAGGGCATTTATTGTCTACAATCCCTGGTGGCACACACGCAGGCACAACCATTGGCAATGCTTTTACAGAGGGTGACTTTCAGTCTGTGAAAGATGCTAATCCCGAATACGACTATTCTGTTTCAAATACAGACGGTGTTAATCAATCCTTTAGCAATATGATACGCGATGCTATCAATGGCGAGAAAGTAACTTTCCCTGATGGCACAACAGGCGCGTATTCTAACACAAATGCTATTATTATGGCGTTAATTGCTTCTGGCATTTCAGAAAGCAATAGTGGCACAGATAATTTTGCTGATATTTTTAATACATTTTTTGACAATCAAACTGGTATGGGTGGACTTACCCTTGAGCAGGCACTCGGTGAATATAAATACGGCACCGGAAATTTTGCTAACGGCTATGTAAATGGTGTTCTTGCCTCTGCACTTTTAGCTTCTGGCGGAATTGACCCTGCAATCCCTGGCGCTTCTGGTGCGGCATACACCGATATTGTAAGCCTTTTAAATTTTGTTGACATGCTTTATGGCAACAAGGATGCGCTTTTACAAGATACTAATAATATTCTTCTTTCTGGCATTCCTATCGAATACGGGCTTGGCATTATGCATTTAGATTTAGGAGCTCTTGGCTTTGGCAAGGATCTTGATCTTTATGGCCATGGCGGTTCTGTGCAAGGTAGTGATTCTTTCAGCGGTTGGGTAGAGAATGCCAGCGGAAATCTAGGCTATCTTTCTGTTATGACTAATATCTATGGCTACACAGCCACAAAGGGCGGCGCAATCACTAACACACCTGGTTATGCCCTCTATTTTGATTTAGCCCAACAGCTTGATCGTTTGGATAGAGCTGATGGCATAGACAGTACAACAGGTACTAACAGAAGCATTTCATACGGTACTACTGGCGGTGTGGTTTTAGCTGCAGGACAAACCATGCTAGATAACACAACCCTTACCCTAGGCGGCACAGACAAAGCCTATAGCCGTGTTGATTGGGATACTAGCGGGCTTAGCTTTACTGGTGCATTAGACCCTGTGCTTACTATTTATGGAGATGATGCTGCTACAGTAGGACTCACTACAGAGCCATTAGCTGAACTAGAAGATGTTGCCAATACTCGTGTTGAGGGCTATGATTCGAATACTACTAATGCCTTCACTCTTTTGAAATTAGAAAATGGCACGGAACCAGGCTCGGATCCTCCAGTTGCTAAAAACACTAATATAATTAAATTAAATGGCCAATATGCTGTCTATGGTGATGATGCTACAGCTATATATTCTGACAGGCAACTAGAAACTCAATCTACTTCTCTTATAGAAGCGCATGGGCATGATGTAACAGGATTAAATATTAACCACTGGGCGAGTGGCAGTATATTAAATGGTTCTATTGTTGTGGGTGGCACTGCAACAACAGGTTTAAATATGTGGAAGAATACCACATTAAATGGCACTGTCACTGCCACAACTTCCGGCACTTTACTTGATTCAGCTAAACTAGATCATACAAGTGTGCACACAGACGAGCTTACAAACAATGCTACAGCTATACTGCTATACGCCCGCTTGGATCTTGAATCTGATGCAAAAGTTACAGCCACAACACAGTGGACAACTGAAGCTCTTGCTAAACGCTTAGATATAAGTGTAGAACAAGCTGAAAAAGTGCAAACAAAATCTGTAGCTCTTCGCCTTGGGTTTTCAGGTAGTTATGGCACTGTTAATTCTTATGGTGCGACTATTGTAAGCTCAGATTATTCTGTATACTTTGACTCTACTCTCACGAATCTCTATTCTACATTCACAGCAACTGGCGGAACGATTATAGGTGACGTGAAGTCTGCAAATACTAGCGCTGGAGAGTTTACATCAAGTAATTCTACTCAACTTATTGGCACAGGCCTCGATAAGGCAATTTTTACAAATGTAAACACTGTTAGCTTAAACGACACCAATATCTCATGGCTTGGCGATTTGCCTGAAGTGGGCGAAACTATTCTACTTGC
>CAYJFE010000062.1:0-16483 GCA_964369165.1 uncultured Desulfovibrionaceae bacterium | reverse complement strand
ATTCTGAAATTGCAAAGCTTGACTCTCATGCTGCTGATTATAATGAGAAAGTGGGTGTAATTATCGAGCAGGCTACTATAAACTTTTTTGATAGCAAAACTCAAGATATACAAGCTATTTTAGATAAATTGACTCCAGTGAGGGATCCTTCGCTGGTAGACACAGCTATAACACGAGAAAATCTTTCATTGTATATCAACTTACTTATGACAAGTAAAGAAGTGGCAGGGGAGTTTATGCAAGAAGGCGAAGTTGATAGTGAAAACTTCCTTACACATTTTCAAGAATTTATGGAAGCCTCTAATAACAACGGAAAGATCCTTCATCAAGACTTTACTGCTAATCAAATAGATGGCTCTGCTTATGAAGCTATTAAGTTTTACTTTAATCTTGCAGAAAAAAGTGTGACACTCGATACTTTACTTAATATTTCGGACAAATTTGGTCAATTTGCTGGTGATCTTGCACGATTGGCAAAAGAAAACGAAAAATATAAATTTAATGAAGAAATTAGTAGTCTTATAAATATGCAAAAAATAAATGGATTTTTGGCTACTTTTCCTAATGCAATTATTGCTGAATTAGAAGCACATACTCCGCGTATATACGAGGCTATTATTGGAGCAAATAATTTTACAGTATCCGATTTATTAGATTCATTTTATCTACCCACTTCTGAAACAGAAGATAGCTCGCCTCTTATGCTTCATTTTGCAGAAAAGTATAAAGTTCCTACAATGATTGATGATATTGCAATCTTAAGAGCTGAAGCTGTTCAAGATACTGTTGATGCTTATATAGGATTTAGCAATAAAAAGATGTTTGGCAGACATGATACAAAATTGACAGCTATGCTAGAGCGTGACAGCAAAACTCTTGGCTTAGACATTTTGGCAGACTTCGGCTTAAGTATACATGATGTAAATCCGCAAGCCTATGGAACATATGCTTTAGCGGAAGCAAAGTCTGTTATGGACAAGCATAACTTTGCCGTAGATCTTATAAAAAGCGAAGCGAGCCAAAAGGTTTTTAGTACAAAAATAGAAGAAAATGCGACTTATCAAGTACAAGGGCTTATTCAATCTTTAGCAGGGCTCAAAAAAAATAGGAGCATTGATCAAGGAGCAAAGGCTGATATAGCTAAAATAATGCTTGCCACTGGTGAAACTGATTACAATAACATTGAGCTAATTTATGAGCAAGTCAAAGAAGACTTCAGAAATTATATTGCTTCAGGTTTAATGCCAAGAGAAAATATAGTAAATTTCTTGGGTAAACTTACAAAAAGCTTTAGCTCATCATATGATAATCAGATTGGCGAAAAACTACACACAGCCGTTATCACAACAGTTTTACAAAGTTTAAACGTGAAGCAAGAAGATATGATAACTCTTCAACGTATATTCCACGATGCGCACGTGCAAAACTTTGCTGATGTCATGAATTACAGAAAAGCCACAGAAGGAAATGATACGCGAAGACAAGTATTTGCTTCTCAGTCTTTGTCTATAGCATCAGCATTTAAATCTGTAGTTGATAGCATTAGCTATAATGCTGGTAAGATGGATATTTCAAATGTTGAAGACAAGCTCAATCTTTATTCCTCTTCTGAGGAAATCAAGCTTTCTCAACTTGATTATAAAACTTTGAAAACTATTACTAGCTTAAACGATGGTGGTAATACTATCTTTACTAAACTTAATGTAGAAGCCTTAAGGTTTGGTGGAAAAATTTCTGAAGCTGAGGCTGAAACACTTACAGATTTTGGTAAGATTGTTTTTAGAACAGTATGGGGAGATTTTTCAAGCGAAGAAATTTCTTTACTCACGAGCTATCGCAAAGAAATTCTTGAACTAGCAAAAGCGCACCCTGAATTTACTACTGATCGTTCTGTAAATTTCAATGTGACAGCCGAAGGCCCAATTAGCTCTATAGAAAAAGTAATTCCTGACACATTTGTCGCTCTCACTAAGGGACTTGCAGGACTCACTAATAAAAAAGAATTTAAATTTGAATTAAAAGACACAACCTTTCAAAATCTAAGAAGAGCAATAGTAAATGGATTTAATAAACTCTTTAGCAGAGGGTCAGAGGCTAGAATTTATGATTATTGTGCAGATCATGGCATCACACTAAGTACAATGGAAGCTTTTGAAAAGAAAGGTGCAAGAATAAACCTCGATAATTCTAACATTGATTTTAGTATGCAAAAGTTTTTAGGTATGAATGACTATAAAGAATATAATTTGCGTTACATTGCAAACAAAAATAATGCAACAGAAATTAATTTTCACAATACGAGAGGGGCATCCGCGCTAAAAATTTCTGAAACTAGTAATCTCATGGATGCTGTGGATGACAAGTTTAGAATGTTAAACCATGATATTTCAGCTAGTCAAAAAGCAATGACAAAAAGAGTGTGCTTTGAAATTTTAGGCGGTGCTTTTAAAGAGCTCTGTTCTACAATTGCAGAAGCTTCAGGGCAGACAGATGTTATAAATCTTGATGTTAGAATCAATGAAAAAGATGAAGTTGTTGTGAGTGGTAAAGTGCACGCAGATAAAATTGCAGGGCGCAAATCTAATGAAAAACATAAAGCTATGCATGGAAACATCGAATATATAATTGATATTGACGGTGGCTATAGACTTTCAAATATGGAAGTTTTCCGTAAATAAGAGAATTTAATCTGTAAATAACTCTAGGGCAAGTATAAATTTTATGCATTTGCCCTAGAGTTTCAATTATTCAAAAAGGATGAAAATATGGAAGCGCAAGCCTATATGGATGCTCTTGGAAGAGCGCTAAACACAACAGTTGAACTTGACGAAAATAATAATGCTATTATAGATTTTGAAGAAGCAAGCCTTTTTATTCTTTGGCGTAATGAAATGCAATCATTTCAAATGCAAATTGCAGTAGGTGAGCCGAATGCACAAAATCCAAATATTTTTAAAAAATTATTGGCCGCAAACTTCTTGCTTCAAGATACTTTTGGAACGAGTTTGAGCTATAATGAAACAATTGATACTGTTTTTTTAGAAAATATCATACACATTAATAGCATAAGTGATGAAGAGTTTGTTAAGGAAGTTGAAGTCTTTGTGCGCATTTCAGATATATGGGCAGACAAGCTTTCTGCAATGAATGAAGAAGAGGAAAATACTTCTACTGCAGATATGAAAGAACTTTTTGATGAAAACATTCACGCAGACTTGCCCGTCAACCTATTGAAGATTTAAGTATATTTCTTATTCTCATTCTTTTATTGCTTCTCTTTATGATGTTTTATGCATTTGATGGAAGAGGAAAGCTATAAGGACTGTCTATGAAATTCGTTACTTCACAAATGAGCACTTTTTTACACCAAAAAGGCACACGCAGAAATGTGGGATATTTTCTTCGTTTTTTAGCTTTGCTCATAGTATTGATAATTGTTAACAGTATACTTTTCCACTATATAATGGCCTATGAGGGGCAAACCCACTCATGGCTGACAGGCTTTTATTGGACTCTTACTGTTATGTCTACCTTAGGTTTTGGTGATATCACTTTCACCTCAGATCTAGGCAGGTTTTTTTCTTTATTAGTACTGATGTCAGGAGTTATTTTACTCTTGGTGATGCTACCTTTTGCCTTTATTCAATACGTCTATTCACCTTGGCTTGAAGCGCAAAAAAAGACAAATGCTCCACGCGCCTTGCAGGCAAATATAAGCGATCATATAATTGTTGTTGGGCTTGGGCCTATTTCTTTGAACTTAGTACAGCTTTTGACTCGCTATGGTTTTTACTGCGTGATTTTATGCCCAGATACCCAAGCTTCACTCGATTTAGAAGACCAAGGTTTCAATGTTGTAGTGGGTGATTATGACGATGGAGCAACCTATAAAAATCTTGGTGTCGATAGTGCAGTTTTACTGATGGCCTTAGATACAGATATCAAAAATACAAATATTATTTTTTCAGCAAGGGAAGTGAATGATTTTCTTCCAATTATTGCCAAAGCAGAAAATGAAGATTCTATTGATATTTTATCACTTGCAGGGGCAACAAAAGTTTTACGATTCAGAAATATGCTTGGTGAAGCCTTGGCGGGAAGAGTGGTGGAGCAAGATGGAGCTTTTAGCTATCTCAACACTTTTTCAAGCTTACTTATAGCTGAACGATCCATTGATAATACAACACTTTTGTCAAAAACATTACTTGAGTCCAATGTGCGAGCAAAAGTAGGTATTAATATTGTTGGACTTTGGCAAAAAGAGCACTTTATAAGCCCCTCGCCAACAGAAGCTCTTCCTACAGGCACAACTCTTGTTATGGCAGGCACAAAAGAGCAATTCGACGATTTTGATAGAGAATTTGGCAAGAAAGTTGAAAAAGCAAATAAGCATAAAGTTCTTATTATTGGTGGCGGAAAAGTTGGCGCTGCGGCAGCTGAAGAATTATATGCGCATGGCATTGAAGTTGTCGTGGTGGATAAAAATAGAATCTCAGGCTTTTCAGATGGTATACACACAATTGTAGGCGATGCTTCTGACCTTGAAATTCTTAGAAAAGCTGGCCTTGAAGAAAGTGCCTCTGTTATTATCACTACACATGACGATGATACAAATATTTATTTAACCATATATTGTAGACAGCTACGACCAGATATACAAATTCTTACGCGTGCTTCTTTAGAAAGAAATATAAATATTTTGCATAGGGCAGGCGCAAATATTGTGCTTTCTCTG
Organism: uncultured Desulfovibrionaceae bacterium; assembly: GCA_964369165.1. GTDB lineage: Bacteria > Desulfobacterota > Desulfovibrionia > Desulfovibrionales > Desulfovibrionaceae > CAYJAZ01. The sequence continues at coordinate 11,748 of CAYJFE010000062.1, read as the reverse complement.
GTTTCTATGATGAGCAATGCTGTTGTAAATATGCTTGCTCCTGGTAAGATATATATGCTCAGAGATGGTTTGAGCCTATTTTGTGTGACTGTAGATAAAAGCTTGATTGGCAAAAATCTTATCGACAGTAAAATTAGAGAAAAAACAGGCTGTAGCGTTGTAGGGATTAAAATGAAAGACGGCAGTATACAAGTTAATCCAGATCCTTATCATCAATTTTGCAAAGACGATGAAATTTATTTAATTGGTGATACACAAGCGCAGGATAGCTTTATTGATTTATTTGGGATTAAAAAGTTTTAAAAAATAAAGTTATCAGTGTATTTTATCTTTCTTTATGCTCTTAAAAGTAGTCTTGACTTTAGAATAAGAGTATTATATCCTAAATTCCAAAGTTTTGAATTTGAGGGCATATTATGAAATTACAACAATTTGCTTCCATGGCTTTAGATAATTTTGATGCTATGTGCTATCTTGTAGACATGGAAAGCTTTGAGCTTCTTTATGCAAATGATTTAGCGGTTAAAACCTTTTCACCATTTGCAAAATCTTTTGTGAGTGGGCATAAATGTTATGAATTTTTACATGGAAAAGATGAAATTTGCAGTATTTGTAATAATCATCTTCTGCAAGAAAATCATAAACTTTACACTGAAATTCAAAACGAGCGCAATAAAAAATTCTATTCTCATATAGATTCTATTATCAAATATGATGACAAAGAGCTTAAACTGACTTTTGCTTATGATATTTCTAAACAAAAAGAAGAAATTGATCATCTTAGTAGAAAACTTTCAGTTGAAGAAACCTTATTGAAATGTATACAAATAATCATCAAAGATACTGACATTGATAATGCTGTGCGTGAATTACTGATGGTTGTTTGTCAATATTATGAGGCTGATAGAGCTTATTTGTATGAAGTAAATCAACTGGAAAACACTGTGCAAAATACGCATGAATGGTGTGTTGACCCAACCTTTGCCACTAAGGAAAAAAATCGTAATTTTAAGTATGAAGAATTTGAATATATTCTTGCTTCCTTAGAAGGAAAGGGCGAATTAATTATTAAAGATACTGAAAAAGATCTTGATCATGATTCATCATTCTATAAATTATTAAAATCCACGAACTCACGCATGGCATATATGGTGCCAGTTTTATCAAATGAGAATGAAATTACTTGTTTTATGGGTGTTAATAATGCCAAAAGAGAATTGAAAGATCTTACTCTTTTACGTTCTGTCATTCATTTTGTGAGTGAAGAAATGAAAAAAAGTAAGACTCGTAAGCAACTCGAACATCTTTCGTATACCGATCCTCTTACAGGACTTCAAAATAGAAATAAATATTTAGAACGTATCGAATCCATTGATACAAAAGACATCGAATCACTTGGCTATATCCACATTAATATCAATGCATTAAAAAAACTCAACGAACTATATGGCGAACTATATGGCGATAGCGTGATAAAACAGGTGGCTTGCGTTTTATCAAAATATATCAAAAAAGATTTATTCAGAGTAGCTGGTGATGAATTTATTGCTCTATGCTCAAATATGGAGCAAGTAAAATTTGATAATTTGGTCGAAATTTTAAGGAAAAAAGAACAAGCTAGTGGAGAAATTTCTTTTGCTGTAGGCGGTGTGTGGCAGGATAAAAAAATAGATATACGTCAAGGTCTTACACAGTCTAATGATATTATGTATTCTGAAAAGCAGAATTATTATAAGGAGCAAACAACTGAAAAAGTACAATCTCGTTTGAATCCTTTTGAAATTTTGCTTGACGAAATTCGCTCAAATTCTTTCACTGTATTTTTGCAACCAAAAGTTGAACTCAATACAGGCAGAATTTCAAGTGCTGAAGCTTTGGTGCGTAAGTATAATAACGAAGGAAAGGTTATTTCTCCCGATAGATTTATTCCCATTTATGAAAATGAAAATACTATTCGCTATCTTGACTATTTCGTCTTAGAAGAAGTTTGTAAGCTTTTACAGACACTTCTCAAAGAAAATAAAGCTTTGCCTATAGCTGTGAATTTGTCTAGGGTAAGCTGCATAGCCTATGATGTGATTGATGAAATTGTACAGATTTGTCGCAAGTATGATGTACCTCATAAATATATTAAGATAGAACTTACTGAAAGTATTGACAAAATGGATTTTGAATTTTTCCATAATAAAATCATGCAGTTAAATGAACTTGGCTTTGAAATTTCACTCGATGACTTTGGGGCGAAGCATTCAAATCTACTTATGCTTACTATGGAAGAGTTTGGCGAAATTAAAATTGATAAAAGTCTTATAGATCATATCACAACAAGCGCAAAAAATAGAACTGTTGTAAGAAATGTGATCAAAACTGTGAAAGAATTTGGGCAAACGATGTGTGTTGCTGAAGGAATTGAAACACAAGAACAAGTGGCACTTTTAAAAGATTTAGGTTGTACCTATGGGCAAGGTTATTATTTTTATCGCCCTATGAAGATGGATGATTTTGTTGAACTACTCAAAATCGATGAAACAAGGAAAAGTCAACAAATTCAATCTATTGGAAAAACTACAAAAAGAAATTATATTGTCAATTATGATGAATTACATTCAATTGTTGAGGCAATGCCATTTTGTATGTTCTTGTGGAATACAAAAAATAAAGTTGTTATGTGTAATCAGCATGTTGTGCAACTTTTTGGCCTTGACAGTAAAGACGAATTGTTTGAAAATTTCAATTCTTTTTCTCCTGCTGTTCAGCCTGATGGGCTTGCAAGTGCATTGAAGATTCCTATGTGTCAAAAACAAGCGCGCGAAAAAGGGCAAATTATTTTCAACTGGATGCATAAAAATCGTAATGGTGAAGAAATTCCAACTGAGGTTACCTTAGTTGAGCTTGACGTGCAAAGTGATGATGGCGGCACTTATCTTGCTGGTTATCTGCGTGATCTGCGTCCTCAGCTTGCAGGAACAGACGAGGCAGCTTGGGCTTCAGAATTTTTCTTTAATGAAGTTTCAGACAAAACCCTCTTTAATACAATATCTGAAATTGCGGCTGAATTTTTCTGGGTGTATAACAATAGGCATCGCACTATACAATTCTTTGGAAGAGGCAAACAAATCCTTGGCTTACCAAATGAAAAAATGGCTTTTCCTGATAGTATTATCGAAGAAGGAATCACAACTGATGACACTCTTGATGAATTTATGGAATTTTCAAAAGCAATGGAAGAAGGCAGGCATTATCCAATAGATGTGAAATTTAATCTGCCAGATGGGATACCTCATGATTTTACTATTGATTATAAAATCATTCGTGATAAACATGATAAACCATTATTTTGTATAGGTAAAACTACAGATGTTACTGAATTAAAAGCCTATGTTTGGTGTGCGGATAAAAGCAATAATTAGAAAAATTGAAAAAAATATATAAAGGTTGATAATGATTATTAGGCAAGAAGAAGTTAAAGATTATTCAAAAGTTTTTGTAATGGTAGAAAAAGCCTTTCAAAGTGCTGAACATAGCGATTCAAATGAACATAATCTTGTTGAAAAGTTACGAAAATCTGAGGCATTTATTCCTGAACTTTCATTAGTCGCTGAAGAAGATAATGAAATTATAGGACATATTCTTTTTACAAAAGCAAAAGTAGGCGAGCATACTCTCCTTGCTTTAGCCCCTTTAAGTGTGTTGCCACAAAATCAAAAACAAGGCATTGGTAAAGCTCTTATTCAAAAAGGGCATGAAAGTGCTAAAGAATTAGGCTATACGCATTCTATAGTTTTAGGAAGTGAGATTTATTATCCAAAATTTGGCTATAAACCTGCCTCTTTATATGGAATTAAAGCCCCTTTTGATGTGCCAGATATGAATTTTATGGCTATTAATTTAGTTGATGATGCGCCAAAAGTTGAAGGCATACTTGAATACGCAAAAGAATTTTTTGAATAGGTATTTCTATGCTAGATTATGAAATTATCGCCTCTTCATCTGAAATGAGTATACTTGATAAAGAAGCTGTTAAAGAGCTTGATATTGCTCTCAAAGATTTGATGTATAATGCGGCAAAAGCTTTTTGTGACGCTCTTTTAGAAGATGTGATTATACAGAATGTGCATAAGATATTATTGCTTTGCGGCAATGGCAATAATGGCGGTGATGGCTACGCAGCAGCCTATATTCTTCAAGAAAAAGGCTATGATATTGGAGTGTATGCTGTTGAACCAAATAAGGCACGCTCAAAGGCCGCGCAGTATTGGTTTGAAAAATGCTTTGAAACAAAGAAAATCAAAATTATCTATGAACTTGACGAAGCTTTTTATCGCGCTGATATGGTGATTGATGCTGTGTATGGCACTGGTTTTAGAGATGAATTTAATGAGCAAGTATGTGAAGTATTCAAAAAAATTCAATATGTTGATATGAAAAAGGTCACTATTGATGCGCCTTCTGGTGTTGTGATGGATAATCCACGCGCTTGTGATTATGCTTTTAAAGCTGATCTTACTATTACTTTTGAATTTTTAAAGTATGGTCTAGTTTCTTCTGAAACAGCTACATATGCTGGCAGGGTCAAGCTTGTTTCAATTGGTTTTCCTGAAAATGTGCGTAAAAAAATGTATGAGCAGGGAAATAGATATATTCTTGCCGATCCTCTTGCATCAGTAAAAAGAAAATCTGACAGCCATAAAGGCGATTATGGCAAGCTTTTGATGGTTTGTTCGAGTAAAAATATGACTGGTGCTGGTTATTTTTCTGCTATGGGAGCATTAAGATCTGGAATTGGACTTTTGTGTTATGCTTGCCCTGAAGACACAGTACAAGTTATGCAAATGAAGATGAATGAGCCTGTATTTTTGCCTTATGAAGTTGATTCTCTTGCGTCGTTCAAAGAAATGATGGGTGATTTAGATAAATATTCTGGAGTATTGCATGGTTGCGGAGTAGGGAATACTAAGATAACACAAGAAATCAATAATTATCTACTCACCGAATGCACTTCAACTTGCATTTTTGATGCGGATGCTATCAATGCATTAGCTGCGGATAAAAATTTTCACACTCTTTTAAGAAATAAAAAGTGTAAATTGGTTTTAACTCCACATCCTCTTGAAATGGCAAGGCTTATTAATAAATCAGCCTCCTATGTGCAAGAAAATAGAACAAGTGTCGCTAAGGATTTTGCAAATGCTTACGATTGTGCCGTGATATTAAAGGGCGCAAAAACCGTGATTGCCTTACCAGAGGGCAAAGCGTATATAAGCATGGCTGTGAATGCTGGCATGGCTAGAGGAGGAACTGGCGATATCTTAGCTGGTATAGTTGCTTCCTTACTCGCACAAAATTTCCCTATGGGTAAGGCTTTATGCTCTGCAGTGTTCAAACATTCAAAAAGTGGTGAAAAAGCAAGGGAAGTTTTTGGCGAAAATGCTATGCTGCCCTCTGATATGCTCAATTACATTAGATAGTGCTATATAATGCAAATTTGTATTTTTAGCCCTATCTAGAAGATAGTTAAGTCTTTGTCTTCAGCTTGCATTTTCTTATCTAATGCTTGAAGTTCTTTGCGAATAATTTCAATTTTATCAGGCTTATATATCCATTCTTTGATCTGTCTAGATAAGTTTTCTGCATGGGCTTCTTCTTGAATATATTCAGGAAAAACTTCTTTATTCATAATAAGATTTACTAAGCCAATATATTTCACTTTAACAAAATTTTTGCCTATAAAATAAGAAAAAGGCGAAACTTTATAAGATATTACAGTTGGTAAACCCAATAAACCTGTTTCAAGAGTTGCCGTGCCAGAAGCGGCAATGCAAAACTCACAAGTGCGCAAAAATTCGTATCTTTTACTACTTTTTATACATTGAATTGCAGGAATAGGAAAATTTGATACATCGTGTTGATCTGCATCAACTTCCTTTGTGCGTGCTATTTCATCAGCTTCATGCCAGACTTCTTTCAGATAATCTTCTGTGAAGTTTGGGGCTTGAATTATATAAAATTCAGCTTGCGGAAATTCATTTTTTAAAATAGCGCAAGTGTGCGCAAATACAGGCAAGAGTTTTGTGACTTCTTTCTTTCTACTCCCTGGCATAAGTGCGATGCGTAGTGGCTTAATTTGCGCTTCGCTTTTCTTGTAAGGAGCTAGAAAATTCATCAAGGGATTTTGTATATAGGTGACATCTATATTGTTTTCTTTGTAATAATCAACTTCAAAAGGGAGAATACATAATATAGATTTAATATATTTTTTAAGAAAATTTAATCTATATTCACGCCAAGCCCACACTTTAGGTGGAATAAAGTAATAGACTGGAATATTAAGTTTTTTTGCAAATTTTGCAATCTTGAAATTAAATTCTGCGCTATCGACAAGAAGAATTGCATCGGGTTTTTGTTCTTTTATGCTTTGTTTAATTTGGCGCAATAAAGAGAAAATCTTAGGAATTGATTGTAAAATTTCAGTAATACCCATTACAGAAAGCTCATTGATATGAAAAAAGTTCACCATGCCTTCTTCTTCAAGCTTGTTGCCACCCATACCGATAGCTTGAAGATTTGGATAATTTTTCTTCAATGAATTTAATAAGATGCCCGCTTGCAGATCGCCTGAAACTTCGCAAGCATTTATCCATAATTTTATCTTTCTAGAATGAGGATTTTCAATCTCTTCTAAAAGAGTACTGTCTTGTAAATTATTCATAACACGCTCTATTGTAAGTATTTTTTCTCTTGTAATTTGTCATAAAGAAAGGAGAGCAACATTCCAGCAAAAAGAGTAATAAAGAAGCGCAAAACTAATGTAACCCAAACAGAACCGCCAACAAGCATCATCAAGATTGTATCTTCAATAATGGCATGGGCAAGGCTCATAATTGTGATTCCACAAAATAAGTCTTTCTTTTTCATCTTTTGTTCTTGGGTGTTTTTGAGAATAAGTCCGCTCCCAGAAACAATTCCAGCAATAAAACCTACTACAAGCATTGAAGTAGTATCTTTAGTAAGGCCTAGTAATTTTAAAAATGGAGAAAGCATTTTCTCAAGAATATCAGTGACATGAATAATAGTGAGAATTGTATGCATCACTAAAACAAGCCAAATAAGCATGAATATTTTAAAAAGGTTTGTCAATTCGTCTAAAAGCCAAACAATAAAGCTTGTATCTTTAGGCACTTCTAATAATATGACAGCAGCTTCAGAATGGAAACCTGTGTAGATATAGAATAAATTAAGGCCTATGCCAGATAAAATAGCGATAACAAGCCTTATAACTGTCTGCGATAGAAAGGAAACCCCACATTCTTGAGTGATTTTTCCTTCAAGCAAAAGATTGTGCGCAAATAAGACCATAAGCGAAAATATAGAAGCTTCAGCAACTGTTGGCATTCCGATTTCTGAAATGATGCTCATCACAACTACAATGCCCGAATATAGATTTACAAAAAGCGAAATAGCAAAAGCTAGGCCATATTCGGCAGGTAAGCCAACTAGAGCCATTATGGGTTCAAGTGGAGCAGCCAAATATTTAATGAAATCTAATTCTACTAAAATCTTCATTAAAATTGTTATGGGTATAATAATTTTAAAGACACGCTTAGATATTTTTGCAGTATCTAAGAAGGTTTGATTTAATATTTCTTTAGTTTGAGTGAAGATTTTCATGAATTTGCTATTGCCCACTAATCAGAAAATTCTTGAATATGGTAGACATAGTCTTTTAGAGCATGAGTCCAAGGGCGTGGATTTATTCCAGTTTTTTCGCTAAATTTGTCATTTGACAAAACAGAATAGGCTGGCCTTGTAGCTTGTTGATTCAAATCGCTTGTTGGAATAGGGAAAACATTTGCACGAATTCCTGCAATGTCTAAGGCTTCATGGGCAAACTCATACCAAGAAGCAATTCCCGCATTAGTGAGGTGATAAATTCCCTCAGCATTTGCTTCAATGAGTTTGATTGAATTTGCGGCTAGTCCCAATGTGTAGGAAGGGGAACCAATTTGATCAAAGACTATTTTCAGATCATGCGATTGCATAGCTCTTTGAATTATGGTTGCTATAAAATTCCTTTTATGCGGACCAAAAAGCCATGAAGTACGAATGATAAGACAATTTTTTAAAGCCAGATCAAGCAGAGCTCTTTCGCCTGCAAGCTTAGATGCGCCATATACAGATAAGGGATTTGTTTCGTCTTCTTCTGTATAGGGCCTTGATTTATGGCCATCAAAGACAAAATCTGTGCTGTAGTGCACTAAGGTTGTGTCAGTGTTTTCAATCAATTTTCCTATCATAAGTGGAAAATCTTTATTGACTTTATAGGCTAAATCTTTTTCTTCTTCAGCTTTATCAACTTGAGTGTAAGCTACTGTATTAAAAATAATATCAGGATTTATTTCTTCAAGTGCTTCTTCAAACAATGCCTTGTTGAAAATGTTAAAATTTTCTCTGCCTAAAGTGAAAACTTCATAAATTTTTTCAGCTTTATCTTCACAAGCATTTAATGCTTCGACAAGTGGTTGGCCTAAAAGGCCAGTTTTTCCGCCTAATACAAGGACTTTTTTCTTCTCTATTGTCATGTTCCACCATGTTTGCCATTAATGGTAATGAATTTTTGTAAATAGTAATCTACATCTATGCAAGAATTAATTCAAGCTCTTTTTTTATGATAATTTAAAATGATAAATTAGACTCTTAGATGAATTTGCACTTTTTAGAAGAAAAATTACTTGATGATTTAGAAAAAAAAGTATAGATTCTTTTACGAAGAAAATTTCTTAATATTAATAAGGATGTATACATGGCTGTAATAACAACAGATATAAAAGAATACCCCCTCATTTCACGCGGAAAAGTGCGTGATATTTATGAAATCGACAGCGACACTCTTCTGATTGTCACTACAGATAGAATGTCAGCTTTTGATGTGATTTTGGACGATCCTATTGAAGGGAAAGGCAAAATCCTCAATCAAATCAGCTTATTTTGGTTTGAAATGTTTAAAGATATTGTGCCTAATCATGTAAAGATTTCTGATTTTTCACTCTATCCTGAAAATTTACAAAAATATAAAGAGAGCCTTGAAAATAGATCAATTATAGTTAAAAAAGCAAAACCTTTGCCAATTGAATGTATTATTCGTGGCTATATTTCAGGTTCTGGCTGGAAAGATTATAAGAAAACAGGCATGGTTTGCGGTTATGAATTGCCTGCAAATATGCAAGAAAGCGAAAAATTTGCTGCTCCATTGTTCACTCCCTCCACAAAAGCAGAGCAGGGCGATCACGATGAAAATATCACCGTAGCTCAAGCAGAAAAACTTCTTGGTAAAGAGCTTTCTGACAAAGTGGCTAAAATAGCTCTAGAAATGTATGAGCGTGGCCGTGATTATGCCGACACTAAAGGCATTATTATTGCTGACACTAAATTTGAATTTGGCCTTATTGGCGACGAACTTATTTTGATTGACGAAGCTCTCACTCCTGATTCATCACGTTTTTGGGATAAAGAAAAATATGAAGTTGGCAAATCTCAACCAAGTTTTGATAAACAATACCTTCGTGATTGGCTTGAAGCACAACCTTGGGATAAAACTGCGCCTGCGCCTCGTTTGCCTAAAGAAGTGGCTGAAACAGCAGCAAATAAGTATAATGATGTATACAAAATGCTTGTAAATAAGTAAAAATCAAAACGATAATAAGGACTATTATGATTTTAAAAGGAAAAAAAGCCCTCATCTTTGGTGTGGCTAATCAAAAAAGTATTGCCTACGGCATAGCAAAAGAATTTATTGCTCAAGGTGCTGAAGTTGCTCTATCTTATCCTGGTGAAGCTATTCAAAAACGAGTACTACCTATTGCTGAAGAAATTGGCGCAAAATTCACTTTTCAATGTGATGTAACCGAAGATGCACAAATCACGAAAGCAGTTCAAGACGTGAAAGCGCATTGGGATTCATTCGATATTTTAGTGCACGCTGTAGCTTTTGCACATAAAGACGATCTTCATAATCGCTTCGTTGACACTTCAAGAGAAGGCTTTAGAACAGCCCTTGATATTTCAGCTTATTCACTTGTTGCTCTTTGCAAAGCCTATGAAGAAATGCTTAATCCAAATTCTTCTATTATGACGCTTACTTATTACGGCGCTCAAAAATATATTACCAATTATAATGTTATGGGTGTAGCAAAAGCAGCTTTAGAAGCTTCAGTGCGTTATCTTGCCTATGAAATGGGCGAAAATGGCCATAGAGTAAACGCTATTTCTGCTGGACCAATCAAGACTTTGGCTGCTTCAGGTATTTCTGATTTTAGAACTATTCTCGATAGAATTGAACAATCAGCACCACTCAGAAGAAATGTTACTATTGAAGATGTTGGCGGAACAGCAGCTTTCTTAGCTTCAGATTTATCAAGGGGCATTTCAGGCGAAGTTATGTTTACAGATTGTGGTTATAATATCTTAGGAATATAATTTTATTTATATAAAAAAAGGGAAAGAATCTCATCAATTCTTTCCCTTTTTTTGCATTAAAATAATATTTATGAAAGTTGTTTTACTCTTTCGATTGGGCTGATAATATCAGTAAGCCTTATGCCAAATTTTTCATTGATAACAACAGCTTCACCGCGAGCGACTAATTTTCCGTTCACAAAAACTTCTAAAGGCTCGCCAGCAAGTTTATTCAGTTCAATAACCGAACCTTGTCCTAATTGAAGTAATTCATTGATAAGTAGTCTTGTGCGTCCAAGTTCGGCTGAAACATCTAGCGGAATATCTAAGATAAAATCTAATTCATGTTTCTGATCTTCTGATCGCGGTGCTTTAGATGCTTCTGTCATGTCGGCAAAATTTGCTTCTGTCGCATTTTGATAAAAGCTTTCTTTTTGCTCATTATTTACATCATCTAGCTCTGATTCAGCTAGAGCGGCCGCCCATTCGTCAGCTAAGGCTTCATCATTACCTGAGTCTGAATCTGCTCCTGTGTCCTCTTCCATTGCGCTAGCCCACTGTGCTGCAAGAGCATCTTGATCTAATTCATCTGACATAAAAATATCCTTTCTTGAAGGTTAAAGTTTACTGTACCACAAAATCGGTAAAATAGATTTGCACAACTCGTGGAGAACCAAGAATTTGATTGATTCTTGAAGCCAATTCATTTTTTAAAAGAAATTTACCCTCAGAAGTGGAAATTTCTTGGTATGTTTTACTTGAAAGCAAAATAATAATAGCATCACGTATCTTTGCGGATTGACTTTCAATAACTGAAATAGCATCTTTATTAGAAACTTCAATATCAATGCCAAGACGAAGATAACGTGAAGAACCAGTATCTGCAAGATTTATTGTGAGAGGTGGTAGAGTGACAAGATGTGTTGGAGTGTTTATAAGCTGTGTGCCTGAACTTGAAGTTGTTGAGCCAGTTGCAGTGTCACCTTCTTCGCCAACTGCTTCTCCTTCAGTTGCCTCTTCTTCATCGCCACCAAATAAAGATGCAAGAGTAAAGTCAGTGTTCGTGGTTAAAAACCAATAGGCACCACCGCCACCACCACCTATAAGAAGGAGTAGGGCAAATAAAATAATAAATTTCTTTGCTTTACCACTTTTTTTAGCAGGAGCTTCTTCGCCACCTGGAGGTAATTCTGCTTGATTTTGTGACATATATATTTCCTTTTAATTCACTGCCTTGATATTAATACTGCCTTTCACCAAAAATTACATTAATAATAAAGATTTCTATGCTTCGCA
>CAYJFE010000061.1:0-16836 GCA_964369165.1 uncultured Desulfovibrionaceae bacterium | reverse complement strand
TGCCCAAAAATTTTTATGTTCCAAAGTGTATGTGTAATATTTTTCAAGTAGACTACTTTCGCCTGTTAAAGAATAGCAGCTAGACAAATAAAATACAAAGTAATATTCTCCCAACTTTTTAGTTGTTTCTATGTATACCCTTTGGTCGTTTTTGAGGAAATTAGGTACTTTATTAATAGCGTATATAAAGTGCTCAGAAAGAGTGTCATAGTAAAACTTATGAGGTGAACAGTAGCGAACTAAAGAACTAAAAGATGCGAACCAAATTCTTGTGTCACCACTAGGAAAAATAATATCTTGAATTTGCTTTGTCCACTCCTGATTTAATTTGTAAAGAGTAGAATATTTTACAGCAAATACAGCATATTCAGGTAGTGTTAAAGGGTATTGTGATAAATTATTAATTCTTTTTTCTAATATAGATATTAACTCAGCTACTGAAGCGCTTTCTCCATTTTCATTAAGCCATACTCCAAAATGAATTATAGTTTCTATGCATTTACTACGAGTATTATTTAACGCCTCAAGGTAAAAATCTTCTTTCTCTTCATCATAAAAAAAAGATTTCCCTGTATCTAGCATATAGTTAAAATCTGTGTACACTTGCTCAAGAAGAGCAATGAGCTTTTCTTTATAGTCTAAAATAAGGGTGTTTTTTGACTTTATAAGTTCGTTGATATAATCAATAACATTATCTCTCGCTTCTCGCCAATTTGGATTTACATTAGAAACTGAAGAAGTCGTATCAGGTGAACTCTCTTTAGTGTCTTGATGTTGTAGAATATAGTTACAAAGTTCCAACCCTTCATTTACTCTAACAGAATTATTATTTTTATAACTTTCTTGAAAAGATTTAAGTAGGTAGCTTATGTAGATAGGGCGAGTAATCTTAGTATAGTTAGATCTCCACCAATTAAGTTTGTCATCACTTTGTAAGATAATTTCAATGAAATACTTTTTAAACTCATCTGCTAAAGCAAAATGTGTAGTTTCAAAAAAAACATCTTCTTCTGATTCATCTTTATTTTCTATCCAGCTTTTTGGATTATCCCATTCATTAATAAACGACAAAATTTCTTCATCAGACATTGTTTTAAATTCTTTAAAGGTTTTTGGTGAGTGCGGGAATACTACTCCTCCTTTTGAATAAGATGGAGGAAGATAATCTTCATCATGTAATTCAAAGTTTAGCTTGTTATGTAACGAAGTATAATATGTTTTTGTTTCATCAGGCAGTACAGAATAAAAAGGATGAAGTTGTTTGTAGTGAAAGCTATCTTTAATTTGCTCACATATCTCTTGTGGAAGTTGATTACCTGCACTATCGCATAACCTTTTTTGTGGAGGACCTTGTAAAATTTTTGAAATAATACTTTTCAGTTGAGCTTCTGTGAAAAGCATTTCTTTAAATTGTTCACAAGCATTTTTTATACATTGTTGAAGCTCATAATCATAAGATTTATTGCTGTAAGGGTAGTCAAGCAAGTAAGCTGAAATCCATGGGAGTGTTTGTTCCGTGAGAAATTTAGCATATAAATGTAGGCGTAATCGCGTAAATACTCTCCATGAGAGCTTTCTGATTTCTTGATCAAGCTCAATTATTTTTTCAGGCTGATGCGTATATACTTGTTCACACGCAAAAGTAAGAGCAGTTATAAGTAAAAATTCTTCCGTATTTTCATATCTATTTTTAGAGATAGATAAATTTTTGCACCATATAGCAGAATAGTCCTCATAAGTATCTGTGTCTTTTGAAACAAAATGTTTAAGGTTAAGCATGATATTGCTAATTTTTAATAAAGAAATTGCAACATTGAAAGGACTTTTTTGTGCTAGTGGCTTGACTACTTTTTCAACTACTTGTTCATATTCCCATCTTTCTAAGTAAGGCTTTGGATTCAAAATACTTCTCAAGTCATCTTTATTTTTTTTAAAAAATTCTTCTTTCTTTTTATGTTCAGGGTCAGCTTGAAATGATAATGGAAATTTTAAAATATCTAAAAGCTTGCTTATGCCATGTTCATCTACTGACCATTTTTCTACAAGTGGTGAAAGAATTTCATGTACTGCGAAACTATTATTGCATTTTATGAAATTATTTATATGTTTTTTATAGGTAAAGGCAATTGATAAATCCTCGATTTTTGTTACCAGTAGTGCTATATGAAATAATGTATTTGGATTTGAGATGTGTTTAATAGTACCAACATAGTCGGTAACTTTTTTTGGTTCTTGCTCTATAATTTTATGTAAAAATTGTACAATTTTCCTAGTACAATCTTCATCAAGGGGCTGAATTATAAAATTTTTATCAATTAAAAAGTCAAACCAAAATGACTGTGTAGCATTTTCAAGTAAGAAATTTAAATTTGCTCCTTTTCGTGAAAGTAGCGTAACCATCTTTTTCTTATCTTCAGGGCTCACTTCTTGCTTGTTAAGTATCTCTTGTATTTCGAATTGATTTTCTGCCGTAATAGGAGATAATACATCAAGTATAATTTGGTTGAAAGCGTCAAATGCTTTAGTAAAATCTTCTTCTACATTTTTCTGTGGAGTTTGATGGTGAGCAATACTTTCAAATTTACTCCAAACATCTTGAAGGTGTTTTCTTTTTTTATTATCAATGTTTGAGCTCAAAAAATTACTCATGGGATCGACTGCTGTTGTATAAGTATAAATTTGCTCTGAGCGGGAAGGTAAAGTTTTATTCCTATCTATATATTCTTCAAGTTTTTTTATCAAATTTACTAAGTCAGCATTGATTTCTTCACTTTCTAATAAAGTAGAAGATGATTTTGCTTTACTTAACAACTCTTCAATATCTTTTCTGTATTGCTTAAAATTAGCTTGCTTAATAAGCTGATTATTAATTCTTGGTAGCTTTTCAAAAATTTCTCTCAAAGATTGTGCAGCTTGAGAGTATCTATCAGGGTTAGCATGATTATTTATAACATAAAGCGCACCTAAATACCATTTACTGACTGGAATGTCTTCGGTTTCTTCTCTTTTCAAAAGAGACAAAACTTGTTTTTCACACTCAGACAACTTAATAATGTTATCTTGATTTGCAGAAAAAATTAGCTCACTCATGTTTATTTCCTCAAAAGATAAAAAATTCCTTATTTAAGGATTATGCTACTAGCTGTATATCCAATTATCATTATTTACATAATATATCAAATATAAATTTCTAATTATTAAATAACATTCTAATGCTTAAGATTAAAATAAATTATAAACTTTGATAGAATTATATGACTATTAAGTTTACTTGATAAATTTAGAAAAAAATATTATATGTAACTAATAAAAGTAGTTAATTGATGAGTTTTATAATCGTTATAAGAGGTAATATGATGACTTCTTTATATCCATCAGAGATTGAGCTTAACATACAACTGTTAGATTTAAAAAAGATAACAGAAGAGCTTTCTATAGCAAAAAGTCCAATTAATCTTTCATACTGTGGAAAGTTTTTAGATTTGTCAAGAGAAGCTCAAGAAAATCATCAATACTCACAGATGAAAATGTATTATTTGTTAGCGTACGTTAGTTCATTTGACTTTGATACTGATTCGAAAAATTTCCAAATATCCAATAGTTTTTATGAGGTGTGGGACTCTGAATTATTAAAAGGATTTACAGAAAAAGAACTACTTTTTTTTACTGATAGCATTTATTCAATAGAAAACTTATACCTTAAAGGCAGGTTGGCAGATGTGTTATGGTCTTATCAACAGCCTAAAAATATAGACTATCCAAAACTTGTTATTGAACAATATATTTCTGTTCCACTCAATTGTGATGAATGGAGTTATGATGGAAGTAAAATGTGGGAGCGTGCAATCTCATTAACTCTTTGTTTGGGAAGAGGAGCTCAACAATATTTTACAGAAATTGAGAACTTATTTGAAAGCTACTTGCTCGAGCCAGCCTCAGTAGAAGACGGGCTAATACTTACTTGGATTTTTAGTGTACTTGAGAAATTCAATATTGCTAGAAAACATTACGGGCTTTTGGCAAGTAAGTTGGTTCAAATTGCAACTCTAGAATTTCAGCAGGGAAATTTCTTCGTTGCTTCTTCTTTTTTTAGATATGCATCTAAGTGTTACTTAAAACTTTCAAGGCAAGAGATTGCTTATTCTATTATCATGCATGAAGCACGCTGCCATGAAGAAGAAGCAGAAGATAGAAATGGAAGCATGATGAAAAAACACTTTTGTGAACTAGCATATAAAACTCTACTTGAGATACCCAGAAAATATAGAGAAATCCGCAAAGTAGACAAAAAAATAAATGAATTGCGAAGGAACATAGACGAGTTTGGCAGTAGTACTATAGGAGAAATGCACTCCATTGCTACTCATCCTGTTGATTTATCTGAATTAATTTTGAAGACACATTCTCAAATAAGTGGAAAACAAGGAATTGTAGCTTTTAATATATTCTTTAACTCCATAAAAATCAATTTAGATGACTTACTGCAGTCAGCTCAAGAATGTTTAGATAAAAGTGTTTTTTCAAAGCTTGTATCTTCTGTCTACATAGCAAATAATGGACACACTGTAGTTTCGAATATCGATTTTCAAAATGCATTAGGAATTGACACTGACTTATATCATCAACTACTTAAAAACTATGATATATCTATTTTAATAAAAGTTTATGGACATATATTACCTTCATTAGAAATTCTACACCAAGAACATTGTTTTTCACTAGCTGAAGTCTCTCATATTGTTCATAATGCGCGAATAGTTCCATCTGGAAGAGAACAGTTCATTATCGAAGGAATTCTTGCAGGATATCAAGGTAATTATGCTGTAGCACTCCATCTTTTAGTTCCGCAAGTAGAAAATATTGTAAGGATAGAATTAAAGAAACTTAATGTCTCTACATCAACAATTGGAACAGATGGTGAAGAAACAGAAAATGGCTTATCTACACTTCTTGCATTGCCAGAAGCAGATAAGCTTGGTGACAAATCATTTGTCTTTGAATTACGTACATTGCTGTGCGAGCATACTCATGCAAATTTTAGAAATAACGTAGCACATGGGCTATTAAATTATGAAGAATGCAATTCAGTTGTTGGAGTTTATACGTGGTGGTTTATATCTAAGATGATATTTAATAGTTTTCTTTGTAAGGAAGAGAAGTGAAGAAGAATTTGGAAATTATGATTCTTGTTTTTGTTTATTGATGTCCTCAAGGACAAGGTGGATTGGAATAAATCCATTTTTTGAACAGACCTCACTGTCATCATACCTTACTCTGCCTGCTTTAATTATACCTACAACTTTTTTTTCTTGGTTAAGTACAATGCCGCCACTAGCTCCATGAAAAATAGGTGAATCAATATTATAAAGTGGAGCACCTAAAAAAGGCTCTATACTGCGAATGGGAGTATTCTCAACAATATCAGGAGTATTACCCTCAATGTATTCAGGGAAACCTGCAATTGAAATGATACTTCCAACCTGAAGAGTTGTGCTATTTCCTATGGCAAATGCATTGCGTATAGAGGTAGGATGTTCAAATAGAACATAATCAATGTCTTTGTTATAGCATATAATATTACCTATAATGGTATTCCATTTTTTTCCGTCAAAGACTCTATAGTTATAGTTCTCCATAAGAGTGTTGTCAGGTTGTAAGTAAGGCTCAACCACATGATAGCTAGTTACTAAGCCTAGACCTCTAATGCAGAAGCAACTTCCTTGAACTTTTTCATTCTCAGACTGTAAAATAAAAACTTTTTTTTCAACGAGTTGCTTTAGTGTTTGAGAATACGTGACATCGAAATACTCTTCAATGTAAGTATTATATTTTTCTGCAACAGCAAGATAGGTAAAGCTTTTTTCTCCTTTTACTTGTTTTATAAAATAAATTTTTCCTATTAAAACCTTTTTAAACCAATCAATAATTTCATCTTCTGATAGGGAATTAATCATATGGTTATTTCGGTTATTTCGGCTTCCACCTTTTGCGACATAGTTTAATGCGGTATTGTATATACCATCGACTATACAATGATGTAAAATTGCTCGCAATTCTTTAATATACTGTCGTTTCACGTTAACTTTTTCATTAACTATTAAACCAGTTACTTCTTGCCTTTCATATTTTGAGCGTAAAGAAACTTTATCAGAATTAACTTCAAATGAGTTGTTTTGTAGAATATTTAGAAATTTTTTACTTATAACAAGTTCTTCATTTGTAACCTTTGCTATTGATGAAGGAAAATTTTTATTGTCTGTTGAAATAGTTATATCATCGGCATAACGAGTATATGTACAATGCATTTTTTTTGCGTAACTCATTATTGCTTTATCTAAATATGCACAGACCATATTTGAGATAATAGGAGAGGTTGGTGCTCCTTGTGGAAGTACACCACGTAAACAAACCAGTTGGGCTATTGTTTGAGCAGCTTCGCGTCCTAAAGAAAAAGGGGGCGCTATAAACATTCCAACAATTCGTCCAAAATGAATTTGGGAAAAAAAATCTTTCAAGTCAATATTCAAAAGAAACTTTTTGTCAACGTGAGAAGTAGCGTTAGAAAGTATATTTCTACCTTTTATATATCCATGAGCACAAGGTAACGGTGTATGAACACTTTCAAGAATTAGCAAAAGTTTTTGTTGTAGCAACTTTAACGAGTAAGGTGGTGCGTCTATAGTTCTCAGTTTACCATTTCTCTTTTTAATTGAAAAAGATTTATAGCTGTTTTTTATTTTTTTTGAAAATAAAAACGCTCGTAGTTTACTGTCTTCAATATCAAGCAAGTTCGCTATATCTTGTCGTGTTTGAGAACATAAAAATTTCTTTTTTGTTTCGCTATCAGTCATAACTCTCCAAAGGGATATAGAGTATTCACCTTTTACAGAAGCTCGTTGAACATATATAGCACAAGCATAAAGGACAAGAAAGGCATTGCGTAATTGCTATAACCTTTATATAGACCGTTGCGTAACACTAACGGAAAAGCAATAATCTCTATACCCCAAAAGAAGATTATTTAATAAATTTGACTTTGTCAAACATGATTTGTTTTTTAAAGAAAAAAATATTTTCCATTACGCATGTTTTTAGGGGATTCATCAAACAATCAAAATATAAAATCAGTGGGCTTTGCAAGTAATAACCTTAAACTATAATATTTTTATTATTTTAATATAAATAGAGGCTTAGTATAATATTATGGAAATGTTTCACCTGTAAATTGCAAGCTAAAATAAAGAAAGAACCTTAAAATTTATATAATTCTGCCACTGCCTGACCAAACTCTCCTTTGTTAATAGTTGTTAAAGCTTTGTATTGCCTCATTGTGGGGCTTTATGTGGGCTTATTTCAACATTTAGCAAAGGAGATTTTTTTATGAAAAAACTGCCTCAAAAACATGCAGGATTGGAGCTTACGCACAACAAGTCAAAAAGAAGCAAACTGATAACTGCAAAAGCCAAGGAGAAGGTATGGGAAAATCATTCTGCATACAATGTCTGATGGCGGCGTTTGTTTTTATGTCAGGAAGTGAAATTGCTTTAGCGGCAAGTACGTCAGAAAATTCAAACGAGCAAGCCCCAAGTCATGTGACAATGCAAGCTTCTGATAGTACAACCGTTCTTGGGCAAGATAACTCAAAAATGCAAAACAGCGTATCAAAAGAAGAACTAGAAGCTCAAGCTCTTTTTGAAGAAAGTTTGAATCTGATGATGCCGCTTACTGATGAACAAATCCAAGAATATCGGGAATATTCAGATAAAAGGGAAAGAGCTTTATTGCCAGTATCGCCAAGTCTAAATTCTCGCACTGTGCGTGTATCTCTTGAACCGGGCTTATCACCTGTAAAAGTTTTTACTACTGCCAATATAGCTACATCATTGGTTTTTCACGATGTCACGGGGCAACCTTGGGCTATTACGTCTGTAACAAATGGCGGTTCTAATTTCTTTCAAATTCTGCGTCCTGAACTGCCAGAAGGTAATTTGCTCAATGTTATGCCTATGCAAGATTATGGAGCGTCAACAATAGTAGTTACTTTTGCTGAGAAAGATGTGCCCTTAGTGATACGTTTAGAATCTGATTCTGTACGCTCACCTGAAAGAAAGGCAGACGCTTTGGTGTTGTTTCAACTTGCCCACCAAGGACCGAATGCACACGTTCCAGTTGTTGCAGGAATTAAAGAAACTGTAACTTCTGATATGTTGGCGTTTTTGGATAGAGTTCCGCCAAAAGAAGCTGTGCGTATCCGTCCAAAATCACCACAAGAAAAGCTTCTTATTTGGCAATATAATGATAAAAATTATATCCGAACAAGTAGCACACTTGTGTGGCCGGCTTGGTCGGCTGTGGTTAATGGTGCAGGAGATGTGAAATGCTATGAAACGCCTGTAACTTCACGCATTATGCTATCTGTTGATGGCATAATGCAAAGTATAGCTCTTCAAGATACTTCTCATATTAATTCTTATGAGGATACGAATAATGAGTAGTATCAGCAGTACAGAAAAAAAGCGGCGTTTTATCGTGTTTTGCCTTTCTGGTATAGCCCTTGTTACCGCTATTCTTGTTGCTTCTTTTATGCTTTTCACACCTGAACAATCTGCTTCTAGTTCGCAAATTGTGCAATCAAGGGAAGACGCTATTCAAGGCGGAGTTGGTGGAAGTGGTTCTGCTGAATACAATAAAAAGTTAGAAGAACACGATACGCAACAAGCAGATATAGCTTTGCAAGCCGGTGAAAGCTTTGTGCCTACGCCTGTTGGGCAAAGGCAGTCAGTTGTTCAGCGTAAAGATGACACACCACCGCCGCCACCTCCTGTAGCTCAAGTCCGTACTGCACCAGTGCAACAAGCACCAAGAAACAATAGTGCCATGCTGAAAACTATGATGGAGGATTTGGCAACGCTTGATAGTCGGCTTGCTTCTTATTCAGTAAGTACAGGGCAAATTGCGTATATCTATAACTTTGATGATATACCACCACCTACTGAAAATGCAATTTCAATTTTGCAAACACCTATTGAAGGTACAGCAAAATTAGATATTCAAACTGGCGATATTCTTTACGCTATTGTTGATACTGGCGTAAATTCTGATGTTCCGTCTGCCGTTATGGCTACAGTTGTTTCGGGAAAATATAAGAATACTCGCTTGCTTGGAAGTTTTCAGCGTTTTGAACAACGTCTTGTGCTGACTTTTTCAAGAGCAATGTTGCCTGATGGAAAAAGTATTCAACTTGAAGCCTATGCCATTGACCCTAAAACGACAGAAGCTTCTGTCGCAAGTTCTGTTGATACACACTTCTTTAGTCGTTGGGGTGGGCTTGTTGCCGCTTCTTTTCTTGAGGGATTGTCAACTGCCAAGAGGTATAGCGGTGCAGAAAGTACAGTGTATAGTAATGCTTTACAAGCAAGTGACCAAATGCTTTGGAACACTTACAGCACAGCCGACCAATTATGGATTGCCGCAGGAAAAGTTGGCGAAAGGGCAGGTGAAATCTTAGAAAAGAATTTTGACCGCCCTCCTACAGTTTACCTAGAAAGTGGGGAAGCTATAGGTGTACTTGTGCTGAATGTTAGCGAAACACAGAGGTAAATATGGAAAACTATGTTGCTAACGTGATTCCGCATTTACAGCAATGGTGGGAAGTTCTTATACGCTTGGCTTATGTGATGGGTGTGGGCTTTGCCTTTCTTTCACTTGCACAAGCAATCAATCAAAAACATCGTTTTAACCGCTCTATTGCAGTGTGGACATTCTGGTGTGCAGTTCTTCTTTTGAATTTGCCGCCTCTTATGGATTCACTTGCAATGACGGTATTCAATCAAAGTTCTGAACAAAGCCTAAGTTATAGCCCTCCGTCTTCACCTGCTTCTATCTATATTCAGTTTGCTGTGTATGCCATAGCAACTATTGGAGTTATTGGCATTATGCGTGGCTTATGCCTTTTGCGAGATACGCCAAACCAAGCGATGAATTTTAGTCGAGGCATGGTTCACTTATTCGGCGGAATTTTAGCCGTTAATTTAGTGACTTTTCTGCGTGGTATCGGCGTGACTATCGGCGGTGATGTTCAAACTTATATTTCAAACATTTTAGGATAATAGGAGAAAAATATTATGAATTTTTACAAAGAAAAAACTCAAACAATCTTATCAGACATTTCGTCTATTTCGTCAGTTCGCTTTACTGCTTTTTGTATGGCAGTAGCCGCAATTTATTGTTTTACGCCTGAACTTGCACAAGCCGCTATTGGTTTTGGTGAGATAGGGCAGAATGTGGCGGAAAACTCTAAAGGCGTTGCAAAAGGTATCACGATGGGTGGTTATGCCGCAGGTGCAGGAATGGGCGTTTGGGGTTGTGTTGATATGTATAAAGCAGGAAAACAACAAGGGCAATCAACCTATGCAGGTGGCATTACAAAAGTTATTATCGGTGCTTTAGCCCTTGGTTTAGGCGAGTTTCTCGGTTCAGGTTCAGCCACTCTCTTTGGTAGCGACCAAACAACAGGTCTTGATGATTTAGGTCTGTAAGAGAGGTATAAGTGAAGTTTTTTAAAAATAAAAAGACTTCGCCAAAAGATAGCAATATGGGTGTGTCGAAGCAGATTGAAAATAATCAGCAAGACATGCCCCAAGCTATTACAGGTGAAGTTTCAAATAACATACCTATAGAAACAAGCAATATACAAGACGCTCCGTCATCTGAGCACGTTATAGGCGGTTTGAATTGGTATAGAAATCAGTTTAGGCGTTCCATGAAGCTCAATATTGGCTTGCTTTTAGCTTTGTGCATTGGCTTGGTAATTATTGTTTTTCTTGTTTTAAACCGCCCTACACCACAATACTTTGCCGCCACTCCTGATTTGCGTTTAGCTCCGCTGATACCTCTTGATAAGCCTGTACTCACGGAACAAGGTTTACTCAACTGGACTGCTGATACCATTACAGGCGCAATGTCATTGAATTTCTTGGAATGGCGTGAAAAGCTTAATGATTTGCGTCCAAACTTTGATAGTGCGGCATTCAAATCCTTTTTGGATTCTCTCAACACATCGGGAACATTGGATATGATACGAGATAAACGCCTTTCAGTATCCGCTTCAATAACCAAAGCACCCATCATCATTACATCTGGGCTTATTGGTGGAAAATCCACATGGCGTATCGAATTTCCCATGCTTGTATCCTATGAATCAAGTCAAGGTGTTGAAAGTACACAACATCTTATGGCTACAGTTTTGGTAAGCCGTGCTTCTACCGCTACCAATCCTCGTGGTGTGGTTATTCAACAAATTGTATTAAAAAGGAATAGTTGATGTTTGATAATATAGTAAATAATCTTGAACGTGGAATACGTTCTTTATCAGAAGTTTTTGCTGCGCCTGTAAGTTCTTATTGTCGTTTAGAAACAGTTGATAATGATGTTTTAGTTGCTGACGATGGTAGCCTTATCAGTATCTTACGCCTTGAAGGTTCACTCAAGCATGTGGGGGTGGAAGAGTATGAAAATATTGTATCAGGTTTGACGGAAAAATTACAATCAACACTTTCTAAATCAGGTCATCTTATACAAGTAGTTTTTGAGTATGACCCTGAAAGTAGTGCAAGGCGAATTGATGAACTTTTACAGCCATCAGCACTTACAGCACAGAACTTAGGATTAAGCCTTAACCCTCTTTTAGAAAATTGGGGCAATGCACTTAAAAAATATTGCTCACTTGAAATGTGTTGGCTTGTGTTATGGACACGCCCTTCTGTTTTACCTGAAAGTTTGAAAAAATCGGCGTTGAAAGAAAGAAACATTTCAATGAGTAAAACACCGACCATCGTTGGTTGTCAGCAAGTTTCTCGTGCAATTATGGCTTTGCATGATGCTCATAATGGTTTTTTAACAGGTGTACTTGACGCTTTTATTCAAGTTGATTTGATGATTTATCCTCTCACAGCCCATGAAGCTTTGAGAGATATTCGTCTTTGTATTGACCCTGAATTTACAAGTCCGCATTGGCAAGCTCTTATACCAAGCGACCCTCTACCGCTTCGTTTGCCCGATGCTGATACAAGCAAAAAGGAAATAGTTCATAATAGCTTATACCCTGACTTCAAAAGTCAATTATGGGTTCGTGAGGGGGAAATGATTTCAAGAAGTGCCATAAAAGTAGGCGATAGAATATATAGCCCACTTATTATGACGCTTATGCCTCAAACACCAAAGCCCTTTCAAGACTTTTTCCGTATTCTAGCAAGAAGAGAAGAACGCTTGCCCTACCGCATATCTTTTCTGATTGAAGACGGGGGGCTTAATTTAGGAATTAAACCTCTTTTGTCCTCACTTTTAGCTTTTAGCAATTCTGATAACAAGCGTTTCAATAAAGCCGTTGATGATTTGAAACAGCTAGATTTAGAGGGTGTTTGTTGCGTTAAGTTTCGTATTTGTCTTTGCACTTGGGTACGTATAAATGAAATAGCCGAGCATGAAGCTATTTTACTTTTAAGACGGCGTATGGCGGAACTTTCCAAAACTGTGCAAGGTTGGGGAACAACGGACGTTTCAGAAGCTATTGGCGACCCTTTACTTGGTTTATCAGCGACAATTCCTGCGCTTATGCCATCTTCGCCAGCCCCTGTAACCGCAGCTCCACTTCAAGAAGCTTTGGGAATGTTACCCATGCGTTCTGCTTCACCTTGGCGTGATGGAAGTCTTTTACTTCGCACTCAAGACGGTAAAATTATTCCTTTTGCTCCTAACAGTTCAGAACAAGCGGCTTGGATTGATATTGGTGTTGCTCCAATGGGCGGCGGTAAATCTGTTTTTCTTAATGCTATGAACTTTGCCTTTATTACGCAAGCAGGACTTGCAAGATTACCTTGGCTTTCTATTGTTGATGTCGGTCCTTCAAGTTCGGGTTTGATTACATTACTTAAGGAAAATTTACCTGAAGATAAAAAACACCTTGCTGTTTATCATCGTTTACGTATGACACCTGAATTTGCAATCAATCCTTTTGATACTCCGCTTGGAAGCAGAAAACCTTTACCTTCTCACAAGGCTTTTTTGGTAAATCTTTTAAGCTTACTTGCAACGCCGCTTGACGCTAATGCTCCTGCCGATAGTGTGCCGGGGATAATTCAAAGAGCGATTGACCTTGCTTATGAAGATTTATCAGACAAGCACCACCCAAGACTATATCAAAAAAATATGCTTCCTGAACTTCACGAGCTTATTATGCAAGCAGAAATACAACTAGATAGCGCAACAACTTGGTGGGAAATTGTAGATAAGCTTTTTATGCTTGGCTATATCCATGAAGCTATGCAAGCCCAACGATATGCTATGCCTTTACTTGCAGATGTGGCGGCACAAATAAGACAAAATAAAGGTATTCAAAATACTTATGAAGAATACACTATTATGCACGTTTGGCGTTCACTTCTTGACGCTATAGAAGCGTATGTCATCCTTAAAGAACCCACACAGTTTGACTTGGGAGATGCCCAAATTGTTAGCCTTGACCTTGACGAAGTTGCTCCTCGTGGTGGTGCGGCGGCTGATAGACAAGCGGCAGTTATGTATATGATGGCAAGACAGATTTTGGGGGCAAGATTTTTCTTAATGCCTGCTGATGTGAAGTTGATGTCTGAATTGTATCAAAGCTATCACGCTGAACGTATTGAAGCTATTAGAGAAGACCCAAAGCGCCTTTGCTATGATGAAGCGCACCGTGTAACTAAGAACACTTCTGTTTCAGGGCAATTACAAGCTGATATGACCACAATGGCAAGGGAAAGTCGTAAATGGAATTTGAGTATTGGACTATACACACAATCTATTGATGATATACCACAAATTATTATTGATGAACTCGCTACAACCATTGTGATTTTAGGTTCTGGCACAGAAAAAAGCATTGAAAATATTAGTAGCCGTTTTGGTTTGAATGGAGCTTGTCGTTACGCTCTTTCACGTCTTGGTAAGCCTAGCCGTGCAGGTGCAAACCTTGTGGGGCTTTTTCGTACTGGCTCTGGAATGTCGCAACTTGTTTTGACCTTGACCATTGGTGCAGAACCTCTTTGGGCTTTTTCCACAACTACAGAAGATGTCACAATCCGCAATAATCTTTACACTCAAATTGGTGCGTCAGAAGCTTTGCGCCGTCTTGCACTGCGTTTTCCAAGTGGTTCAGCAAAGTCAGAAGTTGAACGCCGCCGCCGACAAGTGAGTGACCAAAGCAGTACAGATGATGTGCTTATCAATGTGACCAAAGAAATTGTTGATGAAATTATCAACATTTAGGAGAAGTTTATGAGAAAATATCTATTTTTGATACTATCCTGTTTAATTTTTCCTGTGCAAGCTTTTGGCTACGGTTGCGATTGTGGAACAATAAACGCAATGATTACAATGGCAAAGACGGAAACAATTCAATCTGTCAATGCAAATACCACTGTCGAAGCAAATGCTATACGTTCAGAAATTGTTATGGCGGCACAGAATATTATTGGAACAATAAAAACAGAAAGTGCAACTATTGTAAGGGCTATTATCAGCTTGAAAGAAAGCAATGCTGCCATGATAAAAGGGCAAACTGTAGCCAATGAAAGTGTAAAAACACAAGATACTTACGGAACAGCATCGCAACCTAGCGGACTTTGTGGAGCGACTTCACTTGGTGCAGGATTGCAATTAAGTGTTCAAGCAGGAAATGAAGTGCAAGCAACTATGCGTGAAAAGCAAGCAGAGTATGCTAATGCCTTAGATATGCGTCCTGTAGACTATCTTTATCGTATTTTAGATGGAGAACACCCACAAAGGCAAGAAATTGTGGAAGCTTTTTATCCTTTAGAATCAACACTTACAGAAGAACAAGTAGCGCAAGCACATGAAGCGATAAAAACCTTATCTAATCCTCGTCCTATGCCTGTTGTTACGGAGGAACAAAAAAACACTTTATCAGGGCAAACCTATTCTGTCGCAAGAGATATTCACGATAACCGACTAGCCGTAGTAACAGAAAACCTCAATAGTCATATTGTGTATCACGCTCCAACATTGCCCGATGATGTTACGGCTTGGGCAAAAAATCAATGGACAGAAGCAGGTGGCAGCACAACTATCCCTGGGCTTGTTGATGGTAAACTTTCTGAGGCAGGACTTTATAAGCTTTTATCACAAATGCGTGTGGGTAATCCTAATTGGTTTATGCAAATTGCTTCAATGACTGATACGGGGCTACTTCGTGAACTTGTTCTTATGCAAGCTTTTCAATTTGAGCTTAACCGCAAAAATACAGAATTGCTTGACCGCATAGCCTTTACCTCTTCACTTGATTCTCTTATCCGCATGGAAGAAACATCGGGCAAAGAGCTAAATGACTTGTATACACGTATGATTGGTACGCAACAGTAAGGGGAATGAGTATGGCAACAGAAATTCCTGCAAGTTCAAAGGTTTTGCTACCAAGTGATGCAAGTAAACAATTTCTCGATACGCTTTTAGGGCAAGGTTGGGATTCATGGGGGCAAGGTTTGGGAGGCTCACAAAGTGCTGAACTCATGCTTGAGCTTTTTTCCGTGTTTAACCTTGTCGCTTTGGCTATTGTTTCTGGGCTTTTTATTTGGATTATGGCTATTTCCGTTGCAGGTTCAGCGCATGAGGGAACACCATTTGGTAAAAAGTACAGTTCACTTTGGATGCCCTTGCGTTTTGTGGGGGCAATGGGTGCATTAGCACCTATCTTCAAAGGTTTATCGCTTTTTCAAGTGGCAATTTTAGCTTGCATTGGTTTTTCCATAAACCTTGGAAATTATGTTTGGGAAATGGGTGTTGATTATTTTGTAGAGCATGGCGGTCAAATTACCGTTCAAGCTCCTGACCAAAATGTAACGCATTATTCAGCTATTGCTAACGGAAGTTTAGAATCACTTACTTTGCAATACTATCTTAATGAAAGGCGAGAGCATGATATAATTCCGGGGGGCGAATGGGAACATAGTTCTAATTGGATTGGCTCAGGCGGTGAATATAAATTTATCTTTAACGGCAATGCAGGAAGCATTTCGGTTTCATGTATTGATGAAGATGACGCCCTATGCCGTGGTAAAGTGAACGCTGTCGGTACTGCTATTTCTTCTTTATCTTCTGTATCGCAAGATTTAGCAAACCCTAATACTGCGGCGGCGGATATTGACCCATTAGCCTTATACAATGCCGCCAATAATATTAATGCAACGATTTTATCGGAATTGAAAAACTATGCAAAGCAAGGACAATTAAAAGATAAGCTCAAAGACTTTACTGATATTTCCAATCAATACGGTTGGTTTATAGCAGGTTCGTCTTATTGGTCGATTGCGTGGATTAATCAAGAAGTAAGAGAGGCAATGTATTCTGGGATTAGTTATAGCCCTAAAGAGTATACAGCGTCTGAAATGTTAGCCATGACACATGGTTTGCACGATTATGAAGCTGTAAAAGAACGTGTGGCAAATTACATTAAGACGGCATACGCCACAAGACGTGGGATTTCCGATACTACAGCTTCACCAGCCGTTACCGATGAAAGTGGTATTCTTGCCATGATTCTGAATTGGATACGCTCTACTATTAATTCTTTAGTAGCAGGAAATATCTTGCCTCTTGCGGTTGAGAAGCTTTCATCCCAAGACCCTATTATGGCAGTTTCAAATGTTGGCGACTATTTCATTGGTACGGCATGGGGGCTTGCAACGGCTCTTGGTGTTCTTGATGTAACTCACTCGATGGGAAAGGCAATCCCTCTACTTGGAAAAGCCATACCTAATTTAGATAAGTATATATCTTTTATATTGT
>CAYJFE010000060.1:0-17396 GCA_964369165.1 uncultured Desulfovibrionaceae bacterium | reverse complement strand
TAATTGAAATAATGGCTTTTGTCAAGAAAAATCAAAGATAATCAAAATTTTAGCAGGTCATCCTATTGTATGAGTGTTGTATTGTTATTTTTTATATACCATAATTTGTACTATGGGGTGAATTTGGAAAATAGGACAATAAGATTTTTGCTATTTGATAAGAAAAATAATACTAAAAAACTAAATGCTTGAAAATACTAATAAAAAAATATGGCACGGAATTTGCTTTAGAGTACTAGGTAAAAACAAATAAGGAGTTTTTTATGGGTGAAATTTCAAGAAAAAGCCGTTACCATTCCACTGTAGGGCGCAGAACATTTATGAAAATGTTGGGAATGGGAGCTGGTGCAGCTGGTTTAGGTTTTGCCGCTGATGGCACTGCCTTTGCTGATTTTAAAGATGTAGACGACATGATCTCATCACCTTATGCTGATCGTAATTTACCTTTTTGGGTAAAGGAAGTCGATGAGCCAACTGTTGAAATTGATTGGGATAATATGGATAATTTCCCAGGAGTAGCAAATACTTTGTTCAACCCCCATGCTTGGGGCGACAATATGAAACAATGGACAGAAACTCGTGATTCAAATATAAAATACGCTAAAGAAGGCGTACAAAATAATAAACCGGGTTATTCATTGCGTGATAGAGCTTTGAATGATGCTAATGTTTGGGGTTGGGCTTTAAATTCTTCTGTCCGGCCACCTTGGGGTGAGATGAATGTTCAAGCGAGTGACAAGTGGGAGCACCCTACAACATTTTGGCGTCCTGAAGACTATGGTGTGCCAAGGCATGAAGGGACACCTGAAGAAAATTCACGTATGCTGCGTGTGGCTGGCCGTATTCTCGGTGCTGCTGACATGGGTTTTGTGCGTATTGACGAAAGAATAAAAAAACTTTTATATGGAAATATAAAATTTGAAGATGTTGAAAAAGGCTATGCACGTGAGGATGGTATATGCGTTTTGCCAACAAATAGACCACTTTATGCTGTTTGTTCTGTTATCCCACAATCTTTATGGATGGGGCAATTCACTGATAGAATGAGCTGGGCTTCAGCTAATACAGCTGCTTATTCACGTGCGCATATATTCTCAAATCGTATGAAAGTATTTCTGCGTGGCCTTGGTTATGACCATTATGCTTCTGACTATGCAAGCATTGGTCGTTCAGTACCATTTGGTATTATGGCAGGCCTAGGCGAATCATCACGCGCGGGTATTTTATGTTCACCGCAGTGGGGCACTAATATCCGTACTATTATGGTACACGTGACGGATTTACCTCTTGCAGTGACAAAACCTATCGATGCTGGTATCACACATTTCTGCAGGGATTGTATGAAATGTGCTGATATGTGCCCCTCTGGCGCAATTCCAAAGGATAGAGAACCATTCTGGCCTAAAAATAAAGTGCCTTGGCAAGCTAATGGCTATAAGGGCTGGTATCAAGACGCGAAAAAATGTTATAGCTATATGCTTGGTGGCGAGCCTGATTGTTCACGTTGTCAAGTGGTTTGCCCATTCACAAAATATGATGAAGCCGTTATGCACGACTTGGTTCGTATGTCTATTGCAAGAGCTCCAATGCTTAACACTATTATCCGTGATATGGATGATATCTTCGGCTATGGGCATGAACCAGATCCAAACAGAACACCTTGGGATATGAATCCTATGGATATTCCATTGTTTGGCCTTGATCAATCACGTTCATAAAAGAGGAGTAAAAATATGCGTTTAGTTAGTTGGACTTGGTTTTGGTATGTTTTAACCGGCTTTATTATGGGCGGTGGCCTTATGTGTCTTATCCACTGGGCAAAAAATAATGAAATATCCTTTAAAATATATGAATGGGCAGGCATTATCTTGAATCTATTAATCTTTATGTTTATGATTCAAACCTTTATTGCCTCCTATCAAGAATTGGTGCCTCGTGCAGCATGGCTTACTGTAGTTTTCCTTGGAATTCCTATGGTAGTTATTGGTGTACTTACCATGCGTTCAGTAAAGAAAAGACTGGACTAGATAGTGTCACTAAATTCATTCTTTCGCGTTTTTTCTGCCAAAAAGTAAATTTTTTACTCCAATCATGTATGCTTTTAATACACTCGTTCCGTAAAAAACCTCTTTTTGTTGAAAATTCTACGAAATCTTTGAATTTCATGACACCATCTAACAATCTAAAACCTTCACAGTAGTGTGAGTAGTTTTTATAGCATTTTGTACTGTTCTTTGTTAGTTTGCCTTTGCCTCTTTGATGAAGGTGAGGGCAAACTATAGAGAACTTTTATGTTTTTTGCTGTTTATGTATAATCTTATAACCTTTTTAAATAACAATGAACGAAATACCTACAAAAAAAATTGATATTCCACCTATGGCAAAACAAAGTTCAAAAGATTTAGACTTTTGGCTTGCTATTGTCGCTATTCTTTGCATTCTTGCCGCTGGAATTTATGGCTATACACAAAACTCAAGCTCAATGGCTTCAGAAGCGATTAAGCCTGCTTTGCAAAGAGCCGTGCCAGAAGCTTCACGTTTTGAGGTACTTGATAGTGTTACTTGTGCTGCCTATAAAGACGAGAGCGATGATTCTTTTCTCAATTATATTTCACTTGGCGAAGCAAATGGCTATGGTGGCCCAATGCTTTTAGCCGTGGCGACGGATAAAGAAGGGGTGATTTCAAATGTTGCTGTGGTTGAGCAAAGAGAAACGCCTTCATGGTTTAACCGAGTGGTGGCAAATGGTTTCATTGACAGTTTATACGGTAAAAAATTTGACGAGCCTTTTAAATTAGGTGAAGATTTGCATGGTGTTTCTTCTGCTACGCTTACCTCAAGAGCTTTAGCTGAAGCGGCACTTAAAGCAAGCAGAAATATTGCAGGTGTGCACTTAGGGCTTCCTGTGCCGCCAGAAGAAGAAAAAGCTATACAATTTGGCCCACCTGAAATTGTACTTCTTATTTTATTTATAGTTGCCTTTGTTGGGCATAGAAAATCTTTCAAATATACCAAGCAAGCACGCTGGTTTACTATGCTTGTGGGTATGTTTATGCTTGGCTTTGTTTATACAAATCCGCTCACAATTTCTTATATAAATCAAGCCCTTTTAGGTTTTTGGCCTGATTGGCACACGCATCTTTATTATTATATGCTGCTTGGCGGTATTTTGCTTATGCTGATTGCAGATAATAAAAATCCTTATTGCTTGTGGTTTTGCCCTTTTGGCGCAGTGCAAGAATTTATGGGTTTAGTGGGCGGAGCAAAGCAACCAAAACAGAATAAATTCTCAGCCTTACACAAATGGGCACAAAGAGCTTTAGCCTTTACAGCAATTATTGTTGCTTTGATTTTGCGAAATCCTGGGCTTTCTTCCTACGAAATTTTTGGTACTATGTTTGACTTGCAAGGTTCTATTCTTTCTTTCTATATCTTGGGTATGGTCCTGCTTATTTCTATCTTTGTCAGAAGGCCTTGGTGTAATTTCCTTTGCCCAATTCCGCCTGTTGAAAATCTAATAAAGCTTTTCAGAAGAAAGATTAAAGCTAGATTGACAAAGAATAATCATGGAAATATGGAGGCTTAAGATGGCAAAAGAAGAAAATAAAATTGCTCAAAAGCAAGAAAAAACAAGTAAGAAAGTTGCAAAAGAAAAAGGGCCCAAAAAAGAAAATAAACTCTTGCCCTTAATCACTTCAGCATTCGCCATTATATGTGTGCTTCTTTTGTTTTATGATATTGGCAGAAATATCAATAATGAACAGATAAGAAAGGCAGAACAAGGGCTTATTGACGAATAAGCTTATGCCTATTTACCCATCTGCCCAACTGTAGGACATTTTGAATCCATAAAATAAAGTTATAAAAATAAAAAGCATTTCTCTAAAAGGGAAATGCTTTTTTTCTAATCTTATACAATATATTCAAGGTTGATATTCAACTTCTTCATTCTCTTTCTTAATGTGCTTGGATTTATTTGCAATATTTCAGCTGCGCCATTTGCACCACTGATTTTATAATTGCACATTTTCAAAACTTTTTTAATATGAAAAGCCATAGCTTCATCTAAAGCAAGAGGGGCAGATGTGTCGTGAGAAGAGGAATTATTCTCATCAAAATTTGTGCGTGCATTCTTCTCATGTGATTGCGCGTAAGGCTCAATAGGCGCATTATTAATAGGAATGCCTTGCTGAGAGCGTTCTTCTTTTTTTATAATTTCTTCAAAAAAAGAATTTTGTGGATTAAAGGCCGTGTAGGGCAAATATTCTGATAAATCCACTTGATGGCTTTCTGAAAGAGTGATGGCTCTTTCTATAATATTGCGCAATTCACGCACATTGCCAGGCCAAGTATATTCTTCTAATATATGCATATTTTCTTGCATAATTTGAATTTTTTGTCTGCCAGCCTGTTTATATTTTAAAGTTTTTATAAAATAATCTATAAGAAGGGGCATATCTTTGATTCTAGCTCTAAGTGGCGGTAAAAAAACGGGAAAAACATTAAGCCTGTGGTAAAGATCTTGCCTAAAAGATCCTTCTGCGATCATCTTTTCAAGCGAGCGATTTGTAGCGGCAATAATGCGCACATCAACCCTTATAGGAATAGTACCGCCGACTCTCTGAATGACATTGTCTTGTAAAACACGCAAAAGGCGCACTTGCGAAAGAGGGGAGAGCTCGCCAATTTCATCTAAGAAAAGAGTGCCCCCATTTGCCACTTCAAATTTGCCTAATCTATCCATTATTGCGCCTGTGAACGCACCTTTTTGATAACCAAAAAGCTCACTGTCTATAAGACTTTCAGGAATTGCGCCGCAGTTTATCTTAACGTATGGTCCTCTGCTTTTTTGTGAAAGTTTTTGAATTTCGTCGGCAATAAGCTCTTTGCCTGTTCCTGTTTCACCCATAATAAGCACAGGCGCATCACTTTTTGCAATTTTTTCAATGATAGCAACTGTTTCTTTTAAAGAATTATTTCTGCCAATAATGGTGATATCATTTAAAATATTATATTCAGAGCGTTCGTTTTTGTCATTGCTTCTTTCAAGTTTTATTTGAAGCAATTCAGGATGTTTGAGTAGTCTTTGCCCAATTTTATCTATAGAATTTTGCAAGGCTTCAAGTAAAATTTCGTGTTTTGGTAAAAAGCAGTGTGGCGCATTTCCGATAAGGCAGAGGTGGCCAAGAATACGCTTGTTTGATTGTATAAGAGTGACGAGAAAAGTGCGATTAATAGGCTCGATATAGGGCGAGAGAACAGTATTGAGAGTGTAAGCAACGCTTCCATTGATCCAGCTATCGCCGTATTCGAGCTGGTAGTGCTGTTCATGCCTTTTTAGTTCATCGCTTTCAGCGCGCGAAAGTTCAATCTTTGTGTTTAGTCTATGAAAATTATTTTTGCACAGTAGAAAATCTAATTGAATACTATCTTCTTTTGGCATGAAACGGTGCAAAGAAATGCCAGAAATCGGCAGATAACTAGCAAGATGCGTGAAGGTGTTGAGCATAGCTTTATGCAAATCTTCTGAACTGCTGATTTGCACAAAAAGTTTTTCGAGAAAATCTTGAACGCTTATATCTAGCGAGGCATTTATTTCTTTTGTTAAATTTTCTTTATTCACAATACAGCCTTTTTATTGCATTTGAGTGCATTTGAACGAGTTAAGCTCTTTCTTCTTTATTGATGCCTGTGAACTTAATAGAATCTATAAATTTTGATAAGATTTTCTGCCCCTGCTTTGAATCATCGTTGAACTTAAGCCCAAGTGTGACACGCGTAAAAGATTTACGCACACTCATTATAGTAGTTTGAATAGTCAGATTATCTTTTGGGGTAATAATGTTGATTTCAAGTAATCTGCCGCTTTCTAAATCGCGTAGTGATGTTTGATAGACAGAGTCAAAAGTGAGGCGTGAACCAGTTGTTGAAATATCTTCAAGTACGCCATAATATTTTTTATCAAGTTCTATCGAAGTTGGCAGAAGGCAATTGACTCTTTCAGTTTTACGCACTTCATAGACACGGAAATTATCAGGATAGGCTAAGAATGCAAATCTTTGTTTTGGCAGGGCGTATTTCACGCTAGATTTGAAAAGCACATTATGCCCATCGTGCTGAAAGGCCGCAGACATTGAAATATCAGGCGCAAGATAGGAAGCGACATTACTCACAAGTGGAAATTTGAAGAGTAAAAAATCGTCTACTTCATAGCCTAAGAAGCGTATAGAAATTTTAGTGCCTGTAGGAAAAATAGCACTCATATCAGTGCCAAGAGGTATATCAAAATTTCTGACAAGCTTAAACTTTTTTTCAATACTATCTTGTGATGACATAAATCTCCAATTACTCAGGGTCTTTATTCTTGTCCTAATAGGCGGCTTGAGCGATAGGCAATGCTTTCAATTGCGCGGATAGAGTCGATAAACACACGTTCAGCCTGTGTGTCTTTCAAGCCTTTTGAAACATCGGCCATTGCTGAAGTGGTGAAGGTAACTTCCTGTTTTCTTAGTTTTTTTAATAATTTTAAGGCTTCTTCTTTATGCCCTTCTTTATTTTCTTTATCTATAAAATAGGAAGAAGAAAGCTCAAAGGTTTTACGAGCATCAAGAAACATTTTATGTAATTCTTCTAAAAGCTCTTTTGAGAAATCGTCTTTTGAAGATGTTCTGAAATTATAAAACTCAATAAGATTGCTTGCTTTATCGCCTATACGTTCTAAATCATTAGCTGCTGCAGTATAGCGATATACTTCAGTCAAAACGTCTTCAGGAATAGAGGCTTGCACAATGTGTGAGGCATATTCCGTAATATCACGAGTGAGCATATCAAGCTTTTCTTCGCCTGTAAGAACTGAATCAATCTTTTTCACATTGTCGCTAAAAAATACGTCTTCAAGAGCGTTTAATTGCTTTAATGTCACTTGTGCCATATGGTCACATTCGTTTTTGAGGGCGGAAACAGCAACAATAGGTGAAGCCTTCAATAAAAGAGGGTCAAGATATTTTGCACCAGATGATTTTTTCTTCACTTCATTTGGTATAAGTCTGCTTATAAGTCGCGTAAAGGGGCCAGCAAAGGGCAAGAAGAGTAGGGTGTTGCAAACATTGAATAAAGTGTGCGCATTGGCTATTTGGTGGCTTATGCTATCAGCTGTTTTCACGATAAAGGGCAAATAGAGTGGCATAAGAGGCAAGAAGATTGCAACACCTATAAGGTTAAAAGAAACATGAGCCGCACTTGCTTGCTTTGCCGAGCGTGTTGTGCCAATAGCGGCAAGCATAGCCGTGATAGTTGTGCCTATATTATCGCCAAGAATAATAGGAATTGCCGCTTCAATCGGTAATAAGCCTTGAGCTCCAAGAGCAATAGTAAGGCCAACAGTCGCCGAGCTTGATTGCACTAAAAGTGTGAGCCCTGTGCCAGCCATAACACCTAATAGTGGATTATGTGCAAACATAAGGAAGATATCTTTTCTGTCACGCAAAAAGGCCATGGCACTTTCCATGGTCTGCATACCTATGAATAATAGGCCAAAAGCCATAATACCCGTGCCTAGATATTTTTTATTGTGCGAAGAAGAAAGAAGGTTGAGTAACACACCCACAATTACAAATAAATAGGCAAAATCTTTCACTTTAAAAGCTATGATCTGCCCTGTAATTGTTGTGCCTATATTCGCACCCATGATAACGCCAACGGCTTGCTTAAGCGTCATAAGTCCCGCATCAACAAAGCTCACTGTCATAACAGTGGTGGCTGAACTTGATTGCAATAGAACGGTAACAAATGTACCTACTAAGACTCCAAGCAAGGGGGTTTTAGTGAGGGCAGCAATAAGCGAACGCAATTTATTGCCGGCTAGTGATTGTAAAGATTCACTGATAAGTTTAATAGCAAATAAGAAGATGCCTACTCCGCCGAGTAGTTGCATAAGTGTCTGTGCTGACATGAAAAGCTCCAAGACTTGGTGCAAAATCTCTATAAGATGCTTATTTCATTTTATAAATGCAATTGCAAAAAGCCAATCTAACATAATTGTAACACGAATGTAACAAAAAGCTATACAGCTTTCAATAACTTTTTTGCAGATTTGAAAAATAATTTTAAAACAAAAAAGCCCACTGTTTAGTGGGCATAATTTTTTGAATGGTGGGACGTGCAGGATTCGAACCTGCGACTCTCTGCTTAAAAGGCAGGTACTCTACCGACTGAGTTAACGTCCCAACGTCAGAAAGTTCTATGTTGAAACTCGATTATTGTCAAGCATTTTTTTTAAAAAAATAATATTTTTTATAAACTATTGATTTTAAAGGGGTTGTCAGCTGGCTCAAAGCCTAAATCATCGGCAAGTTCTAAAACTTTTTCAACAGAAAGTTCGCCTTCCCATGAAACAAGACCTGTTTCAAGATCAACTTTAATATCTGTAGCTTGATTTGATTCGAGTGCTTTTGTAATACTTGAAACGCAATGGCCGCATGACATACCCTTAATTTTTACTTGTAACATTTTCATCTCCGATATATAGTTTTTTTGTAAAGTGAAGCTCACGCTTTATACTATATAAATATAAGGATTTCTCTCTAAATGTCAAATGTGCTTGAGTGCAAGAATGTTTCTAAGTTTTACACAAGAAAATCAGGAATTTTCAAAACAAATGAAGAAAAGCTTTATGTTTTGAATAATCTTTCTTTTTGCATGGAAAAAGGCGAAACCCTAGGCTTGGTTGGGCCGTCTGGCTGTGGAAAATCTACTCTTGCTCGCATTGTGACAGGTCTTATGCCTCCATCTGAGGGCGAAGTATATATTGATACTGTACCTATGCAGAAGTTTGACGATTTCGTGGGAAGGGTGCAGATTGTTTTCCAAAATCCTTTTTCTTCACTCAATCCAAAATTGAAAATTTATTATAGCCTTACCGAGCCTCTCTTATTAAAATACAAAAGAGAGAATGTCGCCTATACTTCTGAAGAGCTTAAAAGAGAAATGGAAGAAATGCTTTTGAAAGTTGGGCTTAAAAAAGAAGATGCCCATAAGTTTCCGCACGAATTTTCTGGCGGACAAAGGCAACGCATAGCCATAGCAAGAGCCCTTATTGCTAAGCCCACACTCTTAGTTTGTGATGAAGCTGTTTCGGCGCTTGATGTGTCAATTCAGGCGCAAATTCTCAATCTTTTAAAAGATTTACGCGAAGAAGAAAAACTTTCTCTTCTCTTTATTTCGCACGATATGAATGTAATAAATACTATGAGTGACAGAGTTTTAACGCTCAAAGTGCATGGGCAATAGAATGTGCTTTGTAACTAAAAATAATAATTGTGAGAAATAATGCTTATCTATATCCATGTACCTTTTTGCGTAA
The DNA here is from genome assembly GCA_964369165.1 of uncultured Desulfovibrionaceae bacterium. GTDB lineage: Bacteria > Desulfobacterota > Desulfovibrionia > Desulfovibrionales > Desulfovibrionaceae > CAYJAZ01. Next base: position 8,035 of record CAYJFE010000060.1, on the reverse strand, counting down.
AGAAATGTAATTATTGCGCTTTTCATTCCGAAGCTATCTATGGTAAGGATAAAGACGAGATTTTAATGTCTGCTACTGTTAATATTGAGAAGGAAGAGAGTGCTAATAATGAAGAGAATATGCCAAAAGTTGAGAACACTCTTTCCGCAGTAGCCGCAGTTGATAAATGGGATTTGGACAGAGAAATTTGGTATCAAGGCATTACAAAAGAAATACAAATGCGTGCCAAAGAATATGGTAAACTTCCTGTGAAGACAATATTTTTTGGCGGTGGAACGCCTTCACTTATAGAGCCACAACTTATTAAAGAGATTATAAAGAAGATAAAGAAGTATTTTGCTGTTGATCCTAAGGCTGAAATCACTATGGAGGCAAATCCTGAATCTTTGAAGACGCGCCATAGAATCAAGGATTATCTGCGTGCTGGCATAAATAGACTTTCAATCGGCATACAAAGTTTTGATGATTCCATGCTCAAAACCTTAGGGCGTGCGCATAATTATGTCGACGCTATGAATAGTGTTGCCTATGCGCGAGAAGCTGGTTGTAATAATATTAATATAGATATGATGTGGGGGCTTCCCTCGCAAAAAGTTCATCAATGGCTTTGGCAGGTGAATGAGCTTATGAAGCTAAAACCTGATCATATTTCTATGTATGGCTTAACAATTGAGCCAGATACTAAATTTGATAAGGCTTTAGAAAAACATGAAATTATTCTACCAGAGGAAAGGGACGCGCATACTATGTATATGCGTGGAGCTGAAATCTTGCAGGAGAATGGTTATTTGCAATACGAAATCTCAAATTTTTCTCGCATGGGCTTTCAGTGTAGGCATAATCTTGGCTATTGGGAAGGAGCGGACTATCTTGGTTTCGGGCCATCAGCTACTTCTACTATGCAGAATGTGCGCTGGACAAATGCCTATGATCTTCGCTTGTGGCGGCAGGAAGTTGAGCAATTTGCCTTTAAGCACGATAGTGAAAAGCTTACAACACAAGATAGGGTTATCGAACTTATTATGCTGAGGCTTCGCACAAGCCGTGGTATGCGAGTTAAAGCTTTTGGCGATATCACGGGCAGAGATTTTTTGAAGGATAATAAGGCGCTTATACACGCTTTACACAAAAATGGCCTTATCCGTATTATTAATGGTTATGTACGATTGACTCGAGAAGGCTTTTTAGTATCGAACTCCATCTTAAGCCATTTATTTGAAAACACCAAAAAATTTCTTGAACTTGGAGAGGATAGGGAGTATCTTCTAAAGCTAGAAGAAGCGAAAACAAAGAAAGAAAACAAAGTATTAAGGGCAAGGGCTTAGAGAGCGTAAGCGAACTAATCTTCCCTTTTTACACTATAAGGAACATAATAATGAATAAAAAAGTATATTGGATCGAAGGCGATGGCATTGGCAAAGAAATCTGGCAAGTGACACGCCCTATTGTGGATAAAGCTTTAAAAATGACTTATAATGCTGAACTCGATTGGCAAGAACTTCTTGCTGGTGAGAAAGCCTATGAAAAAACAGGCGACATTTTGCCTAAAGAAACCATTGAAGCTTTAAAAACTGCTGATGTAGCCATTAAAGGCCCTTTAGGCACTCCAGTTGGTAAAGGTTTTCGCTCTTTAAATGTTACTTTGAGGCAAGTCTTTGACCTTTATGCCTGCATTCGTCCTGTACGCTATTATAAGGGGATAATAAGCCCACTTCGCGAGCCTGAAAAGGTGAATATGACTATCTTTAGAGAAAATACTGAAGATGTTTATGTTGGCATTGAATACGAGGCTAAATCAAGTGAAGCTCAAGAATTGGCGGCATTTTTGAAAGAAAAATTCAATGCAAATGTTGATGATAATGCAGCTTTTGGCATAAAACCTATGAGCGAAGAAAAATCAAAAAGACTTGTGCGTGCGGCGATTAAATATGCTGATGAACACAATTTACCTTCTGTTACCTTGGTGCATAAGGGTAATATTATGAAATTTACTGAGGGCGCGTTTAGAGCTTGGGGCTATGAAGTTGCTAAGGAAGAATTTGGTGATATCACATACACTAAAGGCGAAACACCGAAGAAAATTCTTATAAAAGACGTGATTGCCGACGCAATGTTTCAAAATGCTTTGCTCTATCCTGAGGATTATGCCGTCCTTGCTTGCCCGAATTTGAATGGTGATTATGTTTCCGATGCTTTGGCTGCACAAGTTGGCGGATTAGGGCTTGCTCCTGGTGTGAATATGTCTTCAAATTTTGCTTTTTTTGAAGCAACGCACGGCACAGCACCTGATGCGGCTGGCAAAGACATTGCTAATCCTTGCTCCTTACTCTTTTCTGCCTGCATGATGCTTGAACACTTGGGTTATGCAAAAGCTTCAGAAATAATTACAAAGGCTTTTGAAAACTTAGTTTTGAAAAAAACACTCACTCCTGACCTCGCTTTGCAAATGAAAGATTCAAAACCTGTTGGTACTAGCGAATTTGGAGAACTTTTCTTAGCCGAATTAGAGAATGTTTAGAAAAAGATTAAAGTTAAATGCTTTATAAAATTGGTAAAATTTTTACTTTTTTGCATTAAATATGTAGAAAAGGCTAAAGAAAAGTAGCTAATAGACGATTATGCTTTTGTGAAAAGTTAGTTTTATCTTAATACTTTAATGATAATACGGAAGAAAAATTATGAGTCTAGAATTCCAAGATAGCGAATTATTTGCTGATTTTATAATCGAAGCAAAAGAGCATTTAGAAACAATCGAGCCTACTTTATTGGAACTTGAAAAAGCACCTGATAATTTAGATCTCTTGAACGACATATTCCGTCCTATGCACTCTCTCAAAGGTGCGTCAGGATTTTTAGGATTGGACAATATCAATCACCTTGCCCATAAAGGCGAAAGCGTGCTTGATGAGCTAAGAAAAGGCACAATGGGTATAAATTCCGATATTATGGATACCATTTTGGCCGTTACTGATGCGCTCAACACCATGATTGATATTTTGGCCGCCACAAATACGGACGGTGACAATAATTATCAAGAATTACAAGACGCTCTTGATGCCATTTTGAGTGGTGAATTCACGGGCTTGACTAGCTCAGATAGCTCACACGATGACACTTTTGAAGAGAGTGTTGACGCTCATGCTTTGGAAGAAAATTCTTTTGAAAGCCCTTCTGCTGTTGATGAAGAAGTGTTTGAAGAAGTTGTGGCAAATCAGCCTATAGATGGTGTTCCTAGCGGTGAAGAAATTGTGAATATTTCAAAAGAAGTAGAAGCAAATGAAATAATTTTGCAAGAAACAGGGGTTGAAATGTCTTTTGAAGATTGGATTGATTCACGTGAAGTTTTGCCTGAGGTGCAACTCCTTACTTTTGGAGAATCTTATCTACCTGAATTCATAGAAGAAATAGTTGAGAACGTTGAAGTTATCAATGCTGAACTTCTTTTATTTGAAAAAGATCCAGATCCAACAAATGATGTTGTGAACGAATTATTCCGCTATTTCCACAATATTAAGGGCGCAAGTGGTATTATTGATTATAAAGAATTGAACAATCTCACGCACGAAGCCGAAACTCTTCTCAATAAAGCAAGACATGGCGATATTAAAATCACTTCTGAGCTTGTCGATCTCTTACTTTTCGTGACAGATGTTATGACTGTTTTAGTGAAAAAAATCAATGTGGCACGTTCTTCAGTTGCGCCATATAATACGCATGAATTATTAGTACAATTACAAAAAGCTATCATAGGTGAAGAAGTCGCGTTGCCAAAATCATTCAAGTCAGGCGCGCTTGCAGTTGTGAGTGTTCCTGAACAAAAGCCAGCAGATGTAGCTGTGGTAGGCGAAGGCATTGATGGCTATAAAGAAGCTATCAGAAATGCTTTGGACGAACTTGACAAAGATTCTTCAAAAGTTGAATTTATAGCAATATTGGCTGATTCTTTGGCAAAAGTTATTGAAGTGGCAAAAGCAAGCAAATTAGCAAGTGTTGTTGACTATGCTGAACGCACAGCCACCTTGGTTCAACAATCACGTGATGCTGATATGGATTTCGGCCTTATGGTGGATTTGCTCAAACAAGAAGTAGAAATTATATTCAGTCTTTACGAAGATGCTCTTGCAGAAGCAACAAAGGTTGAAGAACCTGCGCCTGCACCTGTAGCTGAAGTAAAAGCCGAAGCTCCAAAAGTTGAAGCCCCAAAAGCCGAAGCTCCTAAAGCCGAAGCTCCAAAAGCAGAGCCAGCTAAAATTGAAGCTCCTAAAGCTGAAGCTCCTAAAGCAGAAGCTCCAAAGCCAGCACCAAAACCTGCGCCAAAGCCAGCCCCTAAAGCAGAAGCTCCTAAAGCTCCAGCAAAAGCGGCAAGCCCAGCGCAAAGCAATGAGTCAAAAGCCAGCTCAACTATACGTGTTGACCACGAAAAACTCGATCATCTTATGAACCTTATTGGTGAGCTTATCATCAATAGAAATAGATACACTATGATTGCGCGTCAATTAGAAGATCCTTCACAAGATATTCACGTGTCTGTAGTTGCGCAAAATCTTTCAGAAACAACCTATGGACTAGCGCGTATCTCTGATGAATTGCAAGACACTATTATGAAAGTTCGTATGGTACCCGTATCTTCAGTATTTGCTCGCTTCCCACGCTTGGTTCGTGACTTATCACGCAAAAGTAATAAAGAAGTAGAGCTTATTTTAGAAGGCGAAGAAACAGAGCTAGATAAAAGCGTTGTGGAAGTTATAGGCGATCCATTAGTTCACTTGATAAGAAACTCAGTCGATCATGGTATTGAATCAGCTGAGGAGCGCATTGCCGCAGGTAAATCACCTGTAGGTAAAGTGACACTTAGAGCCTTCCATAAAGGAAATTCTGTCTATATAGAAATTGAAGACGATGGTAAAGGCATTGACCCAGAAAAAATGCGCGAAGTGGCAATTAAAAAAGGCGTTATCACTCCTGAAGAAGCAAAGAATATTGACGACAAAGAAGCTGTTGAATTGATTTTTGCTCCTGGTTTCTCCTCAGCCGCTGAAATCACAGATATTTCAGGCAGAGGCGTGGGTATGGACGTTGTGCGCACAAATATCAAAAACTTGAAAGGTAATATTGTCACTACAACAGAAGTTGGCAAGGGTACACGTTTCTCTCTTTCACTCCCGCTCACCCTAGCTATTATTGATGCCTTGCTTGTTGTTGTTTCAGGTCAGATTTTCGCTATTCCACTTGATGCTGTTTCAGAAACTACAAAACTTGAAAAAGAACGTCTTTCTGAAATCAAAGGGCGTAAAGCTGTCACATTAAGAGGCGAAGTTTTAGGGCTTATTGAGCTTTCTGAAATACTTAATATGCCGCGTTCTTACGATGAATTGCCAGATATGCTTTCAGTGGTTATCTTGCAAGATGCTGGTAAGAGGGTTGGCCTTGTGGTTGACAGCCTTTTAGAAAGACAAGAAATCGTTATTAAAACTTTAGGGCCATACCTTGCAGGACTTAGAGGCGTATCAGGCGGCACAATTATGGGAGATGGTTCAGTGCTTCTTATTTTAGATCCGCACGATATCTACAATATGTCAAGTATGAGACCTCTAAAAGACGTGACACCAAAAGAAAATCCTAAAGAAATTGGCGCTGCTAAGGAAGCGGCATAGCATTCGCTTTCGAGTAGCCAGCGGCATAGAAAATATTTGTTTACATTAAGTTGTAATTGCCATAAACCCCTTATATCTTACAGGTATAGGGGGTTTGCTCTATCCTTGCTTTTATCCATAATAATAGCCCAAAATCGAAAATAAATTCTTCTTGCTTAAGAAAGGAAAATATTATATACTTTATCTAGATTTTTTCTAAAATGTTTTAAGATTTATTAAATACAAGCAAATCGAGAAGGTACAATGGTAACAAATTTTCTTTCTATGGTGCGAGAGGCAACCTTAATTTCTCAACTCATACTCTTATTTTTGATCTTTATGTCTATAGGTTCATGGACAGTTATATTTATGAAATACAGAGGCTTGCATTTGGCAAAGCTCAAAACTCTTGCTGGAATTAAAGAATTTGAAAATGCGAATGATCTACGCAATGCAGTTTTATCTATTAGTGAAGATTCTGACTCGCCACTTTATGCTATCACACAAAGAGGTGTGAATGAATTCAATTCTTCGCGCGAATCAGGCATTCAATCGAACATAGTTGTGCAAAACGTTCTTCGCTCACTTGAACAGGGTGTTGCATACGAAGGCACAAGGTTGTATAGTAAAATGTCACTCCTTGCTACTTGTGCAAGCACTGCGCCATTTATTGGACTTCTAGGTACAGTATGGGGAATTATGCACTCTTTCCACGCTATCGGACTTATGAAGTCTGCCTCTTTAGCAACTGTTGCTCCAGGTATTTCAGAAGCCTTGATAGCGACTGCTGTTGGCTTATTTGTGGCTATTCCAGCCTCTATGGCATACAATGCTTTTTCAGGCAAAATCAATGCCATTGAAGCTTTATTACACAACTTTTCTTATTCCTTTATTAATAGAGTTGAAAAAGAGTTAGGCTAAAGGAGAGAAGTATGGGAATGCAATTAGGGCAAAAAGGCCGTTTAGTTGCCGAAATTAACATCACTCCCTTTGTTGATGTTATGCTTGTCTTGCTTATTATCTTTATGGTGACAACGCCAATGATGCAAGAGGGTATAGATATCGATTTGCCACAAACAAGAGAAGTTGACGCGCTTCCAACTGAAACACAAAATCTTATTCTAAGTGTACGTCGTGATGGCGCGATCTATATTGACACCTATCAAGTTAATTTTAACGAAATCCAAGAAAGGCTTGAAGCCTTGGTAGAGGGCGAAAATAGGCCTGTTTATTTGCAGGCAGATAAAGAAGTTGCCTTTGACTTGGTTGTGCGTGTTATGGGCGAAATCAAATCTGCAGGTATTTCAAATATTGGTATTGTGGCTCGCAGATCTGACTCGACTGCTGACACAAGCGACGAAACAAATTAAAATAGTTAAAAATTATGGAAAAAGCTGCTTCATTTTTATTATCATTTTTCTTGCACGGCCTCTTGTTTTTTGTCGTGCTCTATTGGCCAATGCCTACGGTGCTTGATTTGAATACGCAAATCTATCAAGTCTCTTTAGTTATGGGCGATATGGGAGGCGAAGGTTTGGCTTCGGCTGTGCTTGGCGCGCGTCCAAATGAAGTAGAAGATGTGGTGATGGAAGAGAGCAGTGATCCTGGTTTGGAAGAAATTCCTGTGCCGTCAATGCCGACACCTGAAAGTGTTGAACCGCCTGCACCAGCTCCAGTAGTAGAAGAAGTGGCTGTGCCAGAGCCTATACAAACAGAAGCTCCAAAACCAGAACCTGAAAATATTCCACAACCTGAATCTCTTCCTCCAAAGCCTGAGCCTATTCCTGAAGCTCCTGATGCGGCTGCGCTTCCTGCTGCTCCAAAAGAAGAGGAAATTGAGCCAGAACCAGAAGAAAAGCCAGAACCTAAACCTGAGCCTGAAGCTGAAGAAGAAGTAAAAGAAGAACCAAAGGCAGAAGCTAAACCTGAAGCAGCTGAAGTACCTGAAGAAAAAGACGAGCCAGTCGAGTCGAGTAATTCTTCTGAAAAAACAGAAGAAAGTAAGCCGACTGAAAAAGTTGAAAGCAAACCTGCCCCAAAACCAGCCCCGAAAAAGCCAAGTCTTCCGCCTTCTGCGGCAAGTTCCGCCTTAGCAGATTTGCAGCAACAAGTAGGCAATAGCAATACACCTAGCGTTGGCGGTGGTGGCGGTGTTGGTAGTGGTGTCGGTGGTGGCGGTATCTACGATATTTATATGGCGCAGATTATGCTTATTGTGCAAAATCAATGGTCTATGCCAACCTATTCGCGCGAGCAATACAATGCGCAAATCGCAATCAGCATGGATGCAAATGGCAAAATCCTCGACACTCGTGTCCAAAAATCTTCTGGCAGAGCGGACTTTGACGCGTCTGCGCTGAATGCATTGGCTCGTTTAGGGCAATTGCCAGCTCCTCCAAATG
>CAYJFE010000059.1:10524-17765 GCA_964369165.1 uncultured Desulfovibrionaceae bacterium | reverse complement strand
CTACCTCTTGAACTAGCTCTGTTAGCTGAAAGTCGCTATATAGATATCGCTTATTTTAATCACCTGATAATCAAAAAAAAGTGAAGAATTATTTACCTAGGAGGAAATTATTATGAAAAAAGTTCACATTTATGTAGCCATGAGCTTAGACGGATATTTGGCAGACATTAATGGCGGTGTAAGTTTTCTCGAGGGTGATGGAAGCGAAAATGAAAATACTGGCTCGTATCCAAGCTTTATGGAAAGCGTAGATACAATTATTTTAGGGAATACAACTTATAGGCAAATTGTTGAAGAGCTTTCACCAGACAAGTGGGTGTATGAAGGTAAAAAAACCTATATAATCAATCACGCACGCAATGCAAACATTCATGACGAACGCATTTTTACTACTGAAGAACTAAGCCCTCTTATACAAAGGCTAAAAGAAGAAGAGGGAAAAAATATCTGGATTTGCGGTGGTGCGTCAGTTATAAGTCAAGTGATCGGGCTTTCTTTGGCTGACATATTTACAATCTCAGTTATTCCGACAATTCTCGGCAATGGCATAAGATTATTTGATGCAATTGACTTTGAAACAAAATTAAAACTGAAATCTACAAGCGCATATAATGGGATTGTAGATTTGGAATACGAATTGCGCAATGTGTGATTAATAATAGTTTTTTATTTTCTTGACAATTTATCGTTTTTTTACTATCCATACCCCATAGGGGTATAAGGTATAAACAATGCATAAGAAGAGGAAAATATAATGAAACAGTGTATGGATGTTGAAGCAATCCAAAAAAGATTGAAGAAGATTGAGGGTCAAGTGCGCGGCATTTTCAAAATGGTGGAAGACGATAAACCTTGCGCAGATATTCTTATTCAAATTGGGGCTGTGAAATCAGCGCTTCATAAAACAGGGCAAGTGATTTTAGAAGGTCATATGCACCATTGCGTGCTTGACGGCATAAAACACGGCAAAGAGGAAGAAACAATTAAAGAACTTATTTCAGCTCTTAATCAATTTTCTAAAACAATTTAGCAAAGGGTTCAATTTCATGGAAAATTACATATTTAAGCTCAATTCAATTCCAATGATTTGCATTTCGGGCGTATTTCTTTTGGCAAGTTTTATCACTGAATACATAATTCCCATCATGGGCGGAACTTTTGAATTTGCCCTCAATCCCGCGTGGATATCATTACTTATTTCAGGTACGCCACTTCTCTATTTGGCAATAAGAAATACATCACAAAAAAGAATTACCTCGCCTTTACTTATCACAATAGCAATGATTGCAGCGGTTTACATTGGCGATATTTTTGCCGCAGGTGAGGTTGCCTTCATCATGGCTATAGGCGAATGGCTTGAAGACAGAACAGTTGAAAAAGCAAAGAAAGGTATCGAATTGCTTCTCGATTTAGTTCCCACAAAAGGAAGAAAAATTATTGAAATAAACGGCAAAAGTGAAGAACAAATTATTGAAGCTGAAGAAATTCAAGTCAATGATGTTCTTCGTGTTCTCCCTGGTGAAGCTTTTGCGGCTGATGGAATTATTATTCACGGAAACACGACTGTTGATCAATCCATCATGACAGGCGAATCCTTACCTATCGACAAGATAGAAGGCGATGAAGTCTTTACAGGCACAATCAACCGCTTTGGTTCTGTTGATATAAAAGTAACAAAATCTTTTTCAAATTCTTCCTTACAAAAAATGATTAATCTTGTGGAAGAGGCAGATAATCATAAAGCTCCCACCCAGAAAATCGTTGATAAATGGGCAGGTTATCTTGTTCCAACGGCTTGTGTCATTGCCATTATCACTTATTGTATTTTTGCCTTTATGCTCAATAGACAAGACGATGCACTTATCCGTGCCGTAACTATCTTGGTTGTTTTCTGCCCTTGTGCTTTAGCCTTGGCAACACCTACATCAATTATGGCAGCTATAGGGCAAGCCACAAAAAATGGCGTACTTATTAAATCGGGTGAAGCATTAGAGCGCATGGGTTTAGTGAATATCGTTGCCTTTGATAAAACAGGCACTATCACGCATGGAAAATTGCAAGTGAGCGATATTATAAGCTTTGGCATAGAAGAAGAAAAACTTATGTCGCTTATAGCTTCTGTTGAAACTCGTTCTGAGCACCCATTAGGAAAAGCTATTGTGTCCTATGCAAAAGAAAAGAAAATTTCTTTAGCTGAAATAAAAGATTTTTCCATGAATGTAGGCAAAGGGATTTTTGCAAGTGTTGACAATAAAAACATCTATTGTGGCAATGAGCAACTTTATAAAGAAGTGTATCAAACCGAAATTCCAAAGGAAATTGAAAATAAACTGATAAAATTTCGTGATGAAGGCAAAGCCATTGTTATAGTTTTTGACAAGGAAAATGTTTTTGGTATTATTGCCTTGTCAGACACCATTAAAGAACTTGCGCCAAAAGCTATTGAATCGCTTAAAAAAGCAGAGATCACAAAAACAGTTCTGCTCACAGGCGATAATGAAAGAGCGGCAAACTTCATTTCAAACAAAGTGGGCATTAGTGAAGTATACTCTTCTCTCTTGCCTGAAAATAAAGTTGAAATGGTGCAAAAACTCTCAACAGATAGCGATAAAGTTTGTATGGTTGGTGATGGCGTGAACGATGCGCCAGCACTCAAAACGGCTTTTGTTGGCGTGGCGATGGGAACAATGGGAAGTGATATTGCTATTGATGCGGCGGATATTGCAATCATGGGCGATGATATAACAAAAATTTCTTATATCAAAAAACTCTCAGATGCCACTATTTTTTCAATAAAATTCAATATCACACTTTCAATGGTAATCAACTTTGGTGCAATTATTCTTTCCATTGCGGGTTGGCTCACTCCTGCAACAGGCGCATTAGTGCATAATGCAGGCTCCGTTTTTGTTGTGCTGAATGCTGCTAGATTGTATGAAAAAAAGATTGCATATTAGAGAATTTGCTTATATGCTGATAAAAACTTGTAGCAGTCAAATATTGTGAGGGGCATATTGCCCCTTGCAATGATTAGGAATAGACATGAAAATTTTAGTTGTTGATGATGATAGTGATATCAGAAAAGCGATAAGACTTTATCTGTCAAACGAATCATACGAAGTTCTTGAAACTGAAAACGGCGAAGAAGCTATTGAAATTATCAATAAAGACATAGAGAAAACTATTGATTTAGTGCTTCTAGATTCTATGATGCCACGAATGAATGGAATTGAAACTTGCTTAGAAATAAGAAATAAGCATACGCTTCCAATTATTTTTTTAACAGCTAAAGCTGAAGATATAGATAAATTTGCAGGTTTTTCATCAGGGGCAGACGATTATATAACAAAGCCCTTTAATCCTATTGATCTCATTTCACGGATTAAAGCTCACGTGAGGCGATATAGAAATTATTCGCATATGCATATTGCTAATGAAGCGCTTGAAGAAAATAATAATGACTTTCAGTATGGTGATTTATCTGTCAACTTTTCTGCACACACTGTTTCTAAAAAAGGTAAAACAATAAAATTAACAAAGATTGAATTTTTGATTTTAGAACTTTTTTTAAAAAATCGTAAAAGAGTCTATAGCCTTGAACAAATCTACACCTCTGTGTGGGGAGAATACAATGTTCTCAATGCTGAAAGCACGGTTTCTGTGCATATCAGTAATTTAAGAAGTAAAATTGAAGACGATGTTTCAGCTCCGCAATATATAAAAACAGTGTGGGGAGTTGGGTATCGTGTGGATTAAAAAGCTTTCTTCTTCTTTATATGTTTCCATGCTCTTCCAAATGATTGGCACTGTTCTTCTCAGTGTTTTTCTTTACCTTTTTTTAGATGATTTAGCGCATCAATATATTCAAAAACAAAATACTGAACATCTATTTTTTCTTAACGCTGAAAAACACCATCTTTATGCAGGCTTTATTGCACTTTTTGTTTTCTTCCTTATCTCCATTAAGATTGTTTTTAATTTAGTGAATTATATCAAAGCAATAGAAGAAGGAATAAGAGAATTACCTAAAGAGAATAAAGAGCACATAATTCCTGTAAAAGGCAATAATGAACTTGCTCTTTTAGCAAAGAGTGTGAATGAAATAAAAGAAGAAATTTCTAAAAAAAATGAAAAAGAAAGAGAAGCTGAACGCTCGCAAAGAATGCTTATAACTAACATTTCACATGACTTACGCACTCCCCTCACTTCGATTATTTGTTATTTAGAATTGCTCACACAAAAAATACCTTTAGAAAATGAAGAACATAGCTATGTTGCATCAGCCACAAACTTGAGCTATAGGCTAAGAAATCTTATTGAAGATTTATTTTTTTATAGTAAAATTATAAGTAAAGATATAAAAATGAATTTTGTAAAAGTAAATATAAATACCCTACTTTACCAAATTCTTGAACTACAAAGAGAGAAAATTATTTTTAACAATTTAATTGAAGATTCAAATAAGGCTCAAGTAGTCCTTGCCATAGAGCATTTCCATAGAATTATTGATAATTTAATTGATAATGCAATAAAATATAGCTCTGAAGATAAAAAAATTACTCTTACAACATCTTATGTGAAAGATACTGTGATAATTGAAATACAAAATCATACTGATGAAGATTTATCAGATAAAATTCAATTCCTTAGTGAAAGATTGTATCGAGCGGACGAAAATAATAAGGAACTATCTTCAGGACTTGGCTTATCAATCGTAAAAGAATTATCACAACAAATGAAGATAGATTTTCAACTTTTTTTTGAAAATAATATTATTATTGCAAGACTGATATTTCCCAATAACTAATTATTTTTCTATGGTTTTTTTGCTTTTATTCCAATTTCTTTATACTTTCTTAATATTTTTTTTGAACTTTCTTAAATAAAAACTGAAAAACTCTTAAACTTTCTCCTGTAGTAATATGAGTGAAGCTAAATACCTTGATAGTGCTTCTGTGCAAAAAACGATTTTTAAATTACTATATTATTTCACAGAAGCATTATTCAGATTTTGCTTTTTTTTGAGCATATAAGTTTGACTATATGAACTATATTAAAAATTATCAATATACTTATCTAGGATTATAGATAGTTTTCAAAATAAAATACAATGAAGGAAGAAATTATGAGAATTGCACTCACAGGAAACCCAAATAGCGGAAAGACAACTCTTTTCAATGCTATAACAGGTAAGGTAGAAAAAGTAGGCAACTGGGCAGGGGTTACAGTTGAAAAAAAAGAAGGTAGAATCAAAAGCAATCTAACAAGCGAAAGTGATTTAATTGCTGTCGATTTACCTGGTGCATATTCAATGTCACCTTTTACCTCAGAAGAAAATATTACAAGTAAGTTTGTAAAAACTGAAAACCCTGACGTTATAATTAACATAGTTGACGCAACAAATCTCAGTCGTAGTTTGTTTTTCACAACACAGCTACTTGAACTTGGCATTCCTGTTGTGATTGCTCTTAATAAAAGTGATTTAAATACAAAAAAAGAAATTTCTATTGATATAAAAAAGCTGTCAGAAAGTCTTTCTTGCCCTGTTGTTCAAACTATTTCAACACATTCTAGTGAAAATGGGCATAAAGAACTTCTTAAGGCTGTTCTCTCTGTAAAAGGTAAAGCGCAAGTAGCTCCCTATGTCGATACAAATACTGATTTGTCTGATGAAGAAGCTGTAAAAGCTTCTGATAAAAAGCGTTACGATTTTGTTAACAAAATTGTAGAAGCAGTGGAAATTCGTAAAACTGCAAGTAATAAACAAACTCTGCAAGATTCACTTGATCGTATTTTAGCAAATAGATTTCTTGGTATTCCAATTTTTGTTGCTGTTATGTATGGTGTTTTCTATATTTCACAAACAACTTTAGGCACTATGATTGCCGATTATTTGGTGGGATATATAGATATGTTCTATGAATGGACAGCAATGCAACTTGGCGAGGATGTTTCACCTCTTACATCATCACTTCTTCTTGACGGTATTATCGGCGGTGTGGGCGCTGTTGTTGGTTTCTTACCTCTTATCATGGTTATGTTCTTCTTACTTGCATTGCTTGAGGATTGTGGCTATATGGCAAGAGTTGCCGTTGTTATGGATAGGTATATGAAAGTTGTTGGACTTTCTGGCAAGTCAATTATTCCTATGGTTATTGGAACTGGTTGTGCAATTCCTGGTGTTATGGCAACAAGAACTATAAAAAATGAACGCCAAAGAAGAACAACAGCTATGCTTACACCATTTATGCCTTGTGGTGCAAAACTTCCTGTTATTGCTCTTTTTGCTGGTGTATTTTTTACTGATGCTCCATGGGTAGGAACATTAATGTACTTTATGGGAATTCTTCTAATAGTTGTAGGTGCTTACCTTATTATGCTTATCACTGGGCAAAAATATGCACGTTCCTTCTTTATTATGGAATTGCCTGAATATCAATTCCCTAGCATCTGGCGTGCAACTGTTTCAATGCTATCACGCGGCAAAGCATTTATTATAAAAGCTGCAACAATTATTTTAGTGTGTAATGCAGCTATTCAAATTATGCAAACTTTTGACTGGTCTTTCAATATCGTTGCAGAAGGAGCAGAAAGCACAAGTATTTTAGCTTCACTTGCAAGCCCATTTGCTTTACTACTTATTCCTCTAGGTTTTGGCACATGGCAATTAGCAGCGGCAGCAATTACAGGCTTTATTGCAAAAGAAAACGTTGTAGGCACACTAGCTGTTGTTTATGGTATTACAAACTTTATCGATACAGAAGAGCTCGCTTTAGTAGAGGGTGCATCAAATGTTGCCCAAGTTATGGATTTATCGCAAGTTGCCGCATTAGCATACTTAATGTTCAATCTCTTTACGCCTCCTTGCTTTGCTGCAATAGGTGCTATGAATGCTGAAATGGAAAATAGAAAGTGGCTCTTTGCAGGCATTGGTTTACAGTTTGCTACAGCTTTTGTGGTTTCCTTCCTTGTCTATCAAATTGGCTCATTTATGCTGTATGGTGCTGTTGGCAATGGTTTTGTTGTTGGATTATTGATCGTTATTGCTTTACTTTCAGCTCTTGTTTATCTTGTAAACAAAGGTAATGAAGATTCAAAAGCTCATTTTCAAGTAGCAACAGCAAAATAATTTAACTCTATTCTACCCCTTAATACATACATTGCTTTCAATGTGAATGCTGAGAATTTTTGTCTTCCCCCTAGGCAGAAATTCTCAGCAAAGTGTTTTATAAAGCTTGACA
>CAYJFE010000059.1:0-10424 GCA_964369165.1 uncultured Desulfovibrionaceae bacterium | reverse complement strand
TATAAAGCTTGACAAAACAATTAAGAAATTTTACAAAGTGCAAGTTGGAAAACTCCAACTTATTTGACCATAAAGTATAAAATAAACATTGTAATAGATGTATAAGAAGGTGTGTATGCAAACAAGCAGTAGTGAAAACTTTACTTTAGCACAATGCGAAATTAATAAAGAATATACCATTAAAGAAATTAATACAAATAATGATAAAGAAATGGAAGCTTTTCTTTTTTCGCTTGGTTGCTATGAGGGGCAAATAATAACTATTGTTTCTATGCTCCATAAAAATTTTCTTGTAAGTATTAAAGACTCAAGATATAGCATAGACGAAGATCTCGCAAAGGCCATTATTGTAGAAATGTAATATTTGTGTATACAACTTTTGACTTCAGCAAAAATGAATTGAAATTATTTTTTCTTTCACTTATTTCCCCCCATACGCAGAGAGTGCGTTATTATATAAAAACACGCTGGATAAGGTATGCTTAGGCACGCTTTATCCAGCTTTTTTATTTATACTAGAGTTAAATCTTGCCTTTTTATCTTGTATTTGCTAATTTCTTAAATATATATAAATCTGTAACTCACCATACTCAAAGAGAGCCTTATGAATAAAACATACACACATACAAACTTTCTTCTATTTTGCTTTTCTTTAGCTTTATTATTTCTATTTGCAGCTCCTCATACCGCTCATGCTGGCTATCTTGATCCTGGCTCTGGCAGTTCCTTTGTGCAGGGGCTTATTGCAATATTTGCTTTTTTTGGGCGTATCATTGATAAAATCAAAAGTATCTTTGGATTTAAAAAAGAGAATAATAATTAAGCTTTAAAGGAGTTTACTCGTGCTTTCAAAAGTCAATGCCTCTTTTCGTGATCCTAGCGGATATGTGTATTGTGACGAAAATAAAGTTTTTAGAACAATAAATCACTCGTATCAAAAAGATTGGGAGTGCGCAGTAAGTTCAAATTTGCTTGAAAAGTTAAAAGCAAAGAAGCAGATTATTTCTTTCAAATATGCTGACACAATTTTTGACAAGCCTGATTTTGATAATGTGATGAAAGTTTTAGAAGTTGAAAAAATTCCTTTTATTACATATCCTTATGAATGGTCATTCCCACAATTAAAAGAGGCTGCCCTGCTTACTTTAGAAATACAAAAAGAAGCATTAATGCACGGTATGACTCTCAAAGATGCCAGCGCCTATAATGTGCAATTTCTTCACGGCAAAGCAATATTTATAGATCTGCTTTCCTTTGAAATATACAAAGAAAATTCACCTTGGCAAGCCTATAGACAGTTTTGTATGCATTTCTTAGCGCCCTTAGCCTTGCAAAGCTACGATTATCGCCTTACACGCCTTTCCTCTCTTTGGATTGACGGTATTCCTCTTGATATTGCGTGGAAAATGCTCCCCTCAAAAGCCGCATTTTCTGGCGGTTTACAGCTACATCTTCACTTACACGCAAGAGCTGAAAAAAAATACGAAGATGGCAATATAGCGGCAAAGAATACGCATAAAAACTCATTGTCGAAAAAAAATCTTTTTGAATTAATTGATTCACTCATTCGCACAATTAAAGCTTTACCTATGCCAAAAGAAATTGGGGAATGGGCTGAATATTATGACAATACTAATTATAGCTCTATTTCCCAAAAACAAAAAGAAGCTCTTGTAATAAAAAATGCCCAAAAATTTTCAGGCACACTTGCCTTTGATTTAGGCGCAAATACTGGCAAATACAGCACCATAATTTCAGATTATTTCGATGATGTTGTCGCCGCTGATATAGACTCGACGGCAGTTGCAAGATATTATAATAATTTACCTAAGAAAAATATTTTGCCAATTGTGCTTGATTTGGCAAACCCATCACCCGCGATTGGCTGGGCTTGTGACGAACGCATGGCAATAACACAAAGGCAGAAAGCCTCATTTATCACAGCTCTTGCTTTAACCCATCATCTCTTTTTTACGGCTGGTATTCCATGGAATGAGCAAGCAAAATTCTTCTCTACCTTGCTGAAAGAGCAAGGTGCATTACTCGTTGAATTTGTAGGCAAGCAAGATAGTCAAGTTCAACATATGCTCTCAACGCGTGATGATATTTTTACTGAATACCATCTTGAAGCCTTTAGAGAAAGTTTTGCACACTACTTTTTTGAAGAAGAAGTACAGGATATTGAAGGTTCACACAGAAAGCTATTTACCTTTATAAAAAAATAAGATAGCAAAATGTCACGCATAAGCTATCATTAAGAGTTATTATGATATCTATTTCAAATTTATTGCTTTTTCTAGCTTCGTCCCCACTTACAATCTTTTTCGCTATCTTTTCACCAAGTCTTCAATTTATCTCTCTTAATCAAAAGTTTTATTCAAAAAAACAAATACACATTTCACTTTCTTTTTCCTTTTGTCTTGCCATTCTCTTTTCTTGTTTCACTGCACTTTTTTTAAATTATTTCAATTCAATACCGTATATTAACAAACTACAAGACTATCATTTTAATCTAGCAAATGCTCTTGTAAGTTTTTGTGCTTTACAATTGTTTTTTATCCTGAATGAAAGGTTTTTTACTGAAATTTTTCCCAATAAAAACAAAGAGAAAAAAATAAAACTTGCACTCCTGCTTGTATTTGTTAGTCTTTGCGCTTTCTACTCTTGTGGGATATTGAATGCTGTGTTTTTATTACTTATTTTAAGTTCAATCTTTGATTTAAAAAAGAAGTCAAAAGAAACAAAGGAAATTCTTTTTGATGAAAGAGTGCAGCAAAGCTATTCAAAATCTTACACAGCAAGAGGAATAGAACTCAAGCACAAACCCAATATTTATCTATTATTATTAGAGTCTTACCATTCCGCTAAAGCCCTAAAAGAGCTTTATGACATTGACGATACAAAAACGGATAATTTCCTCAAAGAGCATGGTTTTACTGATTATGAAAATGTATTCAGCAATTCACACATTACCTTTCCTTCGATTGCAAATATATTGCATTGCAGACTACAAAAATATAGCCAGCACACTTCTGCCTATGTCCTCGATGTTTTGAGAGAAAATGGCTATGCTTGCGAATTTTTTGATAGTCAATTCTATGTCTATGGTGAATATATGCAAAGTAAGGATTATGCAAACTTTGCTCTTTCAGCAAGAGAGCGATATTTATATCTTTATTTTGCGCCCATACTTGGACAATCAAAATTTTTCAGAAAATTTGCCCGAGATATAGATCCATTTAAAACAAAAATTGATTTTATAAAACTCCATGAAAGTTTTGTATCCAGACTCGCTGTGCAAAGCAAAAAGCCAACTTTCTATGCCCTACGCTTCGGGGCTGATCACGTTAATGTGCAAGATGTGTGGAAAGCCGAGGCAGAAAATTTTACAAAAAATTTATATCCCGCACTTGTACAAGGAGCGCAAAATCAAATACAAGTAATGGTACAATCAATTCTCACAAAAGATCCAAAAGCGCTTATTCTCGCAATAGGCGATCATGGAGGATTGCAAAACATCAATATTGCAGATAAAAACAAAAGTTTACAAGAAACCCTTGAAAACCGCAAGGTGAGTAATGAAGAATTTGCGCTTGATATGTTTAGTGTGCGCTGTGCTATTAGATGGACACATTCTCATACGACAGAAGGCAAAATAATTTCTCATGTAAATATTTTTAACTATATATTTGAATCGCTTGGAGCGAAGAAAGAACTTTTAGCTGAAAAACAAGCAAATATTTCTATTTATAATAAAACAAATGATATTATTGTAAAAGAGGGCATAATCCTTGATGAAGTAGAAGAATACTACAGCCCTGAACTTTTTGCAAAAGTGCGAAAAGCTTTTGAGGAAGGGAAAGCAAGCATTGAAAATTGCTTACTTTTATCACAAAAAGCATCGCACAAGGAAAAATATGAAATATTTACTTGGGCAATAAATAAATACCCTGATTCCGAAGAAATTCAATTACATTACCTCAATTCTTTATATGATTTAGGCATGATAAACGAAGCACTTGCAAAGGCTAAAGGCTATTGGAAAAAATCAAACAATAGTGGGCTCAGAAATTTTTACCCTTCCCTGCTCTCAGAAATATACCCTCAAGATTTTCTTGCAATCATCAAAAAAGAAAAAGAACATTCGCATTCTTTAGAAATGCATTATCACACAATAAATGCCTTTATTCGCACAAATAATAAAGAAAAAGCACTTGAACAATTAGATGCCATGATGGCTGCATTTCCAAAAAATCAATCAGCTTTATTTTTTCTTGCTAAAACTTGTATAGGTATCAAGGAAGCAAGGAAAGCAATTCCTTATTTTACTCAAATAACACAACCCGGAAAATTCTATAACTTCTGGAAATGCCTCACACTATTATTGATACAGGCTAAACTTTGGGAAGACGCTGAATCGACAGCAAGAATTTTAGTGAAGATGCACCCGACTGAGGCATGGTCGTGGCTCATCTATGCCTATACCCTACAAGTGCTTGGAAAAGTGAAAGAAGTTGTCACAGTTTTGCGTTATGGTGAAATACAAAGCACCTACCCTCTCGCATTACAAGAATTACTTGGCCATCACGTTATTAAAAACAATTTACAAGAAAAAGAACTGCAAAATTATAGGGCTATTGCACAAAAACAGATAGAGCAATGTATTGAATTTTTTGCATCAACAAATTCTATAAATAAACAATGGTATAAATCTCAAAGTCCAAATTTGAAAACTATTGTTATGCCACAATTGCACTATGTGACAGATGGAGTGCTTTCAGGTTTTGAACCTGCACCGTGGTTTAACTCTATGTATTATTTACTGAATACTCCCGAAGTTTGGCTCAAGGGACTAAACCCTTATATACATTTTTATCAAACAGGAATAGACTCCTTACTCTCTGCTTCCCTCTATTGCAATGTGCGAAAAGTACTTTTTGAAAATCCAGATATCCAAGGTGATGCTAAAGCTATTTGTGATAGAATCAACCGAAATGCCTTTTCAAATACTTAGAATTATCTATAATATATGAGCAAATCAAAGAAAGATTATAATGAACAGCAAATCCTCAATTATGCCCTCAATTTTAGAAAGGCTTAACAAATTACAAAAAGGGCAATGCCTTGATATGCGCACTTTTAAACGCAATCGTTCCGTCGCCATCGTTTGCACGGGCGAGGATAATTTTAAAGTTATTGAGCGTGGTTTCCATGAAGAAACATGGGACAATTTGACAGCGGAAAATGTCAAAAAACTTCTAAAAACACTACTCAAGAGAGAGTTTCCAAGAAGTAACCAAATTCGATTATATACTTTAGATTCTTTTGAAGAAGCCAATGTAAATCGCATGGGGCACGGCTCTGGAAAATTTGGTGGATAAAGCTTTCTTCCTTCTAATAGAATTTCCATTACTTTTTTTCCGTCTTTAGGACTCACTTCCTTTATAAATTTCAATGGAAATTCAGTCTTAAAAAATCTCATAGAAAAAAAGGGCAAGCTTCATATTTATTGAATCTTGCTCTTTTCCTATGAGATTTATATCAAATTATTCTATTTTATATTTTTTGCAATAAGCACACATTCTGACAAGGCATTATCACAAATCACAGAATTTGAAATGGTTTCAAAACCTCTTCTTGAAATATAATCAGTAAATTCTTTACTTGTCCATTTATTGTGGGGTAAAAAACCTAAGAGCTGCATAAGTTTCATGCGGAATTTTGAAAGAGGTTTGTCGTAAACAAAGGTAGGGGCAATAAGTAAGCCATTTTCTTTGAGGCATCTGCTGATTTCGTGCAAAGATTGCCCTGGATTTGGTATCACATGAAGCGCATTTGCTATGACAATGGCGTCAAAATAGTTTGCTGGAAAAGAAATTGCGTGCGCATCTTCAAGGCTATACATAACATTGCGATTTTTCTTACTTCTTCTTGCGTGGGAAAGCATTTTTTCTGAAAAATCTGTGGCAAACCATCGGTTGACACTCTTAGCCAAGATATTCGTAAATTGGCCTGTGCCACAGCCAAGCTCTAACACCCGCATTTCTGGCTTTAGATGGGCTGAAATTTCTTTAGCTATTTCATCATAAAGCTCTGTATTTCTTTTCATAAATCTTGCATAGAAAGAAGATATTCTATCCCAAAAAACTTTATTAGTCATTTTTGTCATAACTGACCCCATTCATCTTTGCTTTAGAGCAAGTTAGCCTTTCATACTACGTTTAGAAGCTTTAAGTGGGTTAACTTTTGCCACACTTTCTTTAGGCAATTTAGGAATAAGGTGCTTATTTTCTTCAAAAAGACTTGCATAATCAATCCCTAAAGCCTGAATTCTTTCCTGCATAACTTTTCTTGCACTTACCCTATTAGGATCTGAAATATTTTTATCAATATAGCGAGGAAAAGTTAAATACAATCCTCTTTGATCAATAGCAAGAAGGAGATTAATTTCATTTTCGGCAACCTCTTGCAATACCATTTCTTTTGCTGTTCCAAAACGTGTTATCATTTCTTTATTTCCTTTGTGTTTTTTATTTTTATAAGGTAAATCTATTTCATTGTCAACATAAAGTTTTAGAATTCTAACTTTTGGACGAATTTAAGCAAATCTATTTTCACGCATAGCAAAATTTAAGAATTTTTCAGCAAGAACCGAAGGTGCAATCTCTTGATTTGCCGCATCACTAACTTGTAAATAAAAATTTTCATTCATAGGCTGTGAAGCATTCGCATTTTTCAATTCTTCCTCAAAAGCCTCACGCAAAAGCTTGAAAGATTCTTCCACTTCAGGATATTGATTGTCTTTACGCCAAGGAAGGCGTAGTTTTTGCGTATAATTGCCACCTTTATGCGAAACAAGTTCGAGGCGATAAAAGCCTTTATATGCTGGAATTTCAAGCCTTTCATCACAATTTGGATAACAATATTCTCTCCACGATTCATTTGGCTCAGGAATTGTAGAGCTAATAAGTACAGGAGGAAGGGCAAGGGCTTTTTCAAATTTTTCTACAGTCAAAGAATAAGAAAGTAAGGGTCTAATATTTCCTCTTTCTTTTGTGATACTCCATTCTATTTTCATATTTTACCTCTTTTTTTGCTATTTTATAATTATCACATCGCCAAAGGGTGGCTTGTTATTTCTTGTGTTTTGCGTGATCCAAAGCACGGGATAATGCGGCTCTTCTGGAAAATAATCACATTCAAAATCAGTAAACCATAAAAGGCAAGAAGGAGTGATATCTTCTTTTTCAAGATAGCGTGGAATATCCCTATACGATGTTCCTCCTCCGCCTTGTACAAATAATTTCAATGGCCTATCTGCTCTTGTATATATTTCATGCTTGTGTACTTTTGTGTCGTGATACATGATAAAAAGAGTTGAATCATAGCTTTCAAGAATATTTCCTAGTTCTGCACAGAAAAACGCAAGCATTTTTTCGTCAACCGAACCTGATGCATCAATAGCAAGAGCCATAGTTTGAATACGCGGTTCTTTGCGTGAGGGCAGATAAATATCCTGTGAAATATAGCGTCTATTTGGAGTTGACCAAGTAAAATCGCCATCATTGCAACTTTCAATAAATCTTTGCAAAAGGCTTTGCCAATCCAATTGAGGATTAGCGACAGATTTATATAATCGCAATAATCCTAAAGGAATATCGCCTTGATTTTGTGAACTTTGCATAGCTTGCGTCATCTCGATAAGAGATTCTTGCTCGGCTTTTTGCAGGCTTTCATTTGTTTCTTCAGACAAAAGAGGATGATCCTTTATTTCACCAAAAAAATCACCTGCAAAGCTTTGTTTTTTTCCGCCCTCTTCATTATTTTCACTTCTGTCTTTTGCTTTATTTTGCTGTTCTGCACTTTGTGAATCACCATCATCGCCAGATTTCATTTTGTCATTTTTCTTCGTATTTTCTGCTTCTTCACTTTGCTCATTGTCTAAGCTTCCACTTGAGGAAGATTCATTATTTTTATCAACTTGTTCAGCTACTTGCGCACTTTCTGCTCCGCCATGAATATCTTGATCATACAAGCGTGAAAGATGGATATAAATTTCATCAACACTCATGTCATCGTAAGCATGATCGTGCTTATGCAGGCTTTCTGGCAAGCTAAAACCAGCATCAAGCAAAAGGCTATTGATAGCATAATCGCAAGCCTTATTCCATAATTTTACATCTCTTTCCTGTCTTCTTATATGGTGATTGCAAGCTATATGAAGTATTTCATGCGCTTGAACAGCTATAATATGCTCATTCGATAAAAGCGAAATAAAGTGCGGATTATAGGCAAGGGTTTTGCCATCAGTCCAAAGATTAGGGCAATTTGGATCTGATTTTAGTTCAAGTTTAAGAGCTAAAGAGCCAAAAAATGGGTGCGATAAAAGAAGCTCAGAGCGAGCCTTTCTCATCTTAAGCAGACTTTTTTCTTCAAAAGAAAAATCTTCTTGTATATTGTTTTCTTGTGTATTCATAATCTTTTACATAAGAACGTGAGAATTTTTTTGCGCCCAATCAGTGAAAGAAGGATGAAGAACTATACTTTTATCTTGGCAAACAGCCACTCTCAATAAAAGCACAGCAAATTCAACGGGTATACGGTGCGCATATTCAATAATTTCCTTGATATTTTCATTGCAGGCTTTTGAGCCTAAGGCCTCCGACAAAGCGTATAAGGTGGCAGGATTATTAGGAACTTCTACTTTTGAGGGGTCTTCTAGTATACTTTCAATTGTTGGTAAATCTCTCCAAACTTGCAGAAAGCCAATAAATTCTGTTGCGGCAGTCATGCCTATAGTACCTTGAAATAATTCATATTCCGTAGATGAATCAGGCTTTGCATCAAGTATGCGAGAAACAAATTCCCAAGATCTTGGCGAAGCAAAGGCTTTGCTTGCAGATTGAGGTTCAAAATCATGCAAAAGTTTAGGGCGAAAGCGCAAAAAGGCTATTATCTCTTTGCGAATATGAGACTTTTCTGCCCATATAATCCAATCTTCAAGCGAGGTTTGCATATCAATATGCACCATTCTATTTGCAAGAGCTGTCGGCATTCTATGCGTAACTGCGCGATCTTTTTCATTATTACCTGCTGCGACAACTGTCCAACCACTTGGCAAAGTATATTCGCCAATGCACCTATCAAGCACAAGTTGGTAGCAAGCGGCCTGCACTAAAGGCGGAGCGGCGTTTAATTCATCAAGAAATACAATACCTTTTTCAAGATTATCTTCTTTAGGCAAAAATGATGGTGGACACCATACCGCTTGCCCATCTTCCGTAACTCTTGGAAGGCCGCGCAAATCGACAGGATCAAGCAAAACTGCGCGTATATCAATGATTTTATAAGCTTTCTCTCTAGCTACTTGAGCGATAATTTGGCTTTTTCCAATTCCTGGTGCTCCCCATAAAAATATTGGTTGCTGAATATCAATAAGAGTGTGCAATGAGGATATAACTTGTGTAGGATTCATAAATCTCTTCCTTAACCTTAGTGTGTATTTTTAAATATCAAAAACAGGATTACATTTCTTTTTATAAAAGTCAATTTGATTTCTATAAAAAAATTTCATAAATCAAACTAACAATGAAAAGTCTACAAAAACTTTTACCTTGTGTAATGCTTTTTATCTTCTAATTTAATTACACAAAAATACTCGCTTTATCTTCTTGACAAAAGCTACTAATAAGCTTATATTATTTTAACTTAAGCTATAGCATTATAGTTTGAGTCGGGCATTAAACATATGGTAGATTTTTATGGATAAGTATAATTTAGACATTGCAATCATTGGAAACACTGATATCATTGACTTTATTGATTCTGTTAATGATATTGATAGACTTTCGATTTTTGCAAAAAATGTTGAGATTGATAACATTTCTGCCTATAAAGATGCAGACGTTGTTATTCTTGATGAATCAATGCTAGCAAGTTTTGATAAAATTTTTAAAAATAAAGCTGAATATGCATTCCTTGTTTTGATTTGCAATAGAGAAAGCTTTAGACATATCTCACAAAAAGATAAATTCTTTGATATTTGGATCGACAGTGATCAAGATTCTTCCGTATATGCCTATAGAATTGAACAATTTTTAAAAAGAATGCGTAATGTACTTGATGCAGAACTTGCCCAAAAACAATTAGATGTATTGATTGACAGTGTACCCGATTTAATATGGTATAAAGACGTGATAGGCGCACATATCAAGGTCAACAATAGTTTTTGCAAAACAGTTAATAAAACAAAAGAGCAGATTAAATACCGCGGACATTATTATATTTGGGATTTAGACTATGAAGAATACCAAAAAGGCGAATTTGTCTGCATGGAAACCGAAGAAATTGTCATCAAAGAGCAAAAGACATTTTTATTTGATGAAAAAGTTAAAATTGGTGATGAATTACGCCAATTAAAAACC
>CAYJFE010000058.1:12512-18035 GCA_964369165.1 uncultured Desulfovibrionaceae bacterium | reverse complement strand
TAATGTCATGTATAGAGTTAATACCTCTACTTTGGATAAGGCTTTAGAGAATGTAGGAATGAAGTAAAAATAGACCTAAGAAAGAACTAAATTCCAAAATTTTCGCCTTTACCCTCTATACAAACATCAGCTAAATTTTTCTTCTCTTCTGGAGAAAGTTGGAGATTGTCAAAAAAAGCAATCTGCTCTTCACTCCAACCACGAGCTTTTAATCTTTCCTGGCGGGTTTCTTCATCAATCCACACGCAGATAGTTTGATAATTATGCTCTTCTTTGCTGAGAGTTTCAAAATAGAGAGGGATTTCAGCATAGCATTTTTCTTGCGCTTCTTCATCGCACTTTTCAAAAAATTCATGCATTGCTCTTATTACGAGAGGGTGAATGGCTTTTTCAACTCTCAACCTTTTCTCTTCCTCTTGCATAAGAAGGCTTAACTTGCTTTTATCTATTCCATTATCATTATTGAGGATTTCTTCGCCAAATATACGCGAAAGTAAGAATGTGCCTGCTCCATCTTTTTTATACAAAGCTTTCACATAGGCATCGGCTGAAAAAGTCGGATAGCCTTCTTCTGCCATTTTTGAAAGAAAAGTGGATTTACCAGAACAAGGATTGCCTGTAACAATAAATTTTTGCGTTTCTTCCTCAAGGCGTTTTAGGCAATAAGCCATGTCTTCGGGAATTGGGCATTCAATAGAAATTTCTTTATTTGTAAGGGGCTGAGTGAAGGCAATTTTCCAAGCGTGAAGCATTTGCCTTTTTGCAATATTTTGAAGCATTTGCGGAATTGGCTTTATTATACGCGCTGTGTAGCTTTTATCGCCCCAAAGTGGAAAGCCAATATGGGAAAGATGCACACGGATTTGATGCGTTCTGCCTGTGTGGATTCGCACGGATAAAAGTGCATAATTTTTAGGAATATTTGAAGAAATAATGGAGAAATCAGTCAAAGCATACTTGCCGTTTTTCTTGACTGCCATCTTTGTTTTTTGGCTTTCGTGGCGCCCAATAGGAAGTTCAATTTCTTGTTCGCATTTTGGAACATTGTGCACAAGGGCAAGATATTCTTTTTTTACTTCACGCAAAGAAAATAAATCAGATAAAGTTCTTCTTGCTTTATCGTGCAAGGC
The DNA here is from genome assembly GCA_964369165.1 of uncultured Desulfovibrionaceae bacterium. GTDB lineage: Bacteria > Desulfobacterota > Desulfovibrionia > Desulfovibrionales > Desulfovibrionaceae > CAYJAZ01. Next base: position 16,905 of record CAYJFE010000058.1, on the reverse strand, counting down.
AATGACAATAATTCCGCTTGTGTCTTTATCTATTCTATGCACAATGCCAGGGCGTTCGCCTTCCATTTCGCGAAGTGCGGGGAAGTGTGAAAGCAGGATATTAACAAGAGTTCCGCTTTCTTGTGAGGCGGCAGGGTGTACGGTGAGATTTGGACTTTTATTGATGATGACATAGTCGTCGTCTTGATAAAGAATATCTAAATCGCCTGCTTCTGCTTCAAGTTCGCATTTGGAAACAAAAGGATTGTAAGCAATTTCATCATTTCTTTTTACTTTATAATCTGCTTTGACTTCCTTGTTATTTACAAGGCAAAGACCTGATTCAATAGCTTTTTTTGCTTGAGCACGTGAAATTTCAGCCCTTTCAGCTAAAAAAGCATCTAGGCGCAATTTTTTACTATCTTCACATAAAAAAAGTATGTTTTCTTCTGCCATTGTTTTATCCTATTAAAAAAGCTTTGCCTACAATGCAAAATTGCAAGCAAAGCTTTTTTGTGTTTTCTATTCAATTTCTGCGTCAAATATGATTCTTTACCTAAATCTTATTTTCGAAATATTTTTCGGCTTATTATTCGACCTATTCTTCGTCTAGGCTCTCTTCAATATCTTCAGCAGAAGGGGTGAAGGCTTGTGGATTCATGCCTAGATGATTGATAACTTGCTGCTCGATTTCATTTCTTAAATCATCATTTTGTTCAAGAAGTGCGCGCACATTTTCTTTACCTTGGCCAAGTTTTTCAGCGCCATAAGCAAACCATGAGCCTGATTTATCCACTATGCCAGCATCGCAAGCTATGTCTAAAATTTCGCCAGAGCGTGAAATGCCTGTGCCCCAGATGATATCAAAATTTGCTTCCCTAAATGGAGGCGCAACTTTATTTTTTACAACTTTCACTCTTGTGCGTGATCCAAAAGCTTCGTCTTTATCTTTCAAAGTTTGGATTTTTCTGATGTCGAGGCGCACTGATGAGTAGAATTTCAAAGCATTACCACCTGTTGTGGTTTCAGGTGAACCATAGCCCATTGTGCCGATTTTCATACGGATTTGGTTGATAAAAATCACTGAAGTGCGTGATTTATGAATAGTACCTGTGAGCTTACGAAGCGCGTGTGACATTAGACGAGCGTGGCCACCGATTTGTGATTCGCCCATTTGGCCTTCGAGTTCAGCTTGCGGAATAAGTGCTGCAACGGAGTCGATAACTACCAAGTCAACAGCATTTGAGCGCACAAGCATATCAGCAATATCAAGAGCTTGTTCGCCATGATCAGGCTGAGCTATAAGCAAATCAGCTGTGTTTACGCCTAATCTTTGTGCGTAAGTTGTGTCAAGGGCGTGCTCAGCGTCAATAAATGCAGCTGTGCCACCACTTTTTTGGCATTCGGCAATAATGTGCAAAGTCAAGGTGGTTTTACCTGAGGATTCAGGGCCATAAATTTCAGTCACTCTGCCTTTTGGAATGCCGTTTACGCCAAGTGCTAAGTCAAGACCTAGTGAACCAGTTGGAATAACAGGAATTGCTTGGTGAACATTGTCGGAAAGTTTCATCACAGCGCCTTGACCGTATTTACGTTCTATAGATGAGAGGGCTGTTTTTAATGCGTCTAGACGTGCTTCTTCCGCACTTTGGCTTGGTTTTTTTGCCATATTATTATCCTCGTAATAAAGAGTTTGTTTAAAAAATTTCTAAAAAATAATCTATATTATTTTAAGAAAATTCGCAAGTTTTTATACAGGACAAATTCTGGCAAAATTAGGCAATATAATCAGCTTTACACATAGAAAAAAGAGGTTTATACTGCTTTTATGAAGTCAAAAGAAAGGCATGAAATTTCTCTTTACTGGAACCATTCGCATATATGGGGATTTTTAGTGTGGCATAGCCTCAAGTCTTTAGGCTTGCCCTTTAATATTTTAACGGCAGACGATATTTTAAAGCATGGCATAGATTCAAAGCTCTTGATTGTGCCTGGCGGTTCGGCAAAGCTGAAATCACGTGATTTATGTAAAGATAATCCGCATGGGCATGAAAGTATTAGAAAATTTGTGCAGGAAGGCGGAAATTATCTTGGCTTTTGTGGCGGTGCTGGCTTTGCTTTAGACGAGAATGAAGCGCTTGCCCTCTGTCCTTGGAAGCGTTCTGCCATTCAAGACAGGCTTTTGCACCATATTTCAGGGCATTTGCACGTCGATTGTAGTAATCATGCATTTTTTGATACTGCAACTAAAGAAGAAAAACTTTTTCCTGTGTGGTTTCCTGCGCGATTTTCAAAAGAAGAAAATTCAAAAGAAGTAACAATTCTTGCAAATTATAATAAGCCAAGCAAGGATTTGTATATGGCAGATTTGCCTTTGGCTTCATTTAGTGAAGATTTTTTGCAAGAAAGCGCAGATCTCTACGGAGCAGATTTAAATCCGCATCTAAATGGCGAACCAAGCACGATTATGGGCAATTTTGGCAAAGGGAAATATCTTTTGAGTTATGCGCATTTAGAAACGCCAGATTCGCCCTTTGCAAATCAAGTCTATTTCAATATATTGAAAGATTTCGCAAATATTTCTTCTATTGAGGCAAAAAAAGTGCCTAGTCTTGATTTTGATTATAGAGAGAAAAATTGCATAGTGTGGGAAGATGACTATCTTCGCCAAATACAAGAAAAATTGCAGATTATTTTGAACTTGGCGCTGGAATTGAAGCTCTTTTATCCGCGAACCCCTTGGCTTTGTGGCTGGAAACTTGGCTTGCACGGAGTTCAATTGATAAATTTACGCGCTGTACTTACTTTTTTGCAGGGGCTTGAGCCAAATAATGCGATGATAAATAGTTGGAAAGAAAAGCGTGAAGAATTTCTTAAACTTTTTGATGTCTTTTACGACGGTGTGATTTATTTATTTTACGCGCGCAGGCTTTCAGAAAGTACACCAGATTTAGTTTCTGTGCATATTTTGAGTGATCAGCAAAATAGACTTTTTGGCAAAGCGATGGACATGGACGGAATTTGCAATGCCTTGGTTTTGAAACTTGAAGAAGTATTTTTATTGCATGATTAATGTTTTTTCTGGCGCAGTCCCTGCTATGTAGAGGACAAAAACCTTATGTGCGCCTGCTTCGTATAAAGTTCTTCTTGCTTCCTTTATAGTGCTTCCTGTGGTGCAAACATCGTCAAAAAGCAAGATAGTTTTATTGTTTACAATTGATTTATTTGCTTCAAAAGCAGCACTTATATTGAAGAATCTTTCTAGCCTTGAAAGTGAGGACTGCGCTTTAGTGTGTCTTATTTTTATTAAGGCATCGGTGCTATAGGGAATTTTAGTTTTTTTCTTTATGAATTTAGTCATTTCAAGGCATTGATTATAACCTCTTTTCACTATTCTTTTCTTGTGTAGGGGCATGGGCAAGATGAAATCAAAGTTTTGAAATTCTAATACAAGAGGCGTGACAAGATCGGCTAAAGTGCGAAGATAGATAAGATTATTATAAAATTTTGCGCCTTGAATCAAGTCTTGTGTTATCTCTTCATAGACGGTATAAAAGCGTAAATCGTCAAATTGAAAGGAAATATCTTGTTCGCAACGCTGGCAAGAACTTGTAAATTTTTCTTGCTCGGCTAAAGAAAAAATATTTCCACATCTTTTACAATAGCCTGATTGTATTCTTTTTATTTGAGAAGTACAATGCGTGCAAAGTCCATAAAGTGCTGAATTTTCTGTGTATGCTTTATTACAATAGGCACAGCGTGAGGGGAAATTTTCTTGAAATTTCTTTAATATTGCATTGGCATAAGAATTTTCCTGCATAGGCCACTCACTTTAAATAGGCTTGCCCACTTAAATTGCTTTGTTTAGCTCAATTGAATCTAAAAATTCCTGTACTTTTTCTTGTGACTTTTGAGAATTTAAATAGTCATCGCTTTTATCTAAGCCGTAAAGGCAGAGGCTTTTTTCAAAATTTGCTTTAATAAGTGGAGCGAAATATTTTAATGTAAGGTCAATGCCTTGAGGAAGTTTTTCGCCTTTATCTCTGGCACAAGAATAGATGGCGTAGACTTTTTTTGGATTAATATTTTGCTTGTCGTGAGCATTTGCCCAAAATCTTTGCCCTCTATCGATAAAAGCTTTCAATTGGCTTGGCATATGATAAAAATAGATAGGGCTGACTATAAAAACATTTTCGGCTTGTAAGAGATGAGTAAAAAGTTCCTTGGCATTATCTTTGTTGTCCATAATATCAAGCTGGCATTGCCCTGAATTTTTCATACAAAAAGAACAGTCAATACAGCCTTCTATTTTGAAATCTGATAAAAAAAGCACACTTGAAAAGGATAGACAAGTGTGCAATTGTTTCGCTATTTGCGCACAATTCCCCTCTTTTTTAGGAGAAGCGCATAGGAT
>CAYJFE010000058.1:0-12412 GCA_964369165.1 uncultured Desulfovibrionaceae bacterium | reverse complement strand
TTTGTATGCAGAGCATAAAAATCTTTCTTAATTATGACCCTGAGATCTCTTCGCCTTCTTCTTGTCTGCTTTTGCAATTGATGCAAAGAGTAGTAACTGGTCTAGCTTTGAGCCTAGGAACTCCAATAGACTCGCCACATTCTTCGCATTCGCCAAATCTGCCTTCGTCAATGCGAGTCAATGCTTCATTGATTTTCCTGATAAGGCGACGTTCTCTATCGCGTATGCGTAATGTGAAAGATCTGTCTGATTCGGCTGTAGCTCTATCAGCTGGGTCAGCAAAAAGTTCAGAACTTCCTGTTAAATCTTCAATTGTGGAGTCGCCTTTTTGTTGGGCTTCTTCAAGCATTGAATTTAGCAATTTTGTAAAAAAGTGTAGGTCTTGTGGTTCCATATGAGCCTCCGTGTTAAATCGTAATGCCTAAACCTAAAGCAATGAAAACAATAAAAATGCCTCTATGAGTAATATACACAAGTAAATTTCAAAAATCTATAAACCACATAATTTATTTTGTAAAGAATTATTTTTTTACATTAATGATAATTTTTCAACTTCCTGTAATAGATGAGCTATTTTTTTATAGTTTTGTTAATTTTTCTTTATTGAATCTAAGAAAGATGGAAAGCATCTTTGAAAGATATTTTAAACTGTTGAGCTCCTTAACTGTCCAAACACGTGTATTTGTGCAATCATCAAGACCAAGGAAAAGCTTAACTTTGTTATTTTCAAAAACTTGTGAATGTATAAATGATTTAATGCCTTGATCGTCCATAAGTTTGAAAGCGCCATCAGTATCAAGAACTGATAAATCATTGCTATAAAGAATACCTTCGTCGTCTGCATCTTCAAAAAAGTCGGTCAAAACTTCTGCAGTCAAATTTTGAAGATTATCTATTTCTGGGTTGACATCTAGTTTACACCATTCATAAGTATTGCTATAAGTAATTCCATCGTCAAAAGATTCAAAAATATAACTTCTGTCGGCATGGTATCTTTCACCTAAAACTTTTAACGCCAGAATAATTGAAGAAGAGATATCTTTAGCTTCATACATAATATCGAAAATTTCGTGTATAAGTTCAGCGTCAAAATAGGAATCAGCAATGCGACCGGCATTCTCTATAAGGGTGGTGTTTTTCATGGTGCCGTCGACTAAATCTGGTGTATAGATTGTGTAAACGTTTTTACCCTTCAATTTAGATTGATACAAAGCTTTATCCGCTGATTTATAAAGCTCTTCAAAGCTTATGCCATCAAAGGGGAAGCGCGCTATGCCAATACTGCCTGAAATTTTATATTTCTTCGTATCCCCTTGATATTCTTCTTGTAAAGCTTCTAAAATCTTTTGCGCTCTTTCTTCAATAAGCTCTTCTTCACGCAAATTTTTTGCCAAAACTAAAAATTCATCGCCGCCTATGCGTCCTATAATATCGTCAGAGCGGAAGGAGGCATGAAGAGCTGAGCTTATTTCTCTTAGAACTACATCGCCAAAATGATGCCCCAAATTATCATTGATTGCCTTGAAATTGTCCACATCAATAATAAAGAGAGCTGAATAGCTTTTCGCATCTTGATGCAGATAATCAGAAATCATATTTTCTGCAGTTACTTTATTATAGCAAGAAGTGAGCATGTCTGTCATGGCTTGGTTTTCAAGGGCTTTTTCTTCATCTGCATCACCAATAGTGCCTGTGACAGCATAGATAATGCCATTTTGCTTGATAACTGTTTCGTAGCGTATTCTAAAAAATTTATACGAACCGTCAAGCGTGCGCCCTTTAATATCAGCCACAGTTTTTATACCAAGGCGGGCATTTTCAATAAGTTTATCAAAGTGTTCGATATAATCAGGGTGGACAATCTTATTCTCTATAAAAAATTCAGGAAATCTAATTTTCTTTCCCATTGAGGCATCAGTAAGGGCTTCATTCCCATAAAATGTCACCATGCCAGTGCGCAAATCCCAGTAAAAGAATTTGTGGTCAAGAATGTTATAGACATGTGTCATAAAAACATGGCTACTGAGTGTATTTGTAAAATAATCTTCTATAGAGCGATCTTTTGAGTTATCCATTGTGTAAGGATTAAGATTTTCTACAATGGCAATGACAAGTGATGTGTTGTTAAACTCAAAATGGTTAAAAGAAACTTCTGTGGAGATTTCATTTTTTTCTGAATCAAGATGAAGCCAGAAAAACTTTTCAGCACCGTCCTTGAAAGCATTTTTAAGTCTATTATAATACACATTGATTTCGTGTGAAAATGAAGGTTGCTCAAAAGGGGAAAAAGAAGCAAAGTCATTATTTAATTCATCAATGCTTTCTACTTTAAATAACTCAAGTGCTGCTTGGTTAGCAAAAATAACTTTTTTTTCCTCAGTCCAAGCCATTGTTGGAGTAGGTGATATACCATAGAAGGTTTCAAAGTTTGATAAAGTATTTTGCATAAAAGCTCCTTAAGCTTAGGCTGTGCGTAATTTTTTTATAGAGAATAGCGTATAAAAAAGTCTTCCATAAAAAAATTACGTGTATTACTTTTGATATATAGCCTACTTTATTCAAAAAAGCAAGGGAGGAGAAGATATTGAAATTATAAAGATTTAATCCATGAAATTAAGTCAGCATAAGAACTTGCATGGTTTTGTGCGCCTAAATCACTTTCGCCAAAAGCAATAAATGGGATTTCTGCTGCCTTTGCTGTTTTAAAATCATTCATAGAATCGCCAATAAAGAGAGCTTCAGAAGTTTTGATATCCCACTCTTTGCAAATAGTGAGCGAACCAATTGGATCAGGCTTTGAAGGGAGAATTGCTGGAGTCATAACTGGATTATAAAATTGTTTCAAATTGAAATGCACAAGCAATTCTTCCATAGCTATAATACGATTTGTATGTATGCCCATTAATATATCTTGAGATTTGCAAAGTTCTAAAAATTCGTGCAAGCCATCATAAATAGTAAGAGTAGGGACAACATCACGCACATAGTCTACATCTCTATAGCTTTTTGAAGCTTCTTCTTGCAAGGCTTTTGGAATGACAAGATTAAAAGCTTCAATACCTGTCATTTGATGCACTAAAATTCTTTGTTCCTCTGTCATTGGGGGAAGATTGACAGCTTTTCGAAGATTATTATAAAATTGTGTGTTAGAACTATAAGAATCTACTATTACGCCATCACAATCAAAAATAATACCCTTAGGTTTTTGTGTATAAGAAATCATAGATACTCACTTAAACATAAGGGGAGAAAAGCAATAGCTCCTCTCCCCCTATTTATTTTTTTAATTATAGAAATGCTTATTCAGCGTCGCCGTCTTTTGCAGCTAAGCCTTTAGGATCTAAACAAGAAATCAAAGCATAGTTTGATTTGTAGATAACGCGAACGCCTTCAGGAAGAGCTACGTCATCAGCACGGATTGTTTTATTCAAATCAAGATCAGAAATGTCGATTTTGATTTTAGCAGGCATAGCTTGTGGTTTTGCGGATAAACGCATTTCTTCGCGGTAAGTTTCAAGTTTACCACCAGCTTTCGCGCCTTTTGAAACACCTGAGAATTCTACAGGAACTGTGATTTGAACTTCTTTGTCTAAGTCAACACCGTAGAAGTCGATGTGTGTGATGTATGATTTTGTTGGGTGGAATTGAACATCCCAAACGATTACAGGATAGGCTTTGCCTTCAACTTCTAAGTTGAAAACAGTTGTGCGGCGAACTTTATTGTAAAGTTTTTCAAGTGGAAGTTTATCCATTTGAATTGAAATGTTGCCACCGTCTTTTCCGTAGTATACACCTGGAACAAGTTGAGTTGTGCGCAAACGACGGTTTGCACCTTTGCCTAAAGCTTCACGTTTTTGTGCTTGCAATGCTAGCATAGTCATAATCTGGTCTCCTTTTGATTAAGCCGTTACGATGCCAGTAATCGGACTCGGCATGATTATATAGGGACGGTAATTAGCCAAATAAGGCGCTTACCGATGCTCCTCGATGGATATTATTTATTGTAGTTGCAAGAGTTGGGGCAATAGAAACAATTTTGATTTTATCGCATTCTCTTGCTTCTTTTGATAGTGGAATTGTGTCAGTCACTACAACTTGAGAAAAAACTGAATTTTGTATTCTTTCAATAGCCTTACCTGAGAAAACAGGATGAGTTGCGCAAGCGCGAACTTCTTTGGCACCATTTTTCAATAAAACTTCTGCACCAGCGCACATGGTTCCAGCTGTGTCGATCATATCGTCGATAAGAATGGCAACTTTGCCTTCAACATCACCAATAACGTGTGTGGCTGTAGCTTGATTTGGCTTATCGCGACGTTTGTCAACAATAGCCATAGGTGCGTCAATAAGTTTTGCAAAGGCTCTTGTGCGCTCAACACCGCCAGCATCAGGAGATACCATAACAATATCTTCTTTATTCAAATCTTTTAAGCTAGACATTAAAACGCGTGTGGCAAAAAGATTGTCAACAGGGCAGTTGAAAAAGCCTTGGATTTGACCTGCGTGCAGATCCACAGTGACAACACGTTGCGCACCAGCATGGCTTATAAAATCAGCGATTAATTTTGCTGAAATAGGAGCACGTGGGCTTACTTTTCTATCTTGTCTTGCATAGCCAAAATAAGGAATAACAGCAGTTACGCGGCTTGCGCTTGCACGTTTGAGCGCATCAAGCATAAGGCAAAGCTGCATAAAATTGAAGTTAGCTGGTGCGCAAGTAGGCTGAATGATAAAAACATCTTGCCCGCGCACGCTTGAACCAATTTCGATGCGGATTTCGCCATCGCTGAATTCTTCACACAAAGTAGGAACAAGTGTTGTGCCAAGATTTGTGCATACATCAATAGCTAATTGCTCATTTGCCGTACCTGTAAGAACTTTCAAATCACCGTACATGAACTTACCCTTAAACCTTTTTTAATAATGCAAAATAAATAAAAAAAGCCCGCACAAAGTGAACGGGCATTAATTTTTTATGGCTGGGGCGGGAGGACTCGAACCCACGAATGACTGGACCAAAACCAGTTGCCTTACCGACTTGGCTACACCCCAACATATTTCCGATAAATTCTTTATGAATGAATCAGAACTTTATAACTCAACAATGTCAAAAGCTTTTACATCTTCTAAGCAATCAAAATAAGCTTTCGCTTTTTCTGCCTGCTCACTATTTTGGAAAATTCCAAATAAAGATGAACCGCTTCCACTCATCAGAGCAATTACTGCCTCAAACGCAATCAGTTTTTCTTTATAATTTCCCAATGCAGGAAAAGAAGAGAAAACGCATTGTTCAAGATCGTTTCTGAAAAGAGTATTCTTCGTTGCGTCGTTCGGTTTTATAGCTTCATTATCAAAGCTTGTCAAGATTTCTTTAGCATTTTTTTTAAGATTTTTTGTAATCACTTGATTTTGTTCTTTAAATGCCTTAAAAATTCTTTGTGTATCTGCATGAATTTTGGGCGAAATAAGGAGTAAATAGCTGTTTTTTAAAAAAGAAATATCGATAGGGCTTAATTTTTCGCCAATTCCTTCAACAAATGCCGCCTTATTTTGCAAGAAAAATGGCACATCAGCTCCAACTTTTTCTGCAATGTCAATCAAAAAAAGCATATCATTTTCTGGAATAATAAAATTTTGATCAAAATCTTGCCCTTTATAAAGAGCATAAAGATAGCGAAGCAAGAAGCCCGCATCAGCAGATCCTCCACCAAGGCCAGCACCTTGTGGAATATTTTTTTCTAAATGAAGTTCAAAATTTGGCGCAAAATCAGTTTTTTCTTTAAATAAATTGTAGGCTTTTGTGAGTGTGTTATTTTCAATATCAAAACTTGCTTGATTCAAAAAGAGTTCAAAGCCTCTATTACTCGGCTTTATTGTGGCAAAATCACAAGGCGAAGTTAACGGCAGGAAGAGGCTTTCGAGCTCATGATAGCCATTTTCACGTCTTCCTACAATATGCAAGAAGAGATTTATCTTGCAGCCTATGCTGTATTTTTGCTCTTGCATTTAATGCTCTATCTTATGCCTGAATAGTTTCGGGCACGCCCTTAATTATGTCGAGAAGGTGTCCTAAAAGATAGATAATAATATCTTTAAATAGGGAGATAATATCTCTTAATATAATGATTGCTTTTTGTAAGATGATTTTTTCAATGCCTTCGCTTTCTTCGGCTTGTGCTTCAAGCTCGGAAAGGTTTGACATTTCGTCAAGCGCTTTTAAAAGACTATCCTCTTGCGAATTGGCAGAAGCGTCTATGCTCAATAAAAATAATGCGCACAGAGCGCAGGTAATGAGGGATAGGAATTTTTTTATCATTTTTTTAAACCAGTTTTATTGTTATTGTTAAATTTGTCTTTGAAAGCTCATTGCACTGTTTTTTCGTTTTGAGTGCCTTCGGCGACCAAAGAGGTAACAATAGGGCGTGCCGCCCTACGCCTTACCTCTTTGGAATCACCACGCTTTACCCTGCTTAAATTGTCGCAAAGTTGTCGTGCAGTACAAGCTCATAATTAAGTAACTCTGCTTCGCTTCGTCACTTATTATATCGCTCGCTCCTATTAACGTTCTCTCGCACGACAACAAAAGGCAGCGACAATTTTTACGTCATTCACGTTTTGTGGTTTTACTTGATAAATACTTGTTTACAGCTATGCTCAATCTATTTAAATTGTTTTTTTAAGGAAAGGGGGGGGCTGGGGAAGGGAAAAACTCATTTTTATCAAAAAAAATGTGGTTTTCCCTCCCCAAAAATATTTAAACTGTCGGGTATCTGCCGCAAGAGAATTTCCCTTCGGGGCAGGTTTTTGTTTTTTCGCATTTTGCGCCGGCATAGTCAAATATTTCTGGCAAGACATTTCTGCAATGCTTGAGCATTTGATTTGCCGCATCTCTTATTTCCCATTGCGCACGCACACAGCACCTATGCTCAAAAAAGTTGATGAGCGAACGCACATTCATAGTGACAACAATACTTGATGCCGCGGCTTGAGGAAGCACAAAGCGCGCGTCTTCGTTTGATCCTTGCTTATCTTTATTATCAGCAAGCAAAAGGTCTTGCAATTCTTCATAAGCCTTGGCTATAGTATCCATACATTTTGTGTATTTCTCTAAAGCTTCGGGATTTCTCTCGATTTTTGGAGGTGTGATATATTCAAAATTCTTCGCGTCCACATATCTTTGACTTTGCTGAGAAAATGAAGCTATGCGGTGACGGACAAGTTGATGCGTCAAAGCTCTTGAAACATGATCGAGCGCGAAAGTGAAATTGACGTGCTCAACAGGACTTGCGTGCCCTGACGACATCACTGTGCGTATAAAGTTCGCTTGCTTTTCTTTTGTGATAGTACCATTTTGAATTTCTTCCCACATATCGCCAGCAAAGCCTGCAAAATAGCATTGGCGAAAAGCTGTGTAGATAAGGGAAAGAGCATCTGGAGTATGGCTTAAAAGCTCAACTCTTGCTTTTTTTGACATTTAAATTCCTTTAAGGTTATTTGCCGACTTGCCCTACATGATTAATCAGACGAAGCAGTTGATTGGTAAAACCCGCTTCATTTATCGTAAAGATTTCTATGCTTTCGCATACGAAATCCTCACTGCGCAAGAAATGTGATTCTTGCTTGTTCGCTAAAGCCTTTGTCGCTTCGCTTACAGCTAGCTTACATTGCCTACATGATTAATCAGACGAAGCAGTTGATTGGTAAAACCCGCTTCATTTATCGTAAAGATTTCTATGCTTTCGCATACGAAATCCTCACTGCGCAAGAAATGTGATTCTTGCTTGTTCGCTAAAGCCTTTGTCGCTTCGCTTACAGCTAGCTTACATTACCTACATGATTAATCAGACGAAGCAGTTGATTGGTAAAACCAGCTTCATTGTCATACCAAATGATGAGTTTGACTAATGACTTATCGCTTACCATTGTGGAAAGTCCGTCAATCACGCCGCCTTCTGTCATGCCTGTATAGTCGATGGAAACTAAAGGTTCCTCACAAAAGCCCATATTGCCTTTTACGCGAGTGAGTGCAGCTTCTTTCAAAACTTTATTCACTTCTTCAACAGTTGTATCTTTTTGTAATTGCATAGTAATATCAACTAAAGACACATTTGGTAAAGGCACACGGATGGCCATGCCGTCGATTTTGCCTTTAAGCTCAGGGTACACTATGCCTATAGCTCTTGCCGCACCAGTTGTGGTTGGGATAAGGCTCATGGCGCAGGCTCTTCCACGGCGAGCGTCTTTGTGTGTGCCGTCCAAGACACGCTGGCTCATGGTGTATGAGTGTACAGTAGTCATTAAAGCGTGGCTTATACCAAAGGCTTCGTGCATAATCATGGTAGCAGGAGCTAAGCAGTTTGTTGTGCAAGATGCTGATGATATAACTTTATGCTCTGGCTTTAAATCGTCATGGTTTACACCCATAACTATAGTCACGTCCGCGCCTTCAGCAGGAGCAGACATAATTACTTTTTTCGCGCCACAATTAATATGTTCTGTAAGGCCAGCATGATTTTTTATAGAACCTGTTGTTTCCACAACAATATCTATATCAAGATCTTTCCAAAGCCATTCATTAGTTTTTTGTCTTGTTACAAGAACTTCTTTACCATTGACTATCAAGCCTTGCTCGTTATAATCAACTGCAAAATCAACTCTGCCATGCACAGAATCGTATTTGAGAAGACGAGCAAGTGATTCATTGTCACCACGTGCATTAATAGCGACTAATTCTACTTCACTTTGATGAGCAAGCAGGCGAGTAAGATAACGACCTATACGTCCAAAACCATTTAAAGCAATGCGAAGAGCCATAGCAATCTCCTAAACATTTGAGGTTAATAATGGGGAAAACGAGTAAGGCAGAGAAAGACTTATAAGCTTATTAATAGTTATATCTTGTTAGAACAACCAAGTACATTTCTGATTTTTCTTTGAACCATGTTTTTCACCGCTTCACGTGCAGGAACAAGGTAAGCGCGAGGGTCAAACTCTTCAGGTTTTTCGGCAAAGACTTTACGTATATTACCAGTCATACCAAGGCGAATGTCTGAATCGATATTGATTTTGCAAACTGCCATAGAAGCGGCTTGTCTGAGCATATCTTCAGGAATACCTCTAGCAGAACCGATTTTTCCGCCATAAGTGTTGACCATTTCAACAAATTCTGGTGGAACAGAAGATGCGCCATGCAATACTATTGGATAATTAGGCATAAGGTTGCCAATTTTTTCTAAGATGTCAAAGCGGAGTTGTGGAATAGTATCGCCTGTGAATTTATATGCGCCATGGCTTGTGCCTATCGCAATAGCAAGAGAGTCACAGCCTGTTTTTTCAACAAATTCTGCAGCTTGATCAGGGTCAGTATAGATATGCTCATCGCTTGAAACATCTTCTTCAACGCCAGCTAAGCGGCCAAGTTCTGCTTCAACCCAAACGCCTCTATCGTGCGCGTATTCAACAACTTTCTTTGTCACAGCAATGTTTTCTTCAAAAGAATGGTGTGAACCGTCGATCATAACGGAAGTAAAACCAGCGTCAATGCAGGCTTTGCAAAGTTCAAAATCAGGGCCGTGGTCAAGGTGTAAAACGATAGAAATATTTGTTTCTTCAACTGCTGCTTCTACAAGTTTGATAATATACTTTTGCCCTGCATATTTTCTTGCACCGGCTGAAACTTGAAGAATGATAGGCGCTTGTTCTTCAACACCTGCCATCATAATTCCTTGAATGATTTCCATATTGTTAACATTGAATGCACCGACAGCATATTTTTCTTTGTATGCACGCTCAAACATTTCTTTTGGTCCGACTAATGGCATAGTATTCTCCTTGTATAATGGGTGATAATAAATTTTAAATAATCTGTGCAAAAGAATAGCATTTTTATTCTGCTTTCGCAAGTTATAAAATCTTGCTTGTGATTTAAATAATAATCATTCCTAAAAAATTTGTTTTTTTGTGATTCAAGACCTTGTTCTTTAAAATTTAATATGCTATATCATGCCTAGATTTTTTAAAGAGGACTAAAAAAATGAAGAAAAAATCATTTGCACCTTATATAATTGCACTCGTAGTTTTTGTATCCTCTGTTGGATTTATGGTCTACTCAGGCCTGAATGAAGGCAGTGTGTATTTTCTCAATGTTTCAGAAGCATTGGCAAGCCCTCATGAAGAAGAAGGTTCTATACGTTTATTCGGCAATGTGGGAAGCTTTGAAAAAAACCAAGCAAATAATAGCGTGGAATTTGTGCTTATAGACGCAGAAATGCCAAGTCAAACTATGAATGTTGTTTTCACTGGCCTTATTCCAGATACTTTTGAAACGGGTGCTGAAGTTATTTTAGAAGGCACACGCACAGCAAATGCGTCCTTTGAGGCAAAAACTCTTATGACAAAATGCCCTTCAAAATATGAAAAAGAAAATAGGACTTAATAAAAAAGATTTTGGCCCTTGGTTCAAAATCCTCACTTGCAAGAAGTGTGATTCTTGCTTCCTTCGCTAAAGCATTTGTTTGCTTTGCTCAAATCAATTATTATAGAGGATAGTCATGTATATCTTTGCTCATGCGCTTGAGCTATTTACTCTCTTGTGCGCTCTTTTTGCCGTCGGTTTTGCTTCACTCTCATTATATAGAGAAAGAAGCGACAATTCATTAGCTTTAATAGAAAAAGCCAGCCTTGGCATAACAGGCGGTCATGTGATTGCCTCTTTGTTGCTCTTACACGCTTTTTTTCATTCTGACTTTTCCTTGGTTTATGTTTCCAGTTATTCTGACACAACCTTGCCTGTCTTTTATAAAATGACAGCCTTTTGGGCAGGGCAAGCAGGTTCACTTTTATTTTGGGCCTTGATGATAGCACTTTGTGGAGCGGCCTTTCAATTCACACAGGCTTATAAACAATTTTCAGAAGAAACAAAGAAATGGTATTGGATCTTCTATTGTTCAATTATGGCTTTTTTCAGCCTTTTGCTCACCACTTGGTCAGATCCTTTTGTTATGCAACACCCCATTCCAGAAGACGGCAGAGGCCTAAACCCTCTTTTGCAAAACCCTGGTATGATTATTCACCCCCCACTTTTATTCTTGGGTTATGGCGGTTTCACCATTCCATCTTGCCTTGCACTTGCGCAAGCTATGAGCAAAACAAGAGATAAAGAAGAACGCTGGCTTGATGTTTCACGCCCATTTATTATGACTGCTTGGCTTTTTCTTTCTGCCGGTATCTTGCTTGGCGCATGGTGGGCTTATATGGAACTTGGTTGGGGCGGCTATTGGGCTTGGGATCCTGTTGAAAATGCAAGCCTACTTCCTTGGCTTGTGGGCACTGCCGCTTTGCATACAATGATTATTGAGCAAAGACGTAATAAATTACACAGAACAAATATCTTTTTAATTGCTATGACAACAGTGACAGCATTTTTTGCAACCTATCTTGTGCGCGGAAATATTGTCGATTCCGTCCATGCTTTTGGCGATGGCGGTGTGCGTGATGCCCTCTTTATATTTGTTGTTGCATCTGCCCTTATTTCATTTTTTGTGGCTTTTTCTTCTCCAAAAATCAATAAAGAAGCAAGCCTAGCTGGCCTTGAAACAAGAGAAGGTTTCTTAGTTTTCACCGCTTGGTTCTTGATTGCTTTAACAATTATTATACTTTTTGCAACTATTTGGCCTGTTATTTCAACTTTATGGTCAGACAAATCCGTAGGGCTTGACGCAAATTTCTATAATAGAGTGTGCTTACCTTTATTTAGTGCGCTTACAGGCATTTTGATGTTTTGCCCTTATATAGGCTGGAATGGCGGTTTAGTAGATAAGAAAAACCTTATGGCAGTTTGTGCTTCGGCTGTGGTTTCTGCTATTATGTTTTATTTCTTTGGCTATACTAAACCTCTTCCATTATTAGCATCTGCTCTTTCTATAGGCGTTATTGTATCTTCACTTTTGCAAATGATGAAGCAATCAACAATCAATTTCCGCCCTCGCTTTGCGGCGCATGGTGTGCACTTAGGTTTAGCGATTATTGTTCTTGGTGTGGCATTTTCAGGGCCTTATAAAATAGAAAAAGATGTGACTTTAGCAAGAGGGCAATCTGTCGAGCTTGGTAATGTGACTGTAATATTAAACGAACTTTATGAAGGCAGCGCACCGACCTATGACTTTTTAGAGGCAGAACTTTTTGTGACACGTGGCGATAAAGTGCTTGGCGTGCTTTCACCACAAAAAAGAATATACCATAAATTTGGCACTATGAGCTTTTCAGAAGTGGGTACTTTGCCTAGTCTTGCCAATGAAATTTATGCAAGTGTGAGCGGCCTTGATAGCAATTCAAATGCTGTTTTGCGCATCTCCTCAAATCCATTAGTGAATTGGCTATGGATTGGGAGCGCGATTTTATGCATATTCCCATT
>CAYJFE010000057.1:16610-18095 GCA_964369165.1 uncultured Desulfovibrionaceae bacterium | reverse complement strand
TCACCAGAATTGAAGGCCACTTAAAGGCCGAAGTTGTGGTAGAAAACGGGAAAGTTGTTGATGCAAAACTCAGCGGTGGTATGTTCCGTGGTTTTGAACATCTTCTAAAAGGTCGTGACCCACGTGATGCACCACAACTCACACAACGTATCTGCGGTGTGTGCCCTGCATCTCACTCAATCGCTTCTAGTATGGCTGTAGAACAAGCTTGCGGCACAACACCTCCAACAAATGGTCGTGTCACTCGTAACCTTATCCAAGCAGCTAACTATTTGCAATCACACGTTTTGCACTTCTATCACCTTGCTGGCCAAGATTTTATTCAAGGACCAGACGCAGCACCTTTCGTGCCACGTTTTGAAGATGCTGACCTTCGTTTAGACGCTACAATCAACCAAGTTGGTGTAGATCAATACTTAGAAGCATTAGAAGTTCGTAGAGTTTGCCACGAAATGGTAGCTTTACTTGCTGGTCGTATGCCACACTTGCACGGCGTTGTTCCTGGTGGTGTGACACAAATCCCTACACAAGATCAAATCACAGAATATGCAGCTCGCTTCAAAGGCGTTCGTAAATTCGTTGAAGAAAAATATCTTCCAGTGGTTTATGTAGTTGGTACTGCATATAAAGATCTTTTCGCAGTGGCTCCTGGCTATAAAGCTTGTCTTTCAGTTGGTGTATTCCCACTTAATGATTCAGGCGACAAAAAATACTTCCCAGCTGGTGTATACTATAATGGTGAAGACCATGCATTTGATCCTAAGCAAATCACTGAAGATCTTAAATATTCATGGTTCAAAGACGCTCACACAGGCAAACACTTCTCTGAAGGCGTAACAGAAGTAGACCTCAAAAAACCTGAAGCTTATTCATTTGCAAAAGCTCCACGTTATAATGGTCAAGCTGTTGAAGTTGGCCCTCTTGCACGTATGTGGGTTGCTAACAAAGAAATTTCACCTATCGGTCAAAAAATGCTTAAAGAACACTATGGTGTTGAAGCGAAAAACTTCCGCGATTTAGGCGAAGATTTAGCTTTCTCAATCATGGGTCGTCACGTTGCTCGTGCTGAAGAAACATGGCATCTTTTATCTATTGTTGACCAAGCTTTAGCAGAAGTTAAAGTTGGTGAAAACACCTACAATCTTCCAACAATCCCTGATTCAGGCGAAGCTTTTGCTTTCACTGAAGCTCCTCGTGGCGCATTGATGCACTACATCAATATCAAAGGTGGCGTGATTGATAATTATCAACTTATGCCTGCAACACTTTGGAACTGCTGTCCACGCGATGATAAAGGAAACAGAGGACCTGTTGAAGAATGCCTTATCAACACTCCAATGGTGGGTGAATCCGCTGTCAACGTGTCGCGTGTTATCCGCGCATTTGACCCCTGACTTGGCTGTGCCGTGCATGTATTGCACGCTGACGGTTCAAAAGTAGAAGTTCTTGAAGTGAAATAAATTCAATTAGACTAATACAATAAAA
>CAYJFE010000057.1:7474-16510 GCA_964369165.1 uncultured Desulfovibrionaceae bacterium | reverse complement strand
TCAAAAGTAGAAGTTCTTGAAGTGAAATAAATTCAATTAGACTAATACAATAAAAAGAGAGCTTATCGGTGATAAGCTCTCTTTTTTTATTTCTACGCATATTTACATCTTTAGAAAGATCTTAAAAAACCCCTAAACTCTTGATTTTCAAAAAGCCCCATAAAACTCAGGTGGAGCATATTACGCATACCAGTGAAACATACTCTGTATTGTTTCTACAGGTATAGCTTTCTTCCTCATTAAAACCCTTGACCACCTGAGTAAAGACAAATGTGGCATTTTGAAAATCAAAGTTTAGAGCTTTTGCGCTTTGTGCAAATTTTATGATAAGTTGTTTTTTTCAGGAAGGGAGGGAGTTTGAGGGAGGGGAACCTCATTTTTATCAAAAAAAATGGGGTTCCCCTCCCTCAACTAAAATCAATCAATACTAGAACGAAAGAGTCTTGCAGAAATAATAATTCCTACAGTTCCTATAATGAAAAGTGGAATAAGTAGATGATAAATTTCAAAAAAGCTAGAACCTTCTAAATAGATACGCTGTGAAATTTCAACCCCGTAGCGGGCAGGATTTAAAAGGGTGATTGTTTGTAAAATTTGAGGCATCGAGTCAACAGGCGTTAAAAATCCTGAAAGCAAGATCATAGGCATAATGCTTGAAAATGAATAAAGAAGGGCTTGTTGTAAATTGGAAGCAAAGACAGAAATGCAAATTCCAAAGCCAACAACTGCATAATTATTGAGTATTAGAAAGAAAAAAAGTAAAGTATAGGAGCCTGCGCAGTAAATGCCAAACCAAAATTGAGCAATCATTAAAACCAATAAGGCTTGTACAAAGCCGATTACCATGGGTGGAATGGATTTTCCTATAAGTATAGTCATTGGCTTTAGTGGAGTGACAAGAAGCTGGTCAAAAGTGCCTTGTTCTTTTTCAATAGCTACACTTTGCGCAGATAAAACAATAATTTGGATTATACCCAAGACTGCGAGCATACCTGACATAATATTCCAGCGTGTTTCAAGATTTGGGTTAAACCATGCTCTAGAATGAATATTCAGCGATTGAGTGTCGAGCCCCTTTTTTTCAAGATGTGCAGAATTGAAATCAGTCACTAAATTATTCGCGTAGCCCATAGCGGCATTTGCAACATTGCTATTTCTGCCATCAACCAAGACTTGCACTTTTGCATTCTTATTTTTTTGGGGGTTATTCAAATCTTTTTCAAAATTACTTTCTATGTGCAGAACAAGAAGTGCCATTTTATTGTCTAATATTTCAGATATTTGTGAAGCATTATCTAGCGTTTTGACTCTTTGAAAAATGGGCGAGCCATCAAAATACGCGATCAGCTCACGTGAGGAATGTGATTTGTCATTATCAAGTAAGGCGTATTCAACTTTATTGAGGTCAAAAGTTGCAACATAACCAAATACAAGAGTTTGTACTAAGATTGGCATAATAAGAATAACTCTATTTTTGGGATTTTTTAAAATAGAGAGTAATTCTTTTTCTAATAAAACGGAAAGTTGGGCAAAAAATAGACGCATATATAAGCCTTATTTCAATGTTTTTTTGATTTTAACTCTTGTGAGATTGAGAAGGAAAAGAGCAAACAATAAAAGAATTGCAGTGTCAAAGAGCACAAGGTACCAAATGTCGCCAACGAGGAAAAGCGTTTGTAATAGACTTACATACCAAGTAGAGGGAAAGATATGCGAAAGATAGTAGGCAAAAGCTGGGGCAGATTTTATATCAAAAATAAAGCCTGAAAGCATAACGACGGGCAAGAAGGAAGTGACAAGCACCACTTGATTTGCCAAAAATTGACTTTTTGTCGCGGCTGAAATAACAAGTCCAAAGGCAAGCGCCACAATAAGATAGATTGCCGAGCATAAGACTATAAGCCAAAAAGAGCCACGCATAGGCACTTCAAAAATAAAATATGCTGTAAAAAGGCAAAGGCTTAATCCGCAAAGTCCTAGCATAAAGTAGGGTATTGTTTTGCCAAGGATAATTTCAAATTGATGCACAGGGGTTGCGATAAGGGCTTCATAAGTGCCACGTTCCCATTCCCTTGCGATAACAAGTGAAGTGAGCATAGACCCGATAATTGTCATAATTAATACTGTAAGACCGGGCACTAGAAAAAATCTGCTTTCTTGCTCAAGATTATACCAAATGCGGTTTTCTACTTCCACTTGCCCCACACTGCCGGCATTTTCTTTTAGAATGGGCGAGGCTTGACGAAAAGAAGAAGTGCCAAGGCGTGCATAATTCCATTGACTGATCGCATTTTGTAGATAGATTTGCATAATTCTTGCGGTATTTGAATCACGTCCATTCACAATTATTTGTATATTTTCAGTGCCATAGGGTGAATCATTCGCTTCACGGCGCACAATGGCCTTCGTTTCTGCATTTTTGAGCATATGCTCAGCTTCTTGATAAGAATAGACAAGGCTTGGCTCAAAATATTTTGAATAAGAAAGATGCGTGTAGAGATCAGATGTGAGAGGTGAGGAATTATCGTGGACAATGGCAAGGGGCACAAGTTTGACATCAAGCGAAAGCCCATAGCCAAAAAGCAAAAGCAAGATAATAGGCAAGAGCACGCCAAGAGTGAGCGTGGATTTGTCGCGAAGCATTTGCTTTGTTTCTTTATATATCAATGCCTTAGCGCGAACGACAGAAAAAGTTGAAGTCTGTCTTTCTTTATCATTCATGGTTTAATCGCACGGTAATAGGCATACCCAGCCTTAATTTATTTTCGGCATCTTCTAAATAGAGGCGAACTTCATAGACAAGAGCTGTTCTTAATTCTTCTGTTTGCACATATTTTGGCGTAAATTCAGCCACAGAAGAGATGTAGCCAACAGTAGCTTCTTGGGGATTATTTGGATGCGAATCGCTGTAGATAAAGGCTTTCATGCCTTCTTTTATAAGGCCTAATTGCGGCTCTGAAATATAGGCGCGCACCCATTTTGGCGACATTATTGCTAAAGAAAACACAGCTTTTTGCGCTGAGGCTATATCGCCCGCTTCTAAAAGCCTTCTATTGACAATTGCATCAATAGGGGCTTTGAGATTGGCATCGTCTAATTGGGTGTAGAGTGCTTCTAAATTTTTTTGACTTTCAAGTAATAGGGCTTGTGCTTGCGCTATATCTTCATCTCTTGGGCCAATAAGGGCAAGTTCAAGATTTTTTTCTTGCAATTCAAGTTCAGCATTTGCGACATTATAGGCTTGCAGGCTGTTTTCATAATCTTGCTTGCTTAAAGCATTGTTTTTATGGAGATCATCTGCCCTTTTGTATTGACTTGTTGCAAAATTTGCCTGCGCTTTTGCGGCATTGACAGAGGCTCTAGCCTGCGCAATTTCTTCTGGGCGAGTACCATTTTTTAATCTGTCAAGATTGGCATTTGCTTGTGCTTCTTTTGCTTTGGCAATTTGTATAGTATCTTCTAATCTTTTAGTATCAAGGCGAGCAAGTACTTGATCTTTTTTTACATAATCGCCTTCTTGAGCAAATATTTCAGCTATTCTGCCAGCATCTAAAAAGGCAAGTTCTATTTCTTTTTGGTCAATATTTCCATAGAGTACAAATTCTTTTTCGCTTGTGCGATTAAAGTAATAATAGGCACTGCCTAGCAAGAGAAGGAAAAGAGCTAAAATTATAGGAATTTTTTTATTTACTTTCATGTATTGCCTCTTTAAAACTGAATATTAAAAGTATAGTGAAAAATTAAAAAAATGTCAAAGGCATTAAATGAAAAAGCCACCTCAAAAGAAGTGGCTTTCGTTTATATTGTAATTTTATACGTAAGTTCTAAAAGAGCATATTCGCTAAAGGAATACCAACAACTACAAGAATAGCTACAACGATAAGCGAATAAATAACGCCGTATTTAACAACATCGCCACTGTCAACCCAATCAGTATTTGCAAAGACTAGAGCCGCAAAAGGTGAAGCAGCAGGAGTAGCAAGAGCAAATAATACAGCATAGAAGAATACAGCTAGCATAGGCGCGGCATCTAATCCATAAGTGTTTGCAATAGATGAAAGCACAGGAATAAGAATCAAACCGGCAACAACGGAGTTGAAGAAGTTTGTAAGAATAATACCAACTAAGATAACTGTCACAAGAAGCGCAAAAGAGCTCATGCCTTGAAAGAGTGAACCAAGGCTAAACTCGAGCATAAGTGGAATATTTGTGCCAGGGTTGTTTACTGCACCACCAAAGAACATGGCAACTGCGATAAGATAGAAAGTTCCAATAGGAGCAGCAGCATAGCATTTGCCGATCTCCGCCAATTTTTCGCCTTTATATTGTATAAAGAAGAGAGCTGTCACTAAAAGGAAAGCGCCGCCAAAGTTATTGGCTGTAATAAACATGCCTACAGGATTGCCTTTTGGTAAAAGTGAAGGCAAAATCATCCAAAGAACATAAGCACCTAGGAGAGCAAGGATGCCTTTTTGCTTCCATGTCATAGGAGGAAGTGGGTTTCTGTTTAAAGAATCAACATCAAAGTTTTCTAAACGGCTTAAGTCTAGGCGGAGAATAAATTTCATGAAGACAGTTAAGAGAATAATAAATAAAATCGAAACAGTAAAGGCAAAGAGAAGATATTGAACAAGTCCTAAAGGTACTACGTGCATTTCAGGATTATTTGCAGCCATAGCAGCAACAGCGCTAACAAGGAAGAAAGCACCGTTTTTGATTGCATCAGTACAGAAAGCGCAAAGAGCAAGAGCTACAACTGAAACAACCATACAAGATGTGTATTTGTCGCCCTTTTTAAAGCCTGTTTCGTTCAAAATAACATAGAGTGTTGGCCACATAAGGAACACAGAAGAAACAGCTTCAAGAAGAGCAACCATATAGCAAGTGAAGAAGAAAAGGGCTGTAAGCACCCAAGGCCTTCCTTTTGCAAATGGTCTTGTCATCAAATAACGAGCTATATAGGCGGCAACGTTTGATTGAAGGAGTGCGCCTGAAAAACTGAAAACCATAAGAATTTGCACAACCATAGGATTGCCTAAGAATTGGTTCAAAACTGCGTTCATAGGTGCATAGTTTGAAATACCTGCGGCAAAAATACCAAGGAAGCAAGGCCAAACTGTGTCAACTGTAGTCCAAAGATAGATAACACCTAGGAACATTCCAAGAACATCCATGCCAAGCGGGGTAATGGTTAATTGCACCATTCCATCAACAACTGGTAAGCCTAGACTTGTTAATCTTTCGCTTGGTTCAAGTAACATACTTGGTGCAGGAAGGTATTTTCCTAAGAAAATGATGCAGATACCAATAACAGTATGAATCATTTGACTGATTGGCATTCCTTTTTGTGCA
Source organism: uncultured Desulfovibrionaceae bacterium (assembly GCA_964369165.1). Lineage (GTDB taxonomy): Bacteria > Desulfobacterota > Desulfovibrionia > Desulfovibrionales > Desulfovibrionaceae > CAYJAZ01. The sequence goes on along the minus strand of CAYJFE010000057.1, from coordinate 11,158 downwards.
GCTTGTTGCATAAATAAACTCCTTAATCAAAAAAATTATTCTATGGCTTCTGTTTGATTTCCCCTAAAACAGAAGCCAAAAGCCTTTCGGCGTAAATTATAAAAGCAAGTTAGCATAGCTTGAGAAAAAAGAAACAAATTGTCGTTTTTGTATCATTTGAAGCATTTTGCGTAGGCGTGGGCTAACTTTTTCAAAAGAAACACTTGTAATAGCTTGAAATAGATAATATTTTTATAATGAGAGAAAAAGAACAAGAAAAGAAAAAGTAGTGAGAAGATAAAATTTTTCTTTAAAAAATTAAATTTATTGCTTTTCTATACGGCGCTGGAAAGGCAAAATTTGCTAATTCATTAATTTCAATTGTTTGATTTTTGAAAATTTCACAAAGTTGATTTGAAGAAAATTGTGTGTAGATAATATAAAAATTAAGTCTATTTCTGTGATTTGTATAAGAATAATCGATTTTTGTTTTTTCTTCAATCATAATGTCTTTATTGCTAATACCTAAAGAATCAAGTTCGGCTTCTATCGTTTTTTCTCTGTTTTTATTTGTAATTTCAATGGGATAAAATTGAAATAGACCGCCCCAATGACTTGTATGATCTCTTTGTGAAATAATAATTTTCTTGTCATTACTCATAAATAGAAGTTCTACCCACTCTTCAGAGATAAGTTTTTGCTTAGTTTTAGGACTTGGAAATTTTTCTTGCAAATTATTACTATAGGCCTGGCAAAATTCGCGGAGTGGGCAAAGTTCACACAAAGCTTTTTTCTTGCAGATAAGTGCGCCAAGTTCCATAAGGGATTGATTATATAGACGTGCTTTCCCTAGGGGAAGATGAGCATAGGCTAATTCTTTTATCTTTGATTTGGCAGGATTTTTTTTTGTGTCGCCCTCAATACAAAAAAGGCGTGAAAAAACTCGCTCAACATTTGCGTCGATAGTGACAATATCATTTTCATAGGCAATGCCTAGAATTGCGGCTATAGTATAATCACCAAGGCCTTTGAATGATTGCAAAATTTCTTTGTTGTTTGGAATAATACCATTATGCTCAGCGCAAATTTTCTTTGCTGTTTCGTGTAAATAACGCGCGCGCCTGTAATAGCCAAGGCCTTCCCAAGCGTGCAGAATTTCTTCTTCGCTGGCCTTTGCCACATCAAAGAGAGTAGGAAAAAGCTCTATCCATCTATTGAAATAGGAAACACCTCTTTCCATTTGCGTTTGCTGTAGCATAAGTTCCGAAATAAAGACGTGATAGGGATTATAATCCGTGCGCCAAGGAAGAGCACGGGCATTTTTTTTATACCAATTGAGGAGTGTTGTAGACAGGGTGTTGATCTTGGTTTTTTTCACGAAATTCTCACTTGCACGAAATATGCTTATTCTTAACTATTAAAAATTTATTCATTCTAAAGCTTCATAGGCAAGTAGAAAGTATAGTAGGGTCTTTTTGTTTTTGTCAAGTTTGTTATAAAGTGCGTGTTGCTTGAAGCAGGAAAAACTAGATTTATCTTTTTTATACCCGAATTTATTGACAATTATACACTCTTGCTATAAACTTTCTATGACTAGTTTGACTTGCAGCGCATTCTTTATTTTTGTGTCCTGCTTTTCTAGCGTATGGCCTATGTATTTGCATTACAAATATAAAAATCTATAACAAGGTATCGAGGAATTTATTATGAAATTTAAATCTTTAGCTTTAAAAGCAGTTGGCATACTTATCATTTTGTATAGCTTATACTATATCTTTCTTGACTATGAATCAACAAGTCAAATAATTATTGGGACACTTATAATGGTTGTAGGCGCAGTTGTATACATCATGTCGTCTCCAGAATCCTATAATTCCCTTGTAAGCTCAACAAAGAAAGTTGCTAATCCTAATAATATCAGCATTGAAGAGCTTTATGATGCTTTTAAAGATATGGATTCTACTTTAGGTAAACCGTGGCTTGGAAAAGTGAAAACAATACGTGGGAAATGTATGATTTTTGGACCAGGCCAAGGCGGAGAATTTCTTTATATACACAAGCTTTTAGGCAGTTTTTATCTTGCAGTAAACGATATTCCTACTTTCTTTAACTCACCTGAAAATCAGCCTTATATAGAAAATGTCAAATCAAGATATTCTGATATGAAACTTTTTAGCAATAAACACGCAATTTGTTATTCATTGCTTTATCAAACCATGGTTGATGATCTTCAGCCTATTCTTGAAGCCTATGTGCAGGAGAATAAAATACTTCCATTGCCTAATGATAAAAATTTAGGAAAGCTCTATCGCTTTGATGAAGATTTCAAAATTACAGGGCAAAAATTCACTCTTTATGACTTTGATGAAAGACCTATGTATCAAATAGAAGCAACTATTCCACTTCTCAATTTTTATGTGCGTGAAGAGTTAAGTGGTAAAGAAGTTTTCCATATGCAGAAAAAAATTCTCAAGCTTATGTCTACCTATGAGTTTTTTGTAAAGGGCGAAGCCTACGGAACATTTAAGCAAAAAGTTGATGTTATGCACGACACTTTTGAAATGGATACAGCAGACGGTAAACTTTTTATGCAAAGTATTAACGACAAACTTGGTGTTAACTACATTGTAAAAATGAATGATGTTGTTATCGGTAGTATTGCAGAACGCTTCAATTTAACAGTACATAATATCTTTTTTGATAACTTTATACTACACGTGCGTGATGATAAATACACAGCATTACTTGCAGGACTTGCTGTTATGGCCGCGCGTGAACTAAGCCGCGATACTGCTGGCTCGATTTTATAAGATATAAGAATAGAATTATACTTGAGCTATGAAATACATTTGTATGACTGTATTTCATAGCTTTTTTTTCTGTGATTTTGTCTTTAAGCTCTCAAAGCTAGTTCTAAGCTTTGCCTAAAGCAAAAATTGCGCCATTAGGAATATTTGGAATAATGCGAGAGCCATAGACAATGCAATGCTCTTCAAAAATCATTTGTGGCCATGAACCAAAGTTGGCATTAAATGCTTTGAGTAGGGAGAGTGCCGTTGGCGTTACCATTTCTCCTTTTCCTTCGCTTTGTGTGATAGCAACATCTTTTAATAGATGTAGCACGGCAGGCGCAGGGGAGGGAATGAGGCCGTGGGCGCATTGTATCATTCCATCAGCAATGGGAAGAGGGCCAGAAATAAAGTAATCAGGCGAGAGTTTATCAAAAAGCATAGCGCAAAGGCAGGTGTCTACAATACTGTCAAGCGCGCCGACTTCATGAAAATGCACTTCATCAATACTTTTTCCATGCACTTTTGCTTCTGCCATGGCGAGCATTGTGAAAGCATTTAGAGCATAAGTTTTTGCTTTTGCAGTCATTTCTGATTGATGTATAATATTTGAAATATCTTGCAAATTTCTGTGTGCGTGCTCATGCGGAAGTTTTATTTCAGCTTTAAAACCTGAAATTTCATTCAATGCGTGCGGATTGATGGAAATTTCTGCTTCTACAGGGAGTTTTAGCAAATTGTAGAGAGTTTTTAATTCTTCATTGCTTGTCTTTGTCAAAGTAGCAAGGCCTGAAAGCAGCATATCGCCAGAAATGCCCGATTGAGGACGCAAGACTAAAATTTTTCCGTGAAATTTCTTGTGTTTGTGGCAATGCCCATGCTCGTGGTGTTGGTGTCCATCTCCGTCGTGGTGATG
>CAYJFE010000057.1:0-7374 GCA_964369165.1 uncultured Desulfovibrionaceae bacterium | reverse complement strand
TCGTGTTTATGTTCAGGGCAATGGTCTGGTTTATTCTTGTCTTTATGATGTTTGCAGTGCTCACGCTCTAAACATTTTTCAGGTATTTTATGCATAATTCACCTATATATTAGGATAAAGAAGATTTAACACGCGTACAGAAGCGCAGGCGGCTCCGTAGCCATTATCAATATTAAAAACGCCAACGCCAGGTGCGCAAGATGCAAGCATAGAGCCCATTGCAACATTGCCTTTTTCAGCAATGCCATAGCCTACTGAAGTTGGGACAGCAAAAATCGGTTTTGATGTGAGACCACCAAGTACGGAAGCTAAGGCAGCGTCAAGGCCAGCTACGACGATTACTACATCGTGTGAATTGATTTTTTCAAGATTAGAAGTCAGCCTCCAAAGGCCCGCTACGCCATTATCTTCAAACAAAGTATGCTCAATGCCAAGATATTCAAGGGTACGTGAAGCTTCACGAGTGGTAGGCGCGTCTGCTGTGCCAGCGGAAACTATAGCAACCTTCCCCTTTTCTTGCTTTGGAAGGGAAAAAGTATAGGCTGTGCGTGAAAGATAGTCATAATTCACAAGCTTTTGCTCTTCTTCTGAAAATTGTGCAAAAACTTCTGGAGTTAAGCGTGTGAAAAGAATAGGGTTTTTGTTGAAGTGAAATTCCTTCACCATTGTGCGCAAAACATTTGTGTCCTTGCCTTGGCAAAAAACTGCTTCGGGTAAGCCTATGCGAGCTGTGCGACTATGATCAAAAAGTACATTTATCATAATATTTTATCTTTATTTTTAAAAATTGATTAAAATAATATTGTCAAAAAGTAAAAAAAGATTATTTTAATCTCATGGAAGATACTACATACAAACAAAAATGGCAAGACTTGATCTTGTGGCTTAAAAATAAGAAAAAAATCGCACTTGCTTGCTCAGGTGGGCTTGATAGCAGGCTTTTAGCCCTTGCTGTCAAGAATGCTTTTCAAGAAAATCAAAGCAATGTAAACGATTATAAAATTCTGCATATCAGTGGCGCGCACATCCCAAAAAATGAAGAAGAAGTATTGGCTTTTTTTGCCAAAGAGCTTGATTTAGAAGTTGAATCGTATAATTTCAATCCTCTATTGTTTGAAGAGGTTGCGCAAAATACACACAAAAGATGCTATTTTTGTAAAAAGGCAATTTTTGAATTTATGCTTGGAAAAACAGCCGATTACACTCTTTGTGATGGAACGAATATTGATGATCTGTCGATCTATCGTCCAGGTTTGCAAGCTTTGAGGGAATTGAAAATAGCTTCACCTTTTGTTGAAGTGGGGATAACAAAAAGCGATATAAAAAATCTTGCAAAAGAACTAGCTCTACCTTTTTTTGATCAAGCTTCGCAAGCTTGTCTTTTGACAAGATTCGATTATGGCATAAAGCCAAGTGAAGAGAAGCTTTTATATATTGATGCAAAAGAAAGAGAGCTTTCAACTACTTTAGCCATGCCTTATCGTTTGCGCTTTATTAATAATGATGCACCTGAATTGCATATACAGGGTGAACAAAAAGATTTGGCAGAAGAAGAATATAATAAAATAAAGCTCTTATTGCCTAATTCTCCCATTGTTTTTCTTGAAAGATTAAACGCTTATTTTGATAAAAAAGCAAAGCTTTCTTCATAAAGCTTTGTGTTTGTGAAGATTATTATCATTTTCATAATTCTCAAACTTTGGCACAGTATATGCAATAAAGAAAGCATAAGGCTAAGGCAAAGAAGTAAACGTCAAAAAAGCGACAATGTATGGCATTCAAATTTTCACTCGAACAAGTGCTCAAATACCGCTCACAGCTAGAGCAAGAAGCAAAAATTCAATTTGCACAAATGGAAAATGAGCGCATGCGTGAAGAAAGAAGACTTGAAGCCATTATACAAAGTCTTGAAAAAGAACAGTACCGCTTAGCAAATTTGAAAGCGGACGAAATAGAACAAAGATGGGTTATTGAAAATTTTATCAAGGGTTTAAGGCACGATTTGGTGGAATCACAAAAATATCTGCAAGTCTGGACAAAGAAAGCAGAACAAGCCAGAGAAGTGTTGACAGAAAAAGCCCGCGATAAAAAAATGCTAGAAAAACTCAAAGAAAAACAAGGACAAAGATATGTTGAAGACGAAAAACACAAAGAACAAAAATTCTTCGATGAAATCATCGCATCTAAGCACATCAGAAAGAGCGGCGAAGACGAAGAGCTTCTATCTTAATAAAATCTTAGGTCTTGTTGTTTTTATAGGAAGCATAAAAGTAGCTTTGTTAGTTGGCTTTTTGTTTGTGCCTTCAGATATTTCTGATTTTGAATTTACAAGTTTGGTAGAAAAATTTGAAGAAAGTCAAAGAAAAGCTCCAACTGAAAGCGAAAAACGTCTTTTAGCTCGTCTTGAAGCTCAAAATATTGACGTTCCTTCAAGCAGAGAAGTTGAAAATAATAGTCAAGCTTCTGAAATTCAAGCAGAAAACGATGTCTTGTTTGGTGTGCAATCTGCCTATGCAGCTGAAAATATTCCTCCTACTCCAAACCCTGATGCAGCAATTCCAAACGCTTCACCTATGATTCCGCAAATAGCTCCTATGAAATCTCCTACAGCTTTAGAAAATTTTCAAAGACCTGACAGCGCCTCAGCAAGCAATATCCCTGCGCCTACAGTGCAAAATCCCTATGTTTCAAGCGACACTTTAGGCTTGAAAGAAGAAGAATTGAATCGTCGTGAGCAAGAATTGAAAGCTTTAGAGCAACAAATGCAAGCACGTATAAAAGAACTCCGTGGCATTGAAGGGCAAGTAGGCGAGATGGTTGGTTCAGCTAAAGAGCAAGGCGATGAAAAATATAAACAACTTATCAATATGTATGTGAATATGAAACCAAGACAAGCAGCAACAGTTTTGGCTGACTTAGACGAAAAAGTTGCCGTGCGTATTTTAGCAGGTATGAAAGGCGAAGATTCTGGAAAAATTTTATCCTATATGCAAGCCGACAGAGCAGTTGTACTTTCTGAATTATTAGCAACCTTTGTGAGATAAGTAGAGAAAAACTGAAATTATCAGAAGAAGAAAAAAATTCTAAGTGCTTGATAATAAAAATTAAAAAATTAAATTTAAAGTCTATGCCTTAAACTTGACAAATCCAAAAGAAAAGGCTATTGTTCCCCACTCATACGAGGTGAAAGATACTCGTCGGTATAGAATGAAGCAGGAGCATAATGAAAACTTCCATTTCTTTAAAGGATATTCCCGAAAGTGGTATTGAAATGAGCTTTGATGATCAAAGCCTCTTTACTGCACCGCTTGAAGAATTTGGGGTTTCGTGCAAAATTACCGAGCCTGTTGTGGCAAAAGTTTTTTTGCTAAAGCAAGCTGAGGGTTGCATTATTCGCGGCACTTTATCTGCAAAGGTTGAAATGTCTTGCGATAGATGCAGTGATAGCGCAATCTATGAAATTTCTGCAAAGTTTGAGGAATTTGAAGAACTTCCAGACGCTACCTATACAGACGATGAAGGGAATGAATTTTTGGTGAATGAAGAAGGGTATGAAAATACTTCTTTGATTTATTTAGACAAATATTCAAATGCTCACCTTGATATTGCTTCTTTGCTTTGGGAAGAGTTCAGTCTTGCTTTGCCGATTAAACCCGTGTGTAAAGCAGATTGTAAAGGTTATTGCGCCGTATGTGGCACAAATAAAAACCTCAATTCTTGCGATTGTGATAAAGAAAGCACAGATCCTCGTTTTGACAAATTGAAAAATTTAAAGATAGCAAAATAATATTGCTTTTCTTCCAAGGAGTTTGCCATGGCAGTTCAACAAAATAAAAAATCACGTTCACGTAAAGGTATGCGTCGTTCACACGATGCTTTGACAGCAGTAAATGTAGTATATTGCTCATGCGGCGCACCAACACGTTCACACTCAATCTGCCCAACTTGCGGTAAATATAAAGATCGTCAAGTTTTAAATGTTGAGTCTAACGCATAATTTATGGAACAACTAGCAAAGGCTGTAGCAGTTGATGCAATGGGCGGGGATTTTGGCCCGTCTATTGTTGTGCCTGGCGCTTTAGAAGCTGCAAGGCAATGCAATGGTAAAGTTGTTTTAGTAGGTAATTCAGAAGAGATTGAAAAAGTTCTTCAAACTTGCAGTACAAAGAATGTGGACTATGAAATTGTTCACGCTTCTGAAATTGTGATGATGGACGAAAAGCCTTCTGATATTTTACGCAAAAAGAAAGATTCCTCCATACAAGTGGCTTGTCGCCTTGTTAAAGACAAGATTGTAGGCGGTGTCTTTAGTGCGGGACATTCTGGCGCAACTGTTGCCTGCGGAATGTTTATTATAGGCAGGGTTTCTGGTATAGAAAGGCCTGCTCTTGCTACTCTCTTGCCTACAATGAAAAAACCTATGCTTTTGCTAGATGTCGGCGCAAATGTCGAATGTAAGCCCATACACCTTTTTCAATTCGGTCTTATGGGCTCTAGCTATATGCAGGGCTTGACTGGTGAAGATGCAAAAGTGGGCATCTTAAGCATAGGCGAAGAAGAAGGCAAGGGTAATACTCTTGTTAAAGAAAGTTTTCCTTTATTAAATCAAGCGCATAACCTAAACTTCATGGGTAATATTGAAGGTAGGGATATTTTCACAGGCGATGTTGATGTGGCTGTTTGCGATGGTTTTGTGGGAAATATTGCTCTCAAATTGAGCGAAGGCCTTGCTTTATCGATCACGACTCTTTTGAAGCGTGAACTTTTATCTAATGGTATATTACCCAAAATTGGTGCTTTTCTTTCTAAAAAAGCTTTTAGCAAACTCAAAAAGAAAATCGATCACTCCGAATACGGCGGTGCACCCTTGCTTGGCCTTAAAGGCGTCTGCATGGTAGGGCACGGCTCTTCTGATATTCGCTCAATCACTTCTGGCGTTCGCATGGCTTTTAATGCCTTAGAAAGTGGCACAAATGATCGCCTTATCCAAGCATTGCAAGAAAATGAAGATATTGCAAATGCCGAAGCCTTTAGAAATCTCTAAGACGATTTTTGCTTAACGCCCCTAACTTATATAAATATTTGATGGTATTTTATGGACTTGTATATCAATAGTCTTGCTGTTGCTTTGCCAGAAAAAATTCTGACAAATGCTGATTTAGAAGAAATTATGGATACCTCTGATGAGTGGATTCGCACAAGAACAGGTATTTTGCAAAGACATATTTTAAAAGAGGAAGAAAATAGCGCAGATTTTGCAATAAAAGCTGCGAAGGAAGCTCTTTTATTAGCAAATCTTGAAGCGAATGAACTCACGCATATTTTTGTAGCTACTTGCACTCCGCAAATGCTCACTCCAAGCATGGCTTGTCTTGTTGCAGGTGCTTTAGAGATTAAAGAAAATAAACAATTATTTGCATTAGATATAAATGCGGCTTGCTCAGGTTTTGTGTATGGCATTGAGCTTATTCGCTCGATTTTTGCCCTAAATCCTAAAGCAAAAGTCTTGTTTGTAACAAGTGAATCATTAAGCCGTAGAATGAATTATCTTGATCGCTCGACAAGTGTATTATTTGGCGATGCTGCTGCTGCAGTTGTTTTGTCAAATGCGCCTTTGTCTGATGCTAACCAACCACAATTAAAAATAATTGATTCTCTTTGTTATGCCGACGGCACTTTGAAAGATCTTATTACTATTGGCGGAGGAACAGCTCTTATAGGCCATGTAGGCTATGAGCTTAAGGAAGATTTTTTCTTACAAATGCAGGGTAGGGAAGTGTATAAGCACGCTATCCGCTCAATGGCGCAGTCATGTAAAGATATTTTAGGCAAAAATGATCTTAGCTTAGATGATATCCGTTTTGCTGTGCCTCATCAAGCAAATATTCGTATTATTGAAGCTGTTTATGATAAATTAGAAGTGCCCGAAAAAGCACGTTTTATCAATGTGCAAAAATACGGCAATACCTCAGCTTCATCAATCCCTCTTGCTTTGAGTGATATTTTTGAAGCAAATAGCCTTGAAGATAATAACAAAATTCTCCTTACCACTTTTGGCGGAGGACTGACTTGGGGTTCAGCTCTTCTTGAAGTTTGTAAGGTATAGTAATTTTTGTAGAATTTCTAACAAAATTTAATAAATAAAAAGCTTGATAATTCTCTTTTTTTTTCCTATACTCCCTACAAGCTTTTAAAGACAATAGGAAATTATATGTCAGAACAAAATAAAACAGCAATAATAACAGGTGGTTCACGCGGAATAGGCAAAGCTTGCGCTTTTGCTCTTGCTCGTGATGGCTATGACGTTGTTATCACTTACAATTCAAAAAAAGAAGAAGCAATGCAAATTGTTTCCGAATTAGAAGAATTTGGTGTAAAAGCTCAAGCATTTCAGCTAAATATTGGCGATAATGAGCAAGTAAACAATTTCTTCAAAGAAGAAGTAAAAGGCAAGATGGATCTTCATGTCTTGGTGAATAATGCTGGCATCACAAAAGATGGCCTTGTTTTGCGCATGAAAGACGACGATTTTACTTCTGTTGTAGATGTAAACTTGGCAGGCACATTTTTTTGTATGCGTGAAGCTGCTAAAATTATGTCAAAAAGAAAAGCTGGTAGAATCATCAACCTTTCCTCTGTGGTTGGACAAATGGGTAATGCTGGGCAAGTCAATTATGCTGCGTCAAAAGCTGGCGTTATTGGCATGACAAAATCACTTGCAAAAGAGCTAGGTTCAAGGAATATCACAGTAAATGCTGTCGCTCCTGGTTTTATCGAAACAGATATGACAGAAATTTTGTCAGATGAAGTGAAAGCCGATTATGCTGGCAAAATTCCTTTAGGAAGACTAGGCACAGTTGTTGAAGTAGCTGAGGCGGTTTCCTTCTTGGCTTCTGATAAAGCTTCTTATATTACAGGTCAAATACTTGCTGTTAATGGCGGTATGTATTCATAATAACACATAAATTTTTTTGGAGGACACTATGTCAGCTGAAGCAAAAGTAAAACAAATTATTAAAGATCAATTAAGCGTTTCTGATGAAGAAATCACCCTCGAAGCTTCTTTCGTAGAAGATTTGGGCGCAGATTCATTGGATCTTACAGAGCTCATCATGGCTATGGAAGAAGAATTCGGCGTAGAAATTGCTGATGAAGACGCACAAAAAATCTTGAAAGTTAAAGATGCTATCAACTATGTTGCAAGCAAACAATAATTAGATTTTTATTGCAAAAAAAGAGGAAGTTCAAATGAGCTTCCTTTTTTTATTAATTTTTCGAAGCTAATGTACGTACTTCAATTAATAATTTATTGCATAAGCTAAAGAGCAAGAATGACGCAAAAATTGTCGTTGCCTTTTGTTGTCGTGCGCAAGG